>CAZION010000155.1:0-16687 GCA_964540865.1 uncultured Victivallis sp.
TTCTGCTGGTCGGTTTTGAGGTCGGTGTATGTGCTCTGGTTTACGGAATCCGGGATGGCGGGATAGTTGTAGCAACTGGAAAATAAAACGGTCGCTGAAGAGACATACAATGCAAGATATTTCTTATTTAATAAACCCAATTTGCATCCACCTTCGTTTTTCATACTATTATAATATCCAGATTTTGACAGTTTTAGGTTTTAAAACTTCCGAACTCTAGAACTCTAGAACTCTAGAACTTCCGAACTTCTAAACTTTGTGCATCTTGAGCTTTGTGTGATTTTCCTTTTTCAAGACGCTTTTTAAGTCCCATGATGCCGTCAATGGAGAACTGGGTCACATGATCAGCTATCTGTTCAATATCCAAATCATGCACCGAGGGTTCATTGGGTTCTTTAACTATAAAGGTCTTCCGGCGCCTAGCCATAATCGGATGAAATGATTGCGTCATGATGCTCATCTGGCATAGCATGATGTCCTGCTTCGTTGCCTTTTCACCGAGCATTTCACGCACAATTGACTCTATTCCCGCTCTTATGGGGATGATTGATTCATGGATGACTTCAGTTAAAATCCCGGTAGGATTGGACATCTCCCTGTTTATGATGTCAAACACTTTGTTCTCTGGGTCGGACATGCGGCGCATTATGGAGAGAATTCTTCCATGAAGACGCTCTGCCGCAGTTGCATCCGGAGACACACCGCCGTCCGAAGGATGTTTTTTTAGCAGGTTGTTGAACGACATCCGCCATGCTTCTACATACAGCGTCTCTTTTTTCCGGAAATGGTAGTTTATTGCGGCGGCATTTACTTTAGCTATGCGGCATATTTGCTCGTGGGTGGTGTTTCGATATCCCTTTTCAGCAAAAAGAACGCTTGCGACTTTGAGGATTCTCTGCCTTGTTTCCTCCCCGTCTTTCCTTTGTTGCATGATAAGCTCCGTGCGTTTTTTGCATTTTATCAATCATATAATTCAATTGAATACATTAATTATATGTTTGAAATAATTGTTTTCAACATCTAGATTGAAAATCAAGGGAAGAAATATACCGTGATTTCCCTGTTGTCGTTTTCGAAAAACAGATTTATCTGAGGGTGGCCGTTCAATGAAACTTTTTATTTTAAGATTCCTCCTTATAGTCTCCCTGTCCATTTTTATTTCCTCCTGCTCAAAAAAAGAGGTTGTCAGAAAGTCTGAGGCTGTGCCGGTAACCGTTGCAAAAGTGGAATCCAGGTTAATTCCAATCCAGATCAACACATTCGGAAATATCGAGGCTTATACGGTTGTGGCGGTCAAGTCGCTTATCGGCGGACAGATTATAAAGGTCCATGTAAACTCAGGCCAGGACGTGAAGAAGGGCGATTTGCTTTTCTCGATTGACTCAAGGCCGTACGAGGCCAATCTCAAGCAGATTGAGGCGAATCTGGAAAGGGACGCAGTTCTTGCGGAGGATGCGGAAAGACAGGCCAGGGTCAAAGCTGAACTTCACAAGAAAAATGCTGTTTCCGAAGATGATATGTTCAAGACAAAGGCTGTTTCGGAATCCCTTAAACGATCCGTTAAAGTCGATCAGGCCAATATTGAAAAGGCAAAACTGGATGTGGATTACTGTTCAATAAAGACTCCAATTGACGGAAAGGCCGGTGACATCCTTATCGATGAGGGGAGTATAATAAAGGCCAATGATCAGACGCTCATTGTCATCAACCAGATAAAGCCTGTTTCCGTTTCATTTGCCATTCCACAAGCCTATCTTAACATGATTAGAAAGCACATTTCAGCCAAAAAGCTTGATGTCGAGATCAAGGGGCAGCATGATACTGAGGCTCCGGTAAAGGCTGAAGTTGAGTTTTTAGACAACGCTGTTGACTCGACCACTGGAACTATAAGGATTGAGGCCAAGGTTGATAATGATAAAGAACTTTTCTGGCCTGGACAGTTTGTGAATGTTACTATCAACATGGTTTCCGAAAACCCAGTGCTCGTGGTTCCTTCACAAACGGTGCAGCCTAGTCAGAAGGGCAATTATGTCTATGTAGTCAAGCCCGATAATTCAGTTGAGATGAGGCTTGTAACCATATTGAGGTCGGCTGGAGGGGAGTCGGCCCTGAGTAAGGGTGTTTCAGAAGGGGAGACTGTTGTCACCGACGGCCACTTAAAGCTCATGCCTGGCAGTAAGATTGAAGTCAAGGTTCCTAAGAACCAGCAACCGAAACTTTAGTCATATGAACATTTCCGATATTTTCATACGCAGACCCGTGATGACGACTCTTGTCATGGCGTCAATACTCCTGTTCGGAGTGATTTCATATCCCAAACTCCCTGTCAGCGATCTTCCAAATGTTGATTTCCCTGTGATCCAGGTAATGGCAAGCCTCCCCGGTGCGAGCCCTGAAACAATGGCTTCCGCAGTGGCCACGCCCCTTGAAAAACAGTTCTCCACGATTGATGGACTGGACGTGATGTCCTCCTCAAACACTCAAGGGAGCACTTCCATAACCCTCCAGTTCAACCTTGAGAAGAGCATTGACATAGCGGCTCAGGATGTGCAGGCGATGATCTCCAAGACGATGAAGGATCTGCCGATTGACATGCCAAGTCCTCCTTCGTATACCAAGGTGAATCCAGCCGATCAACCCATTCTTTACGTCGCCCTTACAAGCACCACCCTTCCTCTCTATACGCTGGACTATTATGGACAGACGATCATCTCGCAGAAATTATCCACAATGAGCGGGGTTGCACAGGTTCAGATTTATGGTTCGCAGAAATATGCCGTAAGGATTGAACTGAATCCCAAGGAGATGGCATTCCTGGGTATAGGCATAGATGAGGTCCAGAACGCCGTCAAGGCGGCAAATGTGAATCTACCGACTGGCCAGGTGGATGGACGCTACCAGTCGTTTACAATTCAGGCGAGGGGCCAGCTTTACAATGCCGATGCTTATAAGCCAATAGTTATCGCCACTAGGAACGGCCAGCCCGTCAGGCTCGGAGACATTGCGAGGGTCGAGGACAGTGTGGAAAGCGACAAGGTGGCAGCTTGGTTCTGCACGCCGGAGGAAAGCTCCAGGGCTATAATACTCGCGATTCAGAGGCAGCCAGGAACCAACACGGTAAAAGTCGCCCAGTCCGTGAAGGAGCTTCTCCCGATACTCCAGAAACAGCTTCCAGCTTCCATGACAATGAACATACTGTTCGACAGGTCGGAGTCGATTCAGGAATCTGTCAGAGACGTGAAGTTCACGATGCTGATCTCTCTTGTCCTGGTGGTGCTTGTCATTTGGATTTTCCTCAAAAATGTACGGGCGACTATCATTCCCAGCCTCACTCTGCCGATGTCCATTATCGGGACATTCTCCGTCATGTATCTTCTCGGATACAACATAGACAATATTTCCCTGATGGCGTTGACTCTCGCAATCGGCTTTGTCGTCGACGATGCGATCGTCATGCTTGAAAACATATTCCGGCACAATGAGATGGGCAAAACCCCCCTGCAGGCGGCTTTTGAAGGCTCAAGGGAGGTATGTTTTACAATCATATCAATGACCATTTCTCTTGCAGCCGTTTTCATCCCCGTCCTCTTCATGGGGGGGATTGTCGGAAGGCTTTTCCGCGAATTCGCCGTGACTATCGGCGTGGCGGTCCTTGTTTCCGGCATCGTGGCGCTTTCCCTCACTCCGATGTTATGCAGCAGGTTCCTCGCGCCAGGCTTCTCTCTGACTCACGAGAAGAGAGATGTCTGGTATCTGAGATTCTACGAGAAGTCACTGCGTGTGGTCATCAGGCAGAAAGCCCTCGTTCTTGTACTCTCCATAGTTGTTCTTGTCCTGACAGTTTTCCTTTTCAAGACCATTCCTAAAATACTTCTTCCGGACGAGGATCAGGGGCTTATCTTCGGTCAAACGGAAGGTGTGCAGGGGATATCCTTTGAATCGATGAAGGAACATCAGGAGGCTGGTGCAGAAGTTGTCCAGAAGGAGCCGGGTGTCGAGCGGTTCATGTCGCGGGCGGGAAGTGCCGGTGGCGTTGGCAGCTCCAACAGTGGAATGTTTGTCATAAGATTGAAGCCCGGTGCTGAAAGGAAAAAGACGGCCATGCAGATAGTGCAGAGCCTCAGGCCCAAACTCGCCCAAATTCCTGGTTTCCGCGCGTTCCTGCAAGTCCCGAGTAAAATCATGGTCGGCAGACCGTCCAAAGGGCAGTACCAGTACACGCTTGTCGGATTTAATACCGATGAACTCTTCACTTTCGCCACTGAAGCCGAACGCATGCTTTCGGCGATTCCGGGGCTTCAGGATGTTTCAAGCGACCTCCAGATTTCAAACCCACAGCTGAATCTTGATATCGATCGAGACAAGATTTCCACTTTGAAGATAAGCGCCGAACAGGTGGAGGATGCCTTGTATAGTGCATTCGGGCCGAGGCAGATTTCCACTATTTACGCTCCTGACAACCAGTACAAGGTCATCCTGGAGCTAATGCCTGAATATCAGGTTGATCCTGAATCGCTTACATTGCTTTATGTTCGTTCAGGAGCAGGTCAGCTTGTTCCCATGAGCGATATTGTGAAAGTTAAACAGGAGCCTGGACCGATGAGCATAAACCACACGGGCCAGCTTATTTCCGTGACCATATCATTCAACCTCAGGCCGGGGGCCGCCCTCGATCAGGTTATGGCTCAAATCGAGGAAAAACTGAATCCGGGAATGCCCAGCTCAATGAGTGCCAGCTTTCAGGGGACGGCGAAGGTTTTCATAGATTCTTTCAAAGGGATGCAATGGCTCCTGATCATAACGATTGTTGTCATTTACCTGATCCTTGGAATACTTTATGAGGATTTCTTTCATCCGATAACGATTCTGACAGCTCTTCCTTTTGCCGGATTTGGAGCGCTTGTGACCCTGATGATTTTCGATATGCCCCTTTCCCTTTACGCATATGTCGGAATCATAATGCTTGTAGGCATCGTCAAGAAAAACGGAATCATGATGATTGATTTTGCGATCAACGCAAGAAGGACCGAAGGGAAATCAGCGGAGGAAGCGATCATAGAGGCGTGCATGATAAGATTTCGTCCCATCATGATGACGACAATGGCAGCCCTTATGACAGGTATTCCCATCGCCATCGGATTCGGAGCCGGCGGTGAGGCGCGGCAGCCTCTTGGTCTTGCAGTGGTCGGAGGACTGATTTTCTCCCAGTTCCTCACCCTATACATCACTCCGGTCTTCTATGTCTGGATGGAGAGACTCCTCAAGAGATAATTTTTCCCGAGGGAAAAATTATAATGTAGCACAGGCATCTTGCCTGTGTTTTGAGGCCTTTTATATCTTTATGGTTTTTGACCGAAACCCCGCTCCATTCCTGATGAATGATGTTGGTGAGAAAGGCATATTCGTCTTCTTTGGTTATCTCGTGGTCTTTCCAGTAATCGGTGAGTTTATTGCGGGTTTCCTGTCCCATCATCCGCTGTTGAATCCACTTTTCGCTCCTGCCGTGCTGCTGCCAGTATTCTCGGGCGCGATCAAGTGAACGGGCGGGATCGCCCATGTCCTGCAATCGTTCATAGCCAACCTTTGCCAGCCATTGCTTAAAGGGTTCGGCCTTCGGTGAGGGGATGGACTGGATAATTCTTAAAAGCCCTTCTGCATTGGCAGTATCTGTCTCTCGCATTTTGCCGTCAGGTGCTTTCATTTTCAACTGTCGACAGATTGTCGACAGTTCAAGGCCATCATCGCTTTTAACTCGGACTTTCATTCTGAACCAGTAATCACGGGGATTTACGCTGTCCGTTAAAGCGCCGACACCATCGATCACAGAGAAAAACCAAGTCTCTGTCATCTCGTCGTAATGACGGCGGATTTTATGACTTTCAAAAACAGCTAATGATTTTTCATTCATAATTTGTCTTCCTGTATTCTGTTCGATTCCATCTTGCATTGCTATATTTCTTTCAGTTGTCCAGTTTCAGTCGGTGATAATTTGTAACCTGCTGGTAGCATTCTGTATTATTTTCTTCTGCTCATCCGTGTCGGAGTTGTCGAGTGCGAGCTGATAGCAGGCGAGGGCCTCTGTTTTCCTGCCTTGAAGCCTGCGGCTTTCCCCGAGCTGGTAATAGTAATTCACCTTGCTGCTTCTGTTCCCGGGTTCGGACATCCCGATAAGGACTTTTTCCGCTTCGGCCGGTTTTCCGTTACCGAGAAGCGCAGAAGCATAGTTGATCGATATTGCCGGGTTGTCCGGATTTGAATCCGAAAGCTCCCTCAGGATGATCTCTGCTTCGGCAAAGCCGGAATTCTTCATGAGATGGCTGGAAAGGTGGATCGCCGCTGAAACGGTGGGGTTGATCCCGTACGCGATCCTGTAGCTTGCCTCTATTTCCCTCCCATCATATCCGCCCGCAGTTTCCATCGCCTTTCCATATCCGACAAAATCCTCGGCCCGCTCTATTGTTTTTGGAGATGCGATTATAAATAACAGGGAATATGATGCGGCAATGGCAAGTGCCGCCGGTGATAAATATTTTTTCCTGAAGGGCACAATGCTATTGATTATGAACATAATCGCAAATGCGGCAAAAATGCAGAAGACGGGAAGAAGGACAAGCTTATATCGTCCAAGCGGTATGAATACCGTCATGGGGATCGCAAATGCAATAAGATAGATGAAAAGAAGGAATGTCTCCCTTGTTTTGGTTTTGCGGTTCAAGATTAAAATAAGCATCCCAAGCGTGGCAAAAGGAATCAACAGGAGCGGCCCCACCATATATTTGAGCGGTGGAAGCATCTCCTTCACAAAATAATAATTGAGGTTGTCAGGCATCTCGTAGGCGCTGAATATTGAAAAGAATTTGCCGGCGTAGTTTTTGGCTTTGTCAAGATGCGAAGATTCATTTTTTTCAGTGCTTTTAACAGGGAGCGCATGGCTTTTCAGGTTGATTTCAAGTCCGGCCTTGACTGCATATGCACTGCTTCGGACTGCAGGTATTGGTGTGAAGTTTGACACGGTGCTGAAATTAAAAATGGAGACAGGGATGAAAACCGTTAGCAGTCCGGCTATCGGAAGAAACATTGCCCGCCCGGCATTGATTGTGTGCCTGTGTTTCCTGTCTCGTTTCAACTGGGTGTAAATTATCCAGGAGACTGCAAGGAGTGTCCACAGTATTCCCGGAAACCTGACCAGAGACGGGAGCGCCGCTGCAATTCCGGAAAGCAGGAGCCATGTTTTAGAGCCGGGTCTTCTATTCTGATGGACAATTGCGGCAAGCGACAGCGTGCATGTGAACACATAAACCGATTCAATAAGTGTCATGCTTTCATACATGAGCTCCGGTGAATAAAGCGCGGCGAAGATTCCTGAAATCAGGGCGGCTGTGCGGTTCCTCAATATCTTCAACGCTATGAATGTTACAAGAAGCGATGTTATCACCCCAAGCGTGAGTTGACCGAATATTATAACGGGGACATTCAATTCGTGTCCTGAAAGAAGATAACAGCAGTAAACGAAGAGTTTGTAAATGGATAGATCGGTTTTTCCGTTACAGAACTGTTCGGCGGCGCCCATGATGGTCTTCATGTCGAGACCGGAAATCTTGTGGTAATGCCTGAACGGAGATTCCATCCAGTTCGTGAAAAGGATTATCCTGGAAGTCAGCGCGGCAATAAGAACCGCTATGTAAACAGCAATGTTTGCTGATGTTGAGGTTTTGGTAACCTTAAATTTTTCAAAAAGGAATTTTGAAAAATTTTCACTGATTTGTCCTGTAAATTTCTCGTTCATTTGCATCAATCTTCAAACTCCCGAAATTTCGCACTTTCTAACTTTAACTTTGTGCCTCTGTGCCTTGGTGGTTAATCCTCCGCATTTCCAAGTATAGTTCGCGTCCGACCCAGGCATCTGTGGCGGCATATATTATCTGAGAAGGCGTCAAGTCGTTGCTGGCCCAATTCGATGTCTTTGCAGATTTGGAGATTCGGAACCCGAGCAGTACGGCCGCAAGACCGCGCAACCCGTGGTTCTGTATCCCGTTCTTCTTTGCAAGGTTTCCAATATCTACGAAGCCTGCGGGTTCGAACTGAGCCAGGGTTCTGAGCTCAATTATGTCGTGATTAAGGGAAACCCCGGCCTTGATTATGTTGGGATTGGCAAGGATGGCGAGGAGCGGCTGCGGCAGCCCTGTAAATTTAAGCTGGAAAATAAATGCTTCATTCTCTCCGGCGAGCTGCAGAAGCGCAGGCAGATAGCTCTCACCTTTCCGATATGCGGGCCTTGTTTCCGTGTCAAATCCAAGAATGCTTTCCTTTTCGAGGCGGCTGACCGCATCGCTCAATTCAGATTCGGAACGGATTAAATGAACTTTCCCTTCATATTTTTTCATGGGACGCTCGTTTATTTCATCCTTCTGCATCCTTGCCCATATCGGGATCTGATGTTCCGAAATTTGCGGGTCGCTAGAATCATTCATTGTATTGTCCTTCCTTTGGTAAATGCTTAGTTGCACCCATCTGGGAGGGGACGCGTCAGCAGAGTGACGCGGCTACAGTCCGCCTAGGCGGAATAGCCACGTCACTCTGTTGACGTGTTTCTTTAATGCAACTTAGTATGATTTCCTCAATTCTCGGCCACTCAGCAACTTGGTCACTTGGTCACTTGGTCACTTGGTCACTTCTGATTTCACCTGAATATTGTCCCCGATGTTGCGCATTTAGGGCAGTTGACTTCTTTCCCCAGCAATTTGCCCAGTGCGACAAAGGGGTAGAGATACAGACGGAAATCTGCATTGGCAAGTGGGATAACAAAGCCTGCAGCAGCCAGTATAAGCCAATATTTGGAAATCAACAAACTCAGGACAGTTCCCAGAACGATAAGGGACAATGAGATTTTTCTTGGGAAAAGATATACCTGCATGATTCCATGCTGGGTAAGGCGCGTCTTGCCATTGCAGAATTTGCAATTCAGTTCTGCTGTCATAGTATTCGCTTCCCGTCAACTAAGGAGATGATGTCATTCCGGTTCGTATATCCAGAAATAGTTATTACAGGCATTTTTCCTGATTTTGGAGTGCGCAGGCTTGACTGCGCTTTAAAACTGCGCGGAGCGCAGAAAGATGCGACTCCGTCGCAAAAACAAAGCGGTGTCAAGCCACCGCACTCCGAAAGATTCGCTTTCGCTCATCAAAAAACATCAAAATACGGACATTAGGCCAATAAAGTATTTTCGCTTTTCCGCAGGCGAAATTACTGCTTGAAAAGATCCGGCATGTACTGTTTTGCCTTTGCGAGCATTTCTTCGTCAGAGATCGAGCTGATCCTGCCGTTCTTATACTCTTCGTCTATCCATTTCTTTATCGACATTATCCCAGGGTTGTCCTTGCGGATGTCTGAAGCAGCTTTGCCCAGGTTGCTGTGAAGCCAGTATGCGATTCCGGCAAGGCCGGATTTGTCGGTGATTGCGACTTTCGCAGGCCTTTTGAGCCAGCGTTCCGTGTCGAAGATATTGTATATCTCCTCGTTCTTTGTCAGGCCGTCGGCGTGAATTCCTGCGCGTGTCGTATTGAAATCGGAACCGACGAATGGATAGTTCGGCGGAATATTGTACCCTATGACCTTCGTGAAATATTCTGCGGCATCGGTTATTGCAGTCGGATCAATGCCGTCATGTATTCCGGTTAGACCCATCCATTCGAAGACAAGCCCCTCTATCGGCGGGTTTCCGGTCCTCTCGCCGAAGCCGAGGAAAGTCCCGTTTGCGGCGGAGCATCCGTAAATCCAGGCAGTCACGGCATTGACAAGGACCTTGTGGAAATCATTGTGTCCGTGCCATTCAAGCTGCTCGGATTTTATGTCGGTGTTTTTCAGGATGGCATCAAGCATTGCAGGAATGCCGCGCGGCAGGCTTGAGCATGCGTAGGGAAGCCCGTATCCCATTGTGTCACAGAGGCGTATTTTCACTTTTATCCCGCTGCCCTGCGACATTTCAATAAGTTCGTTTATCATAGGTATGACAAAACCGTAAATGTCGGCACGTGTCACATCCTCAAGATGACATCTCGGGACGATCCCGTTCTCGATTGCGGCAGATGCTATTTCCTTATATTCGTCGAGGGCCTGCCTGCGGTTTTTCTTGAGCTTCAGGAAAATGTGATAGTCGGAGCAGGATGTCAGGATTCCAGTCTCCTTGATCCCCATGTTTTTGACGAGCTCGAAATCTTTCTTCACAGCCCTTATCCATGCGGTGATTTCAGGAAACTGAAAGCCAAGCTCCTGGCATGCTCTGACAGCTTCCCTGTCGCTGTCGGCATAAAGGAAAAACTCAGTCTGGCGTATGAGTCCGCGTGTACCGCTTATCCTGTTGAGGTATTTGAATATTTCAACCACTTGCCCCACCGAATAAGGGGGGCGTGACTGCTGTCCGTCCCTGAAGGTTGTATCCGTGATCCAGATGTCCTTCGGAATTTCGGGCGCAATCATTTTGCCGTCGAATTTTGCTGTGGGAATCTTGTCATAAGAGAAAACGTCTCTCAGCAGATTCGGTTCAGATATGTTTTCCAGTTCATGTTTCATTTCATTCTCACCATTGTTTTATGCAAAAAGTTAAACTATACATATTGAAGTCGGTTTGTAAAGTCCATGAATATTATCTGCAAGTGATTTATGAAGACTGGGATTGATAATTACCGGAAATTCCTTTTCTGGACGTCAATTGTGGCGGCCGTTCCTCTCCTTTGCGCCATTTTATTCACAAACGGGCACTGGTTTGCTGAGACAATCTTGTCGGCTATGCTTAAACTCTCGATATTTGCGCTCTGGGTTTCCATAATTCTCCTGCCCCCGTTCTTCTTCTTTCCAAAAACAAGAAAGGCCGCCGCATACATTACTGAATCCGCGTATTCCCTTTTCACGATCACCCTCTGGTTCATGAGCGTGAAAATCACATATTGGACGCTCGGTCCGATTGTAGCCTGGTTCGGCCTGCTCATGCTCGGGTTGGGATGTATCCCTTTCTCGCTGATCATAACCTGGTATTTCAAGATGTGGATAGACCTGGAGATTCTCGGGGTCCTGCTTCTGCTCTGCGTCCTATGCAGGACGACAGCCCACCTCTATTTCAGCAGTAATAGCGGGGTAACGAAAGAATAGTAGAGACTTGACATGAATTTATTTTCCTCTGTTCGGAGATATGATTCCTCAAGAGTTTGCTTTGCTCCAGAGATTTTCAAGGCCAAGCGAGCTTATTTTTCCGTTCAGTTCCTTCATGTCAATGATATCTCTTGAAACTGCAAGAATTCCTTTTATGTCATGGATGTGCTTTTCAGCGCCGCCCTCTTTGTAATATTCAAGTTTGCGGATTATGACATATTCTGGAGGAGCGAAAAACACTGCGTCACTGTCGAGTTCAATTTTGCGTCTTTTCGCGAATGCCCATATATGGAGCGGGTCTTTCCCGATCAGGTAGATGTCAGCCTTGAACCCTGTCTCATGATGTATGATATTGAAATTACCCCTAGATTCTCTGGAAGATTCAGCTTTAATCACTTCTTCGGGAGGACAGTAGAATTCTTCAGGCGGGAAAGTCTTGCATATTTGAGATGCATGATCTCCAAATATCTTCAGGACAAGGTCAATATCGTGGGTCAGTCTTGGTTCGCCATATACAATTCCGGCAACTGAACCGGTTATCATATACGGGATCTTCAGGTCGTTGAATTTTCGGACGAAAATAAGAAATGACTCAAGTTCTTGCATTTAGAAAAATCCTGGTGACTTCTTTTTTTATTTGCCCCTCGGTCCAGTCAGCGTGAAGCATGCGGAGCCCGGCTGCTTTCAGTTCCCTGGCGACTTTGTAGAGACCAAAAGCTATTTCAAGCTTTTTCTGTGGAGACATTTTCTTGTATATTTCCAACTGTATTTCATTGATTTCCATGTTTATCCCTGCAAGAATATTTCTGTGAGCCTACAATATCATCATTATATGGACAAATAAATTGCTGTCCTGAATAAAATTCAAAATTAACTTCCATTGCCGTTCTCTGGTCGATGATGTCTATGCCGACATTCCTGAAATCCGAATGTCGAAACTAGAAACCCAGTCATCCGACAGGGCAGGACAATAAAAGAGAAGATTCAATGTTTGAAAAATTTGAAACTTCGGATTTGGAATTTGTCTCCCGCTAAAATTACTCGGCGGGATTCAAGACCACCAGATCCTTGAAGTGTCCGCGATAGAATCCACGGTCTCTGGATAAAAGTCTTTCGGCCTGATGTTTGGCGTGGGATGCGATTAGAAAGTCTGCGACTATTTTTGTCTTTCCGGGAACCTTTTCCCTATACGATTTCCAAAGATGCCCGGCACTGAAAGCGGCGTTTTCTTTTAAAGGTGAAAATTCTATTTCAAGACTGTTCATAATCCTTCTGAATTCATCTTCAGACTTGAAGTTTGCGGCTGTTTCCGCCCAGACAATATCGCAGGCAATCACTTTTCCCTCCCTGATACACCTGCGAAGCATATCCGATGATTTTTCAGAGAATTCAGGGTCATCAAGGAAAATATCAAGGAGAACGTTTGTATCAACGGCTGTAATCATACCGAATCCCTCATCTCCCTGATTATCGCATCGGTTCTTTTTTTGGACTTCAGGCATCCCCTGACAGCCGCAACTGCATCTTTTTTACCCTCTTTAACGGCCACGATCTTTCCGTTTTCCTCGCGGAAGTCAAGAACCGTTCCCGGTCTTATACCGAAACGGAGCCGGAGAAGTTTAGGTATCGTGACTTGACCTCTTTCAGCGACAGTAGCATTCATATCAGCCTCCATAAGTATGTAAGCATACTTTATATGTATGTAATTATAAATCAAGCTTTCGTAAAGCAAAAAACTTTCAATGTCGAGGGGGCCCTTGATTCAATTCACAGCAGCCGATTAACGTATTTATTTATTCCTGTACTGTCCATAGGTTTTCCATGCTTCAAGCATAGCGCGGTAGTTTTCCATAGGAACGTCCTTCTGGACCGCGTTGCTAGCGCCTAATACAAAGGCGCCGAAATTCTTTTGAGAGTGAAGCAGGTTTGCCGTCGATTGATAGACATCTTCCGGAGAGCCCTGCAATAACAGGCCACAGTTCACATTGCCGCATAGGCAGATCCTGGTACCGACAATTTTCCTCGCCTGCTTCATATCCATCTTGGCAACAGGATCAATTGCTTGGAGCGCATCCAGTCCGGTATCGGCGAGTTCATCCAAATATGGGGTTAGTTGTCCGTCCGAGTGCATGATGGCATACATTCCCATTGTGTGAATTTTCTTGGCCCAACTGCTGGCATATGGGAAAATGAAGCGCCGCATCTGTTCCGGGTTGAAGAAAGGACCGGAATTGTCTGCGATATCGGAGGCCGTAAAGACAGCATCCGCACCCAAATCCCGATAGCGTCTGGCACATTCAAGGCCATGCACCAGTCCCTCCGCCGCCAACTGATCCACCTTTTCCGGGGCGAAGAAAAGTGACTCGCAAAATTCCTCACTGTAATTTGCGCCGATAACGCCACCCGCTATTCCAATCAACATCAGATCATTCCCGGCGAGTGAATGGAGAATTTCAAACTGACGAAACCGCAAGTCTGCCGGCAATACGAAATATGCGAGTTCGCCCGGGGCGGCATACCAGTACGCGCCGGGCGAAGTCACAGCGGAAAAATGCAGGTCGCGGGATACCGACACGATGATCTCCGCATTCGACTGCATGGCCCGTTCCTGCTCCAAGGGGGTCAACTTTTCCATTTCCTCCCCCAGCACGACATGCCTGCCGGACGCCGCGTCCCAGGCGTGAAACTCAATCTCCCAGATGGGCACAGCCCCCGCAGGAATGCGCCGTTCCAGTGCCGCTTTCATGTCTTCCCGAGCATTTCTCTGTTTCATCATTGCTGACATTAGTCCTTATTTCCCTTGTTCATTCTGTCAATATCGCGATCCGGAACTTTCCGGCTGCGAGCTTGAGTTTTCTTGTTTGACCGGATTTTTGCAGGGGCAGCTCCTTCCCTGAGAAAATATCCTTTACCTTGTCTCCATTGAATATCTCTCCATTAAAACTCAATGTCGCCGAATCGCACCCTGACGGGAAAAACACGAATGCGACATCCTTGCCGTTGCTCTTCCCATACCGGGTGTAGACGAACGAATTGAAATCATTTTTCGTTTTCGCGGAGATCTTTATGCCGCCGGTTCCGGCTCCTGCGTTTTCAATGAATTTCAGGACAAGTTTTTCGAAATCGGGATAACATTTCTTCTCATATTCATCGCCGAGATATGTACCGCAAAGGATCACCTTGCCCTTGCCAAGTTTCACCTGGGAAAGCATTGCTCCGTCTTCAGTTGCGAACTTCGCAAATGTCTCGCCCTTCTTAGTAGTAGCACAGGCATCTTGCCTGTGTTCCCCGGGGCATCCTGCCCCTCTTTCTGAAGTAGCACAGGCATCTTGCCTGTGTTCTCTGTCCCCTGGCGTCTCGCCCTTGTAATCTTTCCACGGCGAAAGCATGTGCGATGCCTTGAGCTTATATGTCTTTCCTGCGAACTTCGCAGAAAATACCGGATTCTTCGGGACTTGCCTCCGCCCGATTTCCTGTACATCCGAAAATATTCCGGGGAATCTTTCTTCAGGATACCGATATATGCCTTTGGAATCCCAAGCGCCTGTTTCGGCCTCGCAGTACAAGGTGCCGCCTTCCATGACGAACTTCCTCAGCTTTTCAATCGTGACATCGTCCAGGACCGTCACCCTTGGCAGAAAAAGTATTTTTACCCCCTTGAGTTCCTCCAGATGTTCCTCTTCGACGATCTTGAATGGGACGGAATTGCGGATCAGCGCCAGGCAGAACCCCCTGATCGAATTCAAGGGCTTCCGCGCCTCCGATTCCTGTGCAAAGTAAAGATAGTAAGTCTGCGGACTGAACATTATGGCGACTTCCGATTTCGCAGGCTTGTAGTTCTCGAGAAGGCCGGAATATTGTTTCAAAAGTTTTCCGGTATGCTGCATCGCGGCGATTCGCTCATCGGCAAATCCATCGTTCCCGATGAAACCGAATCCGTTTGATTCACAGCCAAATACTTCGTCACGCCAACACCAGAACAGGACAGTGTCGGCACCGCAGGCTATGCTGTTCCATACCCACCTCTGCTGGTCAACCGCCCTCACCGAATCACTTACTTCAAACCCTATGTTGGAGCGGCCGCCCTGGAGTTCGCTGACCCAGAATTTCTTCCCGCGTGCGGCGGAATGGATCATCTCCATGGTCAACGTATAATCCGCATTATGCATCTTCCACCAAGTCGGAAAATTTGAACAGCCGATGCTGTCCAGCTTGTCGGCAATTGACCAGTCATTCCCGCGGTTCAACGCCTGATTCAGTTGTCCCTCCCCGACAACCGTCATGCATGGACTAGGACCGTGCGCCGTGACAACTTTTTCAGGATGCACGTCCTTTATGATCTTGTATCTGTCTTCGGCATGCTTGCTCGAACGCCAGGTCAGAAAATGAGCGAATGACATCGTTGAGGTATACGGCCTGGAGGTGGTCTTTCCTGGCATGACATCCTTCCAGGAATCATAACGCCGGATCCAATCCTTGTTGAGCCCGTCAAGACTCCCGAACTTTTCCTCAAGCCATTCGCGGTATTTCTTCAGCGTGTGATCACAATAACAAACGGGTCCGTCTGCCTGGACATTCCATCTCAATTCGTTCCACGCATCCCAGCCGGCGATGTTGTTCCTGTCTTTGTAATGAACTGCGGTCTTATGGATGAATCCTGACATTCTCTTCCAAACCTCGGGATGATCGAAACAGCCGCCGGGGGTGAGTCCGTTATGGCATTCGTTGCGGTGTTCAGAAATGACTTTATGTCCAAGATTGGTGACCAGTTCGCAGTCTGGGACAATCCTATGAATCCAGTACGGATGGACTTCGGCAATCGTGCTCAGCACCACGTTGAGCCCGCTGTCCTCGGCATAATCTATGATCCGGTCATAGTCATCAAAATTGAATTTTCCAGGCTTCGCCTCCACCCAGGACCACATGACCCAAAGCTGGAGACAGTTGAACCCGGAATCCCTTATCTTCCCGATGTCCTCTTTCCAAAATTTAGAAACCGGAAAAGGCGGACGGTAATATTGCGGACCAAGATTTATCATTTGAAACTCCCTATGTTTATTATCTTTTGTGTTTCATCTTCTTTAACATCAGTCGTTTCGGACTGACCCAGGAGTGCGTGTGACGTAGTCACCGCTCTACTTTTTTTCACCACGTATTGTCGCCTGTATCGTATATGAAATTGTATTTAAATGTTCTTTGATTCATTTTTTTGTTCCGCAACGCGGATTAATATTATAGCATAGGGTTGCCCGAAAGGGCTACCCTATGAAATGCCATTGCAATCAAGAGTATTCGCTGAAAGCGATACATAAAATCAATCTCGATGGTTTATTCATCGCCTTTGGCGAATAGTTGAATGTTCGATGTTCCTAGCCCCCGGCCGCTTCCATGGCAATCCTGGCCCATCGGGCGAGACGTTCCGGGTGATGCTGCACCTTTCTTATTTAATGTAGCACAGGCATCTTGCCTGTGGACTTAACGGCTTCGCCGGGACTTGTTTTGACGCGGAGCGTCTTTCGGAGTGCGCTGTGTCAGCAGCGCT
>CAZION010000156.1:0-16660 GCA_964540865.1 uncultured Victivallis sp.
GTGGTGTGTATGCTCTACCTGTGGTTGAAACCACAGGCTATATTACCTTATCCCTACGGGATAGCGGGAAAGTTAATCTAAGAATAACGGAATAATAGAATTAAATATCATAAGGAGACTCACATGACAACTGAAAATAAATCACCGAGGAAACCCGTAAGCGATACCTACCACTATCCACATGTCGCCACTCAGAAGAAGGTCCGGATGGTGACGGAGGTTTATGAGTACGACATGCCGTTCAAGTATGACAATATCAAAGTCGTCAGATGGTTCGTGCCAGGACGTGAAGGGCATGGCGTTGAACTTGGGGTTATCAATGCCATTCCGCAGGATGGCCTTGCCGATCCGATTCCATTCGAGGCGGACAACATTCTCGTAGAAGAGAAAAATCCAATTGTCAGGGTCGCAGTCATAGGCAGCGCCTGTACGCCTCCGGGTTATATCCAGTTGGATTGCGAACCAATTCCTGAGTGGCGAAACGCATGGGAGTCGGTCTCCGTCATGCCGGTCCGTTTCCGTGCCGAAAACCTCTGGGGCATGCATCTGCGCGTGGATGCCTTGCTTACGGACACCCCAAACATCAAACCAAAGCTTAACTCCACTGGAATGACTTATGAGAAGATGCCGGAGATGGTAAAGGAACTCTACCCCAGTACCCGCGAAAAGCCGTGGCACTGCAAGACGCACTATTGTGAAAATCCGCTCGCAGGCATGAGCTGCGCTGTGTTTGAAATTCCGCCTTCACTGCGCGTCCGCGTTTCCGGAGGCAGCACGTCCACCGGCTGGACAAGCGACAATTTTCCGACCGACAACCACTACTCCTTCCGCACGATCCGGACAACTGTCCTGATCCGAAAGGAAGAAGTGGCGAAATGAGCGAGGCAATCAAAAAACTCGAATGGCAGGAAGAGATCGACATGAGCCGGATCCTGCCGGCTCTCACGCGACACCTGGACTCCTATGTGAAGGGGCATGTGGATCCTGAACGAGGCACGATCTACAACGGGGTGATGGATTACGCACCACACTTTCCGACCGAGGAGGAGTGTCTCGCGGAGATCCCCAACAGCCAGGGATGGTTCACCGCCATAGAGGACAACACTCTCCTCTCCTCATGGATCCTATGGGCGCTGGCCCGGGGTGTCACTGGAATTGACCCAAATACGCGCGCCTCCTTTGGCCGACATATCTTTAACGGTGCCACATTGCTCTGGTCGGTACCAGGCAACGGCTTCGTTGCGCGCGGCCTTGTCCCGAAGTCAAAAGCTTTCTTTCAAAACTCTTCTCTGGAACAGTTGCCGAACTACCTGCGCGGCATCTGGGCATGGGCGAAGTCAGATCTGGCAACTCCAGCGGATCGCGCCTTGACGGCGGAAATATTCCGCTCCGTCCTGGCGCGCCTGGACAAGTTCGACTGGATTCTTCCGCGGTATGACGGCCAGCCGTCCACTGGAAGCGTCGCCAGCCTCCGCGGGCTGGGCCCGCTACAGGTTCCCCAGTACTTGACCTATTTCCTCATGGCCCACGACTTGACTGGCGATGGTCATTACATGGACCAGTACCGTCAGGCGCGCGACGAAAACGGCGCCCGACGCCTGGCCCTGATCGCATTTGACAACTACCCGAACTGGCACGGTTACCGGATGAGCATCTTCTCGCAGTGTCTCACAGTTATCGCCCAACTCGATCCGGAGCCTGCCACGCAGAAAGCCTGCCAGACCGGCCTTGAACGCATGGGTGTACTGGGCTCAAATCTTTTCTGGAACTATCCTTTGGACATGCCACTCCATCGTCCAGCCGCACCGTTGCGACGTTATGATTGGCGCGGCGCCTACCGCAGTTGCATTGAAATGGGCCTGGATATGCGCGAACGTCGCAACCAAGTGCTTCAAGGACGGATGATCGCGGAGATGAGCGCCAAGGATCCGGCTGCTCCGCCGGTTGACGGGCGCGAACGGCTCGTTGGCTTTCTTGGCGCCCTTGAATCCATCTGCCTGGCTGGACTGCCGTGGTTGAAAATGACCCCGACCTCTCCCGAGGTGGGCGGGGATCTGAAGGAGCACTACTGGCGGGTGCTTTATGACATCGTGGACAAGAGCGCGCCGGATGTTCCCTGGCAATGGGGCTTCAACGCGCTGCTTTGCGCCGCAAGTGCGGCGAAACCCAGGGGAAAATAAGATATGGGGAAAATACCCATAGACTATCTGGCGCACAGAAAGGCCGACCTGGCTCTGCGCAAACACTTGGGAATAAAGACGGAGTGTGAACTTCTCAATTATCTGGGATCTGATTTCTTTTATCTTCCTGGACGCGACATTTCTCAAAACGAGGGTTCTCTTCCTTTCTACAAAGGCAGATTGCCGGACATGACAGATACGGAGCGGGTGTGCCCATTGGGCATTCGCTGGCATCGCGGAGCGTACGGCAGTAAATTCACTGTGGATGAATCCATTTTCGGACCGTTCCAGAAGCCGGACTTGACAGAGCGGGGAATTTTGGATTTCCATTGGCCGAAAGCCGGGCACTTTGATTTCTCGCCACTCGGAGCCGAGGCCGACGCGAACTCGAACCGTATCCGCATCGGCGGACTCTGGACAGGAATCATGGGCGACAGCTACCGCATGCACGGTTTTGAAAATTTCCTCCTCAACATCGCGATGAATCCGGAATTGATTCATACGCTGATCAACCGAATGACCGACATGTATTTGGAGTTGAACGATAAATATTTTTCCACGCTTAAAGGAAAAATGGAAATATGGTTTTTCGGGAACGATTTCGGGAGCCAGGAAAGCCTGCTGATGGGCAAGGACATGTGGGCGGACTTCTTTTTTGAAAACATCAGGAAATTTTGCGGCCTGGCACATTCATACGACCTGAAAGTGATGATGCATTCATGCGGGGCAATCAGTGAATTGATTCCTCTCCTGATTGATGCCGGCGTTGACATTCTCGACCCTGTCCAGGTGACTGCGAAGGGAATGAATCCTGCGGATCTCGCAGGAAGATTCGGAGGAAAGGTCACTTTTCACGGAGGAATCGACACCCAGAATATTTTGCCGCATGGAACAACGGAAGACGTTAAGAATCATGTCCGCGAGATCGTTGGCGCATTTGCTCCGACCGGTCGCTACATCTTTGCGCCAAGCCAGATTCTTGGTTCCGACATACCAATAGGAAATATTTTAACCATGTATGAAACGATACGAGACATCAATAGGAGATGAAAAATGCTGAAAAGATCAACAATAAATAAAAGCATCGAGATCGCCAAGGAGGTCTTCGTGCGGTCCGGACTGCGTTTGCCGGAATTCGCATTCTGGACATGCGATGAATGGCTGAAAGCCGGCCCTGAAGCAAATGAAATCCGTGACTGCATGCTGGGCTGGGACGTAACCGATTTCGACAGTTGTGATTTCACCAACATAGGCCGCACATTGTTCACCTTGCGGAACGGGCGCCATAATGACCCAAAATACCCTAAGAGCTATGCCGAAAAATTCATCCTTGATCCTGAAGGACAGCGCGCACCACCCCATTTCCATAAAAGCAAGAGGGAGGACATCATCAACCGCGGAACAGGTTTCATTGTCCTGGAGCTTACCAAGTCCGACAAGAACGGACAACCTGAGAACGGCAGCCTGATGGTGGCGATAGACGGTGTTAGCAAGACCATCTCCTCCGGAGACAGGGTGAAGCTCAGTCCGGGGCAGAGCATCTGCATCCATCCTGGCGTAATACACCAGTTCTGGGGCGAAGGCGGAAGCGGATTCATCATTGACGGTGTAAAGTATGGGGTGAGTGGCGAAGTGTCGAGCGTTTGTGATGACAGAAACGACAATGTCTTCATAGGTGGAGGGAAATATTCCAGATTCCCGAAAATAGATGAGGACGAGAAACGCATACATTTACTCTGTAATGAGGTTGCTTAATGGGAATAACACTCTGGCAGTATTATACGGATCTTGCGGCCGAATTGGCTATGCACTCTCCAGGGGAGATCGGAACCGCAGCCCGGTGGAAGTCGGGGCGCAATGGTCTCTACCGGAAATTCATGCGTTCGCTTGGACTGGATCCTCTGCCTGCGCGATGCGACTTGAAGGTGACCGACTGCGGAAGCGTCCACGGTAAAGGGTATCGCGCACGCAAAATATCATTCCAGATTCTCCCGGACTGCTGGACTGCTGCGGCCATCTATTACCCTGATCCGTTGCCGGCTGGAAAACAGCCAGGTGTTCTTTACCTCTGCGGACACGGCACCTGCGGCATAATTCACTATCAGTCACATGCCATGCGCTGGGCGCAACGCGGGTACGTCTGCCTCATCCTTGACACCATCGAACAGCATGATAATCCCGGAGAGCACCACGGTCTCTGGACCGGCCAACGGCCCGACTGGCTCTCCATGGGGTACACTTCGGCAGGTGGCGAGGTCTGGAATGGCATCCGCGCCCTTGATGTCCTGGCAGCATTGCCGGAAGTGGATCCCGGACGGATCGGGGTTACCGGAGTATCAGGTGGTGGCGCCCAGAGCCTATATGTCGCCATAGCCGACGAACGTATCCGGGCTGTCGCCTCGTCCTGCGGAGTAAGTGTTCCAAAGGACGCGCTCCAGAACCGGCACCTTGGCAACCATTGCGATTGCATGTACTACCATAACCTTTATGGCAAGGATACGGGCGAATTCGCCGCCCTTGTCGCGCCCCGCGCGTCACTGTTCTACTTTTCCAGGCATGATACTCTGTTCTCGCCGAAAGAGGAGCAGTCTTTTGTTGAACGCACCAAGAGCGTCTATCGCCTTCTGGGCTGCGAAGACCGTTGTTCTTCATTGTTATGCCATGGGCCGCACGGTGAACCCGCAGAAGCATTGAAGTCAATAGATCTCTGGTTTGACCAACATGTGGCTGGCGAAAAAAAACCGCAAACTGGACAGCCTGTAAAGTTGCAGGCTGAAGCAGCCCTTACCGTTTTCAATGGTGCATCTCCAGCCCAGAATCGGCTGGATCTGCTTCCTGAACTGCTCTCTCCGCGCGGAACTCTTGAACTTCCGCGTACGCCCAATGACTGGTCGCGGATTCAGGGGATGGCAATTGACGGACTACGCCACGAGGTGTTCGGGCGGCTTGAGGCTTTGCATGAAAAGCTGACCTTGGAGCGAGTAGCTGATTCAAAGATCAGTCATAAGCAGACTGAATTCAAAAAATATGGCGGCAATGTCGGAGGAATGGACGTTTGGCTGGAAACATTGAATCCCGAAACTGCCGGTGATACGGCGGTGATCGGTGTTGCCGGTCCGGACGAAGACACCGCCGATGTACTGGGACACCTCTCGGCGCATGGCGCCGCAGACGCAGTTCTGGCAGCCTTTGAACCTCGTGGAACTGGTTTAAGTGCCGTACCGGCATCACGGCGTGACCTCCTCTTGCGCGCAGCAGCGCTTGTTGGTCTGACGCCTGTGATGCTGATGGTGCAGGATCTGCGGTTGTTGATGGACAGTGTCATGCAACTGCCGGAGATGAAGAATCGAAAAATTGTACTGCACGGCCGGAAAGATGCTGGTGTGGCATGCCTGTATGCGGCCCTTTTGGATAAACGTGTCGCTGGAGTCGTCATGGAAGACCCTCCTGCATCCCATAGATACGGCGCACCTATCCTGGGAATACTCAGGCACTTGGACTTGGGAAATGCAATCGGTCTGATGGCTACGCGTCCAGTGGCAATTGTCAGAGCTGCCCACGGTGGCGGATATTGGGCGAATCGTCTTTATGCCCGTCTCGGACTTGCCAGCCATCTGATCAACGAACCGGATCTTAAGACAGCGCTCTCGCGGGTTATGGCGATAACGGCAAAACCAATCCGAAATAAATCTGCTCGGAAAAAGATATAAGGAAGGAAATCATGACCAACCCCATTACATGTGATGATGTCAACCGCTACATTTTCTCCATCGCCCCGGATCCGAAACCTGCCGCCGAATCGGAGAACGTATATGCCTGCGGTGATCCAAATACGGTCTGCACTGGTGTGGCGGTGGCTTGGTGGCCAGGTCCGGATATTCTCCGGGAGGCGGTGAAACAACGCCTTAATTTCATCGTCAGCCACGAAGATCCGATTATGGAAATCTATCATCTTCCCATATTGCCGCATCGCTCACCGATGCCGGAAACGCTCAGCATCCCGGCCAATCGCGAACGAATGCGCCTGGCGACCGAGAACAATTTGATCATCCACCGGCACCACTGGAACATCGATCTCGCGCCCTGGGGAATCCCTGCGGCTTTCATTGAAGAGGTTGGATGGAGCAAGAATATCGTTTTATCCGAAAAATGCCTGCGGATTGTTGAACTCCATGCAACGCCTCTCGCCCAGGTGGCTGAACATGTGAAGTCATGTTTGAAGCTGCCTTTCGTGCGGGTGGTGTCCCCAAGTCCCGGCCATCTTGTGCGGCGGATCGGCATTGCTCCCGGCGGCTCCGGCCAAGGCTGGGGAACTCCGGCACAATATGAGTCCCTCGGCTGTGATACCATTATTGTAGGGGACATGATTCACGCGTGCGCCAAAATGGCCGCGGAGTGCGGACTCGCGGTGATAGATGGCTTTCATCACGCCACAGAAGAGCCTGGGCTGCGCGTCCTCGCCAAAAAAATCGCAAAACAGTTTCCGAGTCTGCCGGTAAAGTTCTTTGAGGAGCCAATGCCATGGCAGGCGCTTTAGCCACGTCAATAACTAAAAATAATTAAATTACAAGAATTAATCAAAATAAAGGACTCGATATGAACACAGTGAATGGCGTTGATCTGACAAAGTTGCCCCAGCCTATCCTTCCCGGTCGCCCGGATTGGATGGAGCTATATGATTTCTCCTGGAAGACCGCTGCCAAAAATATCCGCATATCCCATGGGCGCAGGCACATGGATGCCGCCTGGGATCCTGCCCGGAACTGCCAATGGGTGTGGGACACCTGTTTCATGGCCCTCTATTGCCGATATGGAAACGGCCAGTACCCCGGCGTGGAAAGTCTCGACAATTTCTACGACATGCAGCATGCCAACGGATACATCGGCATGACCTATGACATGACCACTAATGAGGAACCCTGGCCCAATCGCATCAATCCCCCTCTTTTTGCCTGGGTGGAATGGGAGCACCATTGCGCGACTGGTGATTCCTCCCGCTTTTCCCGAGTGGTTCCGGTTATCGAAAAGCTGATGGCATGGATTGATGCCAACCGACGGACAGCGCCACATCGCCGCAGAGCCGCATTCGATTCTCCCAACGATGGACGCGGAGAATCGGAACATCAATACAGCCTCTACCATTTCGAGGATTGCGGTTCATCTGGCATGGACGATTCGCCCCGAACCCCCAGGAATGCGGACGCAGGACGTTTCTTTGACTGGATCGATCTTTCGTCACAGATGGCTCTGTCATTCCGTATTCTGTCCCTGATGCATGCGGTCCTCGGCAACAGCGCCAAATCGAAAGAATGGGATGCCAGAACGAATGAGACAGGTAATCTTGTCAACGCAGAGCTCTGGTGTAAGAACACGCGTTTCTATCATGACCGTTCCCTTCCAGGCAATTTTGTGTCGACGAAGACAGTTGCCGGGTTCTGGCCCATTCTTGCCGGCATCTGTCCCAATGATCGATTGGACGATCTGATCGCTCATCTAGAAAACCCTGCTGAGTTCAACCGTACAATTCCAGTACCCAGCCTATCGGCCGATGACGCGAATTTTTCACACGATGGCATTTATTGGCGCGGTGGTGTCTGGGCTTCCACCAATTATATGGTTACCCGTGGGCTCATGTGCGCCGGGCGCGGGGAAATGGCGCATGCAATTGCTGTAAAGTATCTGGATGGCCTTGCTAAAACGTATTCTCAGTTTTCACCTCATACACTGTGGGAATCCTATTGCTCTGAGAAATTTACGCCCGGAATGACTCCCTATACTCAAAAATCGGTAAAACCGGATTTTGTGGGGTGGACCGGTATTGGTCCCATTGCCATGCTGATCGAGAATATCATTGGCGTTGACTTGAACGCGCCGGAAAAGCGGATTGACTGGACCATCCGCCTTGCTGATGAACATGGGATTCGCCAGCTGGCAATTCCGGGCGGACATGTTGATCTGGTTTGCGAAAAACGCAAAGGTGCTGATGCGCCAGTCAATGTATCAGTTTCAGCTACAGCTCCGATCCGGGTATGTATCGCGTGCAATGGTAGCAGCAAGGTGCTTGATATCACGCCAGGAAAGACCTGCAAAGCAAAAATCCACTGAACGGTGTCCGTTAAGTGGATTTTTACACGCGAAGATTCCGGCTAAAGCCGGAACTACTAGCGCGTTATTGGGTAAATTACGCGTTGTTGACATGATAAAACCGTTTAGAGTACCGCCTTTAGGCGGAATCTAAGGGTGCACAAGTTCAGAGATGGATATGTATCCTATCTTTACGGCTATAATTTATGGCTTTCTCATATCACAGCGACTTCAGTTTTTCAGGTATTATGGCTGGTATTTTCATAGGCAGGTCTAGCTGGCTGGGCGTTCCTTTGCGGATGGCGGAAAGGGCTATCTTGCCGGCTTTTTCCCCGAATTCGATATTGGGCTTGACCAGCCTGATGATTGGAACATTTTCGTCCGCCACATAATCCTCTTCTACGACACTGACGATAATAGCTTGTTTCGGAATATTAATTTTCTTTCGGACGAGGAAATTGATGAGGGGGTCGAGCGCTGTAGGATAAGCGTTGAAGAACAGCAGTTTTCCCGGCGCACTTTTCTGTATGATGGCATCGATGAGCATGATTGGTTCGGATTCCTCGGGATCGGAATTGATGTAGATGACTTTATTCCTGGGGTTCAATCCGGAGATCGCCGATTTGAATCCCGACATACGCAGAACATTGGTATGGCTGCCCATGCTGCCCATGTAGAAGACCTGAGCCCCGGGATATTTATTGATCAGCTTTCCGGGAATACCTTGAAAACAATTGTAGTCGTCAAAGGCGACGTGTCTGGAGTTAATGCCGTTCAGCGGGACGTTTATTGTAATGATGGGAATCCTGTGGTGCCGGCTGAATTTATTGAAATACTCCAGATATTCGGGATTGACTGCGCGCACTGTATAGGGGAAGATGATCAGTGCGTCAATTTTACCTCTCAGCGACTTCAAAGTCACGAGCTCTTTTTCCAAGTCGTCATGCGAATGGCAGAGCAACAGGCGGTATCCGGCCGCAGCAATCACTTTTTCCACACCCCTTATGACGACAGGGTAGAAGTTGTCGCTGAAGTCGCCAGTCACCAGACCTATCGTGCGGGTCTGCGGCTTGCCGGGCTGAGGGCAGACATAAATGCCACTGCCATGAATCTTGCTTATTATGCCCTTTTCCTCAAGAATCTTCAGTGCTGTGTCCAGAGGGCTCTGGCTGATTGAATACTCACGCATCAATTCCCGGAATGTCGGCAGTTTGCTGTGTGGTGCCATCGAGCTGATCATGATTTCCAGCTTTTCCAGCACTTCAGAATATTTATTATTGGTGGCCATTTTTATACTCCTTTAATCCAGTTGCAGAACTTACATGTTTTCTGCAACTGGCTCTATGGGTTAGTTCTGCAATTTTCGCCATCATATGATTTTTTCCAAGTTTTTCCCTGAGCCGATTCCCAGCTCGGTCAATGAAGTAGCCAGACCGTTCTGGATATAGCGCACATCGCTGGCATAGGGAATAAACCTTCCGCCCTGTTTGATTAATCTCTGGGTGTGTGACATGACTGAATAATGGGCTCCGGCGGCAATTCCGTGCTTGGACCCGACATCGATCACCCGCTGTACTGCATCGATGAATTTTGGATTATCCCTTTCCTCGGGGATTCCCAGTGATACGCTAAGGTCATTTGGACCGATCAGTAGGGCGTCAATTCCGGGAACCGCACAGATTTTATCTAAATCCTCCAAGGCTTTTGCTGATTCAATCATCGCACAGAAAAATGTGTTTTTGCATTTATCCTCGACATATTGGCGCGTAGTTTCGCTTGGCCACTCACCGGTTTTGACCAGTTTCTTGAGGGCGGCGCCCTTCAGTGGGCGATATTTTGCAGCAGCCACTAGATATTTCAACTCTTCGACATCTTCAACATAGGCGATTACCACCCCGTCGGCATAGGAATCGCAGGCTTTGGACACCATCTCGGGATCCCTGTTGTAGGGGCGTAGGAGGCATGCGATATTTTTGGCGGCCATCGCATATTGCATGCCGTTGAAATCACCCAGATCCAAAGCGTTGTGCTCGTCGTTGAGCACGACGAAATCCAAGCCCTGGGCAGGAAAAATATCAATCACTGCCGGGTTAGTCACATACTGGATGAAAGTTCCAAATACCTTTTCCCCGTTCGCCAATTTATTCTTCAGATTCATTCCACTCATTTTTTTTACTCCTGCTTTTGGTTGAGGCAATTTTAAAAGTGGAAATCTTAACTTCCACATAGCATATCATTTTTATGATACAGTTCAATATATGTTATTCGGCAATAATGCTGGGGTGGGAAATAAAAATCCCTACCAGTAATCCGTACCCGAAAAAACGTGGCTTTTTAAAAGCTACATTTATTCTGATGCTTTTCGGATATCCCGGAAAATATCGATGAATTTCGTATTGAGTACGGCCTCATTGGATTCGTAGGTGCAAATCCCGTCATATCCGTCGTTTACGGCTTTCCGGTAATTGTCAATCGTGATATTCTCATCCTGGAACCAGAATCCTAGGATTAGGGGGACATGTTGCTGTACCATGTTTTTCCATTCTGAATCAATATTGTAGGGATTCTGGTTTCGCCCCATAAAATAATCGTCCTGAGCCACGACTTCCTGACATAGGTTTCGCCGGAGCCAATCTTCCAGGTCTATCCCGTCAAACAGGCAAAGGTTTGGGCGGACCCATATGGAAACCGGCATGTTCCCAATACCGGCGTTCTGCAAGGCGGCGCGGAGTTCCTCCATAAAGAGGGTGAGGAATCGGGCGCGGTATTGGTACCAGCGGATATGATCCTGATCATTCGGAGGAAGAGTATGTATGCAGAGAGGATCAGGATTGGCTCGATCTCGTGGTGGTTTTTGACCATATTCTTTTTCATAACCCTCGACAAGTATTGGGGCGTACATGGAGACGGGCGGGTGGCGGAGGAATCCAAGATTGATTCCGTCAAGTCCGTACTGCGCGGCTTCGACCAGGATGTCAATTTTATGCTTTCTGACTTCGGGGAAAGCCAGGCAGACTTTACTGGGTATGCCTCCTCCTTCAGATTCTTCACGATACTCGGGGTGTTGTTTGAAGAAGTCGCTTTGGATATTACCCATGTAGGAGTTGAATCGCATCCATCCATAGATTTTGACCCTGTTTTCCCTTGCGGCCTTGACAGCAAGTTGGAGCAGGTCAGTTTTTTTCAGCAGTCTTCCATATGCTTTAGACATTGGCCAGAAAACTCCGTGAACCTCGGCCGAAATATAGCGCATGGTATTGACTTTGGATGGGTAGTCGCTACACTGGCCATCGATCCGCCAATAAATTTTGCTAATGCCATGGCGGGCATGTTCCCATATATTGGAGGCGAATAGCTCGGGATCCGGATTCCGCGGATCGAGACGGACCGCGATATCGGGCGTGTCAGCAAATCCGCTGAGCTCGATACCTGTTGCGTCTGAGAGGCCAACGCTCTTTGCCTTTTCATCTTTGGGTATGTTATCCTCCACCGGTTCAAACCGGACATAGTCTAGTACCGAAGTGGTAAACGAATTGGGATAGCGGCTTATCTCAATGCTCCGTCCGGTCAGATCCATGGAACCTATGCAGACTTCTTCACTCCACTGCGGACCGCTGAGCCAAAGATAAAATGGCGTTGATTTGGGAAGATCCGATGTTCCAGTCTCGGGATTTACTGGAGTACAGAAAAAATCTGAATTGCTCCGAGCTCGAAATGTGGTATAAGGATCAGTGTCTAGCTGAAAAGATACTCCATTCCCATTACCGATCCCGACATAGACATGATGAACTCCGGAAAGTCCGGGTGAGAAGCGGATCGGCGGCGGTGCCACCTCATTTCCAGCAACTAAGGCAAACCGGCTCGTACAGCATGGCAGTTCCGCCTTCATCCAGTGCGAGGAGGAGTACGTGTCGCTGATACATTCCGGAGAAGCAATCTGATCTACTGGAAAAACGATGCCTGCCAGTTTTGCTGGCTTTCTCCCTGACAACGGTTTGGCGCGGACGGCATGTGGCTTTTTCAATCCGGCTACATCCAGGATTGCGTCGTGATCCGCCCTGCACCAGGGACCGAGGAAAAATGCGGCGGAGAACTCAAGTCCCCTCTCAAGCAACAATGGAATAGTTTTGAGGTCATTGTCTGAATCGTAGCAGACCATGAGATGGGGTTTGATATCGAAACCACGTTCGAGAATCTGGAAATGGCTCATTTCCAGTTTGGAACGGGTTGCCACAATAAGGCCATCATCGTGCCCATTACGAAAGAAAACACGCCAGCAGGGGATTTCGTGGCCGCCTCCGACTTCGGCACCATCAAAGAATAAATCCTCTGCATCTTCGAAAGCGTCGTTGAAATCCGCACTGAACCTTATTTCAGGCAGTGCAGCGGAGCCCAACTGTACTTTTTCACCGGTACCTTTTATGGAGATGGTGCATTCCAGGAGCGGCGAATCTGCCCGGAGGGAGAAGGTTCGAGTTATCTCCAGACCCGGCCCTGGAATAACCGTTTTCACAAAACCGTCTCCGGCAGTGACGATTGGTTGCCCGATTGCGGTTTTAGCCGGATCGGAATCGTGGAATTCAGAGTCTCCGATCCGGAAACGGCATCCTGTCCCGGAAACCAGATTGCCATCACTTCTGGACGAATCCAGCCCGATCAGATTGCCGTGAACAGATGAAAATATGGCGTGCAGCCATTTATTGCCAAGAGTTAGATTCATTATTAGGCGCCATGCTCCAATTGAATTAGAAATGAATAGTATTGATACAATATTCCGTCTCAATTATAAATCAAATCAAAAGTTAAATAAAATTTACAATTTTAACAATGCGTCGGCTTTAGGAGCAGTAAAGGAATAAGGCTTGGAATTTGGCGTGACCTCCAGGCAGACGGAGGCAGGCATGGGCTGATGAGAATGTTTGAATGTTTGAGCGACGCACCAAATGCAATTCATTGGAGGGTGAAAATATTTTAAAAAAACAGAAGATCCCTTTGACAATTATTGCCTCATTATATATATTGCTGTACTGATACAATTATAAAACAAGAGTGGGTGGAATGAAAAATATTTTAAAAGGTCAAAGTTTAGATGCTAAATTGCCGCAAACAAGGTACGCTGGTGTCGATGTCAGACCGTACCAGCTGCTATGCATGGTGTGTTCGCTGGGGGAAGGGCATTCATGCCCAATGGACAAGAAGCTCGCGACAATAGTCGACAGAATCAGGAAGAACCCTGACATGCCTCTAACTATAAGATGCGAATCTGGCCCTGTTTTTGGATTTCAGAATCCTGGTTCTGGAGATGACTCGCCGGGTGGTGCCCAATACAACCAGAAACGGGATCTGGACATTCTTCACAAGCTTGACTTGATGCCCGGCACAACTATTCCGGCGAGAATACTGTTCATCCGCCTGTTTGATCGCATCCACAGTGTGAGAGGGATATGCGGCTACGACGTTGTGACATCAAAGGAATGGGAGGGCTGTCCCAAGGCGAAGTCGGGATACTACGAAAAGGGGCATGCCTTGGGGTTCAGGGCCATTATTCCGGCAAGGTGCGATCAGGAGATGCTGGACGAAAAGAAAAAATCAATTGCCGCATTGAAAAAAGCCAGTCATGTCAGCGTACGGCCGCATCTGCTTCTTTGCGCCGTATGCCAATATGGTAGAAATATACGTTCAACGTTTCCCGAAGACAATCTGCCAGAGTTTCTGGAAACTCTTTTCGGTGACAATCCTGATATCTCTGTGACACTTGTGCGCGAAGCTGACTGGATGATGTGCGCGCCTTGTCCATACAGGAATCCTCTCTTGAACTCTTGTCACACAGGCCGGAACGGCTCGGGCGAATTATACTGTCAAATGAAAGATCTGAATGTGCTGCAGGCTCTTGGATTGAGCTATGGAACGACTATGAAAGCCCGGGATTTCTACAGGCACGCATTTGAGAAAATGCCAACAACCGCATGGGTATGCGCATTGGATAACGAGGGGCTTCCTCCTCACTCTGTCTGGTTCAACGCATGCGATGCTAATAAACAACAGAAGGCCTATGAGGATGGGCGGCGCGAACTGATGAAAAGGCTGGAAATGTAACAGTGGAGAAAGCTCCCTCCAGTGTTCGCTCATTATATTTAGATAAGACAATTGCAAAATTTAAGTTAAATAAGGAACTTATATGAAACGATTGATATTGGCGATTTTGATTCTCGCAGGCGGTGTGGCTGCTGGCAGGGCGTATGGAGGGGGCTCAGCCAAGGAGGAAACGGTTGAGGGACGCCGGCTTATGGTTTTGGAAAACGATCTGGTACGGTTGGCGGTATTGCCTGATCCAGGCGGCACGGTAATTGAGTTCGTCAACAAGAAGACAGGCGTCAACTTCGTGGCAGGGCGTGACAACGTCCTGAAAGGCAAACTTGGATGGGGCTGGAAGGACTTTTATTCGCTGGAAGCCCCGGATAAGTTTGGCAAGGGAGTCTATACTTTGCCCTATAAGGGTGAGTTTCGCAAGGGGCCGGGCTATCAGTCCATTTTCGTGAGCTGCGAGGCGGAAGGCCGCCGGTTCGAACGGGAAATGCGTCTTTCAGACACAAGCGCTGAACTTACAACCTTGATGAAGATCACCAACATCAGCGACAAGCCTCTGCGCCTGCAATGCCGCTGGCACACATACAGTCAGCTGGACGATTTGTTGGCGGAGAATTCCTGCATCATCGCGCCTGGATTCGAAGGAGAGGTGCGCAAATGCTTCATTGGCTCCGGGTTCGACCACCAATTCATCACCAGCGACAGCTACTGGGTGGCAGTCAACTACAAGACCGGACAGGGATTGTGGATGACGTTCAAAAAAGAACAGAGCGAGATGCAGATCACCTGGACAGATTACAACTATGCAAGAAAGGGGCCTACACGAGGAGCCTTTGTCGCCGAGCCGCACCCACAGCCAATCCTGGCCAAACCGGGTCAGTCCGTGATGTATGAAAGCACTTTTTATCCCTTCACCGCTGAGGATAAGCCCGAGTCTATTCCGATGGGCATGCTGGGTGACCCTGCGGAGAAGGAACGAGCACTGCAGTTTTTGAAGATGGTCAGGCCAAATCTGGCGGCCATCGGCCCATACACTATGACCCCGGGCACACCGCCGGGAGGGGAGGACTGCCAGAACCTCAAAAACCAGAATCGTTTTGACTTCAGTCACCGGCGGCGTGACAGGTTTGCTCTTCGTTCCTGGGGAATTCTTGACGCAATGATGGCCGTGCCGAACGTTCAGGATCAGTCCATTCGCTGCCGCTACTACGCCCGTCTTTTCGACAGCGTGCAGAAACCGTTCAAGGTTTCGTTCCGGTTGCAGGTAATTGATCCGCTTGGTAAAGTTGTCAGGGAACAGGCGAAGGATTATGCGATTGACCCTGCCAAGGGGCGCGAGGTTGACGTGCGTGACGATGTACCTATGACTGGTCTTGCTGATGGCTGGTACACGTTTGTCCTGCAAGGAATTGTCGAAGGGGATAAGGACCCGGTCCACACGTATACTGACAATCGTCGTCTCGTTGGTCAGGCGCATCCGGCCTACGACAAGATGGTGGCCGACAAGATCTCCGCTCCTCCTTCAGAAAGACCCTTTGTGATGGCCTTGACCAAGGTGGATTTGCCAGCTTCGCAAAAAGGGAACGTGATCGTGCCAATCGGGATCGAGGAGGGCAGCGGTTTGGTGCGTAAAGGCTGGCCGGTGCGTTGTGGTGTGCCTTTCGCAGAAGGGATGTTGGCAAAAGAATCAGCCTTTGAATTGACGGATCCGGACGGCAAGGCTGTTCCGGTGCAGGTGCAACCTATGGCCACGTGGATGGATGGAAGTCTCAAGTGGCTGCTGGTGGATTTTTCCGCCAATGTGCCGGCCAGCAAATATGTCTTCTACACTCTCAGAGGCAAGCCTGGGAAGATGTCCGGCCAGGAACCGCTTGCAGTGCAGAAAGGCGATGAAATCAGTGTTGCAGGCATCAAATATAACGTCAAGGATGGGAAATTATTCGGAGTGTTTGGGGCGGAAGATCTATGGTGGGAAGATGGTGCCGGGCAGAAATATTATTTCAGACTTAAAGGTGAAAATGCGGGGATTGTGTTGGAAGAGAACGGCGTGAATCGGGCTGTGGTCAAAGCTACTGGCTGGTACTTCAATGACAAAGATCGTCCAGTTTGCATGGGTGAGTTGCGCATGGAATATTATCGGGGCCAATCGTTCACTAAGCTCTACCACACAGTGACTTTTGCCGGGGAGCCATGGAAGGAGAATCTGGGCAGTTACGGACTCCGCGTCCAGCTGCCCCAATCCGGATTCGATTCAGCTTCGGTGGAAATGGACGGAAAATCCGTTACTGGAAAACAGATCAGCCTCCTCC
>CAZION010000157.1:0-16435 GCA_964540865.1 uncultured Victivallis sp.
CGGCAACCTGCTTGCGCTCGGCGTGATAGACGACACGCAGAAGGAGCTGATCAAGTCAGGTAGAATCGGAGTAGTGCCGCTGGCAGTGCTGTCCAATGTGAATGAAGGCGCCGACGGCTTTGACTTCAATGTCTCATTGACCGCACAGGAACAACTTGAACTTCTTGCGAATCTTGCGGGCAATATGAATGTAGCATCTGGCGAGGACAGGAAATACTCCGGCACATTGACTAAGGTGATTGCAGTCAACATGGAATCAGGCAGACGAATAAATGTCGTGGCGGCAGGGTTTGTGAAGTGATATTACAGACGAAGGGAAACAGACAGAGTGGTGCATACGGCTTTGGACTTCATGATAGCCCGGCACATGTCTGTTTCATATCTGGATTTGGTGGAGTTTGATGTTGTTTCGAGCATTTCAGTGGTAGCGATGAATACGGTTTATTTGCTTAAAACTCCTTGATATAGAGTGATTTGACTGTACTTGGTAGGTTAGGCATTTTGGTTTATGCTTGTGCATATTTGTTAAATGTGATTTATACAGGGGGGATAGGGAATGAAGAAGTATTCTTTTTGGATCAGATTGTCGCTTGTCGTGCTTATCGTCTGCTCTTTCGCGGTATCGGCAACAACAAGCCAAGCCGCTGACATTTCTTCAGGTCTTGTCGCATACTATCCCTTCAACGGCAACGCCAACGATGAATCGGGGAATGGAAACAACGGCACAGTCAACGGGGCTATTCCGACTACTGACAGGTTCGGGAATGCTAACTCGGCGTACCGCTTTAATGGAGTTGGCGATAATATACAAGTAGCAAATCAATCGCTGCTCAATTTTGAATCAACCCAGGACTTCACGATTTGCGCGTGGATACTATGCAATTCAATGCAGCCTGGCAGGTATATTGTGGCAAAATATGACGAAACTCATATAGCAAGCTATGGGCTCGGAACTGGTTTTACAGATGGCAGCTATTCTTTTATCCGAGATGCTTTAACGCCAGACCCGAACGACCTTGTTGCGACAAGGGGTACTAAAAAACTTGATGATGGGAAATGGCATCATCTCCTAATGACTGTAACGAGGAATAGTAAAATAAGGTTTTACGTGGATGGTGTTTTTGAATTGGAATCAACTTCGCTAGGCAAAGTCACTGGTGCATTGAACAACCCCCTTCCTTTGACTATTGGATCCATGTCACCTAACAGTACTGGATGGGCAAGGAATTTCGAGGGAGGGATTGATGACGTCCGTATCTACAACCGCGCCTTATCTGCGCAGGAAATAACCCAGCTGTACCAATCAGAATCTTCAGGTCTTGTCGCATACTATCCCTTCAACGGCAACGCCAACGATGAATCGGGGAATGGAAACAACGGCACAGTCAACGGGGCTATTCCGACTACTGACAGGTTCGGGAATGCTAACTCGGCGTACCGCTTTAATGGAGTTGGCGATAATATACAAGTAGCAAATCAATCGCTGCTCAATTTTGAATCAACCCAGGACTTCACGATTTGCGCGTGGATACTATGCAATTCAATGCAGCCTGGCAGGTATATTGTGGCAAAATATGACGAAACTCATATAGCAAGCTATGGGCTCGGAACTGGTTTTACAGATGGCAGCTATTCTTTTATCCGAGATGCTTTAACGCCAGACCCGAACGACCTTGTTGCGACAAGGGGTACTAAAAAACTTGATGATGGGAAATGGCATCATCTCCTAATGACTGTAACGAGGAATAGTAAAATAAGGTTTTACGTGGATGGTGTTTTTGAATTGGAATCAACTTCGCTAGGCAAAGTCACTGGTGCATTGAACAACCCCCTTCCTTTGACTATTGGATCCATGTCACCTAACAGTACTGGATGGGCAAGGAATTTCGAGGGAGGGATTGATGACGTCCGTATCTACAACCGCGCCTTATCCAATTCCGCGGTCGCCGCACTATACTCCGAAAAGAAGCCTTGCACGATTACATTTGTTGTCGGCTCCAACGGAACATTGACCAGCACCACTACTCAGACAGTTGCTCATGGGGACAATGCCTCCACAGTCACCGCTGTGCCTAACACGGGATACCACTTTACCGGCTGGAGCGGAGACTATAAAGGAAAAGAAAATCCTCTCACATTGACAAATATATTAGAGGATAAGTCGGTTACTGCTAATTTTGCAATAAACACATACTCAGTAGTTTTCTCCGCTGTTGCAAATGGTTCCATTAATGGTACTAAGACACAGACGATCGAACATGGTGCTAATTGCACCCAGGTTACAGCTGTACCTGACGAAAACTACCATTTCACGGGTTGGACCGGATACTATACTGGACTTGACAATCCGCTTACACTCACAAACGTGACCTCCGACAAAGCTATAACTGCAAACTTCGCACACAACACTTCAACTCTATCGTTAAATTCAAACGGAAACGGGACTACCGGATTTACAAGCTTGAATCCATTGAACACGAGGACTGCGACGCCAATCCTAGCGACACCGGATGCAAACAACCATTTTGTAAATTGGACTGTCACTTCCGGTTCTGCGATTGTAGCAAACGTTAAATCGGCTGCGACTACTGTGACCTTGTCGGGCGACCACGGATCTTCAGCTACGATCACTGCTAACTTCGCAGAGGATGCTGTGCCGACTGTTGTTACTGCGATTCCCGTGATCTCTGCAACAGACGGCACATATGAGGACAGGGTTGTCATTACTTGGAAAGCCGTCCCGTCTGCCACCAGCTACGAGGTTTACAGGAATACCACGAATACTACCGATGGATCAGATTTGCTGGGAACGGTTAGTGACGTCATATTTGAAGACAATACTGCTGAATTCAACAACGTCTATTATTACTTTGCAAAGGCGAAGAACGCTATTGGTTCGAGCGATTTCAGCACCGGTAATTCCGGATATGTGGCGAAAGCGCCCTCATTTCCTGGAACAGTCACTGCCTCCGACGGCACGTACTTCGATAAGATTCGTGTTTCTTGGGCTAAAGTCACAGGTGCGACATCTTATAGGGTGTTCCGTACAGAGAGCACCGCAACCGCACCAAATCCGAATACGAATACATATCTGATAGGGGAAACTACAGCGTTGTTCCTCGACGACTTCGGCGATGACATTGTTCCTCAGGTCGCTGGGGAGGTCAAGAAATACCATTACTGGATAGCTGCAAAGAATGAGAATGCCACTACTGCGATCAGCAAGCCAAACATCGGCTACCTCTCAAATAAGGGGCCTACGAAGGTCACCGCCAGCAATGGCACTTACGCTGACAGGATCGTCGTAACATGGACTGCAGTTCCGGGAGCAACGGCCTATGACGTGTACAGCTACACTGACAGCAAGTATACTCTGAACAAGACGAAGGTTGGCGATACAGTTGAAGCCTTGGAATATGAGTGTATTCCAATTACAACTGACACACCATTCTATTACAGGGTGAATGCGAAATACGCACTAGGTCTAGGCAGTTATGACAGCGCATTAAGCCTCGCCGGTGCGGTTGGCAAGGCTTCCGGAAATTCGAATCCTACAGCTACCAACATAAATAACGGCGCGACATCCTCGAACATCGTAGACATGGAAAAGGGAAGTGTCATATATTTTTCTACGGAAGTGCTGTTTGGAACTACACGCCTTGTCGCCACGCTAGACGGCACGAGCAAGTTGAAGACCAACGACTGCGACCTGTTTGCGAAGTTCGCTAATTATCCGACCTTTGCACTGTATAACGCCAAAGGCGTAGAGAACAATGTCAATGAGAGCCTGACAGTCAGCAATCCCGCTGCAGGAACATGGTACTTCATGCTCTACGGGGTAACTGCATACTCAGATGTCACGCTGACGGTGAACTCCTATGCCGTGGAGGATATTGTCCTTACTCAAATTCCTGTGAACGATCTTCCTGTCCCGTTCACTGCGAAATTCAAAGGCAGGGTTGTTGACGAGTCAGGATCAGGAATCCCGAATATTGTTGTCCAGACGAGAAATCCGATCACCGGACTGACAAGTTCTCTGACGAAAACCGATGCCAAGGGGATATTCTCATATTCAGTGCTGATCAACAGCGAGGGGGAGCACACGTTTGACTTTTTCTTCTCGGAAATGCCGGATCCAGTCAAAGGAACCGCGAGCCATACGGTTGCCACACGAAAGGGCTGCTTTGTTGAAGCTCCGAACAACTTCTTTGACTTCTCGGCATATCTGCCTGCAACACCGGTAGCGGTACCGCTCCATGCAGACGTTATCGGGTTACAGAATTTCCTAGATACTCGCAACGGCTGGGATGAAAATACGATTAACGGCACATATGCGGCATTGTGGGTTAACAGCACGCTTGCCAAAACCAGTGATGATGCGCAGTTTGCAGCCCTTGACGAAGGGTTATACATTCTTCTGTACGGAGTGGAAGGTGCAGGTGTGGGCAACGACACGACAGCAACACCGGCGTTGTCGGCGGTTCCATTCGTGGTGCATGTTGAAACTTCGAAGAAAGGCGATGTTCTTACCGCGCTCAACACATTAGGAGTCATAAACGGTTCGCAAAAGACCGCCATTGAAGGAGGCAGCGGAATAATCGCAGTGGTATCACTCAGCGATCCTGACGAAGGGTTAACGCCTAAGAGCATTTCTCTTCTGGCCTGTGAACAGTTGGAACTCCTTGCGAAGCTCGCAGCAGGTGCAGGCAGTTCATCAGATGGCGGAACTTATTCCGGAGTATCTGTCAGGAAAGTCACGGTCGCCCTTGCAGGCAGGAAAATCAATGTTGTTGCGGCGGGATTTGTGAAGTGATCATTGATAAGGGGGGTAAAATGAAAACAGCATGTCAGGTTTTAACTCTGGTATTCTTTCTCTCAGCCGGGATTTCAATGTTCTCTGCGGATGACGATAACTCTAAAAACTGGACTTCCCTGCCGGAAAACGCAAGGAAGGAAATCCTGTCCTCGCTGGCCCAGCAGTTCCCCATGCCTGACAATAAAAAGGCGGCCCCTGAATCCGAATATCAGGAAACATTGAAGAAATGGAAGTCCAATATTGAAAAACAGAAGGATTTCCTGGCCCGCCATTGGCTGAAGACGCATCAAGGTGATTCGGATAAAGCCATGAACATAATAACTGCTTCCCCTGCAATCGCAACACCTCAGCCCCAGATGAAACCGAGCACCGCCGCAAAGGAGATAAAACCAATCAGAACTACGGAGAAGGCTGCCGATACGCCATTGCCTGAGCCAGCGGCTCCTGTTGCCAAGATGAAACAGGGGGACATAACAGTCAGCCTTGCAAAGGCTGAAGTTGATGAGGAGATCACGAAGCGTATGCCTTTTGGCAGAAAGACGATCGGCGGACAAAGCGATAAACCGCTCAGGGGTGAGAAGCCGCCGTCTGTCAGCATGTCAGACCAGAAATATGGCGCGCTTTTCCTTGGAAGGGGGCTCTCCCTCTCGACAGTCATATTCAAGAGCAAGAGTTCTGGTAAATATGACCGCCTCATCCTTGACCTGAACAATGACAAGGACTTTTCCAACGACAAAGTTATTGAGATTTCCGAAAGCGGAACTGGCAAGGAATTGAATATTAAGATAGGCGACTTTGATGAGACATTCATGTTGAGAAACCAGGGAGCTGGCCCCTTCATCATGATGGATTACAAGTACTTGATGAAAGGCAGTGCGCAATATAAGGGCAGAAGTGTTAATGCTGCCCTTTTCCACGGTTTTGACGGTAAGTATTCATACGGTTCGCAGCTGTTCCTGGATCTTAACGGCAACGGGAAGATGGATTCACGTTATGCTATGCCGGGGCAGTCATCTTCTAAAGCTTCAAATGAGAGCTTCATGCTTTCGAAATATATTTCATTGGACAATGATTTTTACAGTGTTGAAATCGATCCTTCCGGCACTTCGGTAAAGCTGTCAAGGAATTCGGAGAAGCCTGCCAAGATAGATCTGAAAGCCAAGTTCATCTCTTCAATGGGAGATGCCATGCTTAGCTTTTCCTCAAATACTGGCTCTCCAAGCAGCACGTTCATGCCTTTGATTAATCATTCCTGGAAGATCGGTGATTTGCCAATTTCAGTGCCAGCGGAAAACTTCGAGACGACAAACTTCCGTATCATGAATGGGCAGGCCAATTTGTCGTTCAAGTATAACAAGCTTACGCTTTCGCCTGGGCAGAAGAAAGACATAGAGCTGTTGCCGCCAGCTTTTGACATTAATGCTTCAATCGCCAATGACATGATCAACGTGGACCTCAAATGGTTACCCGTCAACGGTGTCGAATACAGCACAATCAACCCCGGCGTCGCATACGATAAGAATCTCATCAAGATCACGGTTGAGGCAGTAAGCGGAGCTGTCCTGCTTGACGGCACAACGGGCTGGGGTTGAGGAGGCATCAAGAGATACTCGGTGAGTATCAAAGACAAGAAGCTCAAGCACGGTGAAAAGCTTAGAATCAAAGTGAAATACGATACCGGTATCTTCTTCGGTATGATCGATGGCGAGAAAACAATAGACGTTCCATGAGAATGCCGGTACGGTGTACTGATGCTTGGTTCTTTTTCTTAAAACGCTTGATATTAATGCTATAATCCATTAGACTACTTTAGTTGTCTAAAATGGTATGTTTCGCGGGGGAAGTTTCAGGCTTGACTTGAGAAATTCTTTTATCTTCTCAGATGGGGGGCTTTGGAAATGATTTACCTGTATTATCAAAAAAGAATGCTCAATGTCTTCCGATCCAGCAAATCTCCAATCACTTCCTTATCCTACAGCCATAAACCCTCTCTTATCAAATCCGGCATTAATTATAACCTTATTATAAAACAAAAACACCTATCACTTGAGGACAAATGGAAACAATGATCAGGGGGCTGATGAAAATTTGGTTTATTTGTTTTATCTCCTCCGTAATCGGCATAAATAGTATTGCTGCGGAGAACAAAGAAGATATTCCGAAAGATAAAATAATAGCCGCCGTTACGTGCGATAAAAAGCCTTTACCGGCTGCAACCGTATATCTGGAATCATTGAGCGGGATGACAGGGCTTAATAAATGGAAGAAAACGGATGATCAGGGAATTGCTGAATTCACCGTGGATTCGAAAGTTTTGTATACGATTACGATAATTGCGGATGGCTATAGATTTGGACAGGAGAAAATCTGTAAACCTGGAAAAAAATACAGTCTCAATTTAACACCATTGCCGGAAGGTGTGAAAATATGTACTACGGTAATGAATCACTGTAATCCTGACTTTTTGATTTCAAATGTTGGAGCAGGTATAAATCTCGACAGTGCAGGCAGAGATAAAACTTCTCATATTTTAGATTGTGGCATATATATCACGCCAAGAGATTATAAGGTGAAAATAGACGGCAAAAGCAATAAAAATGCCGAAGCGTCTTTTTCGGTCATGGTCAAGCCTGGGAAAAGATTCAAAATAGAATTGGATGGCAAATCTGTTACATGCAAAATTGTAGGCTTTAGGAAATCTCATATTATTGTTGAATATGAGAACAATGGACTCGTCAATGAAAACGACATAAAGTCTTCTGAAACGGATGCATGGTATAAAATTACAGAGGAAAAATAAACGGGTCTTTAGTTTGGAATCTATGTGTCATCATCGGTAAAAACTTCTGCCCATGCCGCGTCTACGCCAGACACTCTAGCCAACTCCTATTTTTTGTATAGTTCCCTCATGTCCTGCATGTTTTTGATTTGCGTGTTTGCGTCTTTAATGCATTTGTCATCGGGACTTGCATCCGGGTGACTGGCAATGAAATCCTGCCATTCCTTTATGATGGCGTCTATTTGCTGCCTGTTGGTTGCCGGGGGTGCTTTCTTGATTTTCAAGTAGAGGGCTCTGAAGTCTGTCTCCAGGTCAGGCTTGGAGGTTGCAGCTTCCCTGCTGTAAATCTGGGAGACTTCGGTATCGGACAACGCCCTGTTGTAGATGCGGATGTCGTCTATACAGTGGACCCGGAAAAAAGGACAATAATGGACAAAGTATAAGGTGTGATCCAAATTAAGCCGAAGTTCCTAGGAAAAATCAGACCTTAAACACCAACTTACGCATTGATTTTATCTATGAGGAAATATTCTTAGATCTTTTTATTTAGCCTTATATTTGTACCCATGTAAATATTTGATATATTATTATTATATATATTGACATTCAATAATAACGCGATATTATGTGGTCATGTTTATAGAAACCATAGCTAACAGGGAATCACCGCCAGCAATACTCCTGAGGGAGTCTTACAGGGAGGGGAAGAAGGTAAGGAAGCGCACGCTTGCCAATCTTTCAAAGTGGCCTGCCAATCTTGTTGCGGGCTTCAGAAAGCTTCTTGCCGGCGGGGACAGCGAGAATGGAGTTCTCGGAGAGGGTTTTGACATCATGCGGACGCTTCCGCACGGACATGTCGCGGCCGTGACTGGAATGATGCGCAAGCTCGGAATACCCGCCCTTCTGGATCACTCTCCTTCACGAAACCGCGATCTTGCATTATCCATGATTGCCGCACGAATACTTTCTCCTTCATCAAAGTTGGCCCTCTCATCAGGCCTCACGGCAGAGACGGCGACTGATACGCTTTCAGAAGTCTTGAATGTCACCGGCGCCAGCGAGGACGAACTGTATGGCGCAATGGACTGGCTTATTGAAAAACAGGAGGCCATTGAACGCCGTCTGGCAAAGAAGCATCTCTCCGAAGGGGCCACCGTTCTCTACGACCTCAGTTCCACCTGGTTCGAGGGGACAAAGTGCCCGCTTGCAAAACTGGGACACAGCCGAGATGGCAGGAACGGTACGTTGCAGGTGGAGTTCGGACTCCTCTGCGCTGGCGACGGTACGCCTGTCGCGATACAGGTATTCGACGGTAATACTTCCGATCCGGACACGGTGGCTGATCAGGTAAGGAAACTCAAGGACAGCTTCAGGCTCGAACGGATCGTCCTGGTCGGTGACCGTGGAATGCTCACCAGTTCGCGCATCAGGGAGGATCTCAAGGCGGAAGAAGGCTTGGACTGGATCAGCGCCCTGCGTTCAGACGGGATAAGAAAACTTATCGACGCGGAGCTAATACAGCCCTCTCTTTTCGATTCGTGGGGACTGGCCGAAGTGGAGTCACCTGATTTTCCGGGGGAGAGACTGATTGTGTGCAAGAATCCGCTCCTTGCCGAAGACAGGGCAAGAACCCGCGAGGAACTTCTACTTGCCACGGAGAAGCTTTTAAAGCAGATCGGGGAGGCGACATTGCGCAGGAGGAATCCCATAAGAGGTAGGGACAAGATCGGACTGCGTGTCGGACGGATCATAAACAAATACAAGATGGCGAAGCACTTTTCCCTGATCATTGAAGAGACCTCATTTTCGTATAAGAGACGTCTTGAATCAATTAAAAATGAGTCCGTACTTGACGGCTTCTATGCGGTGAGAACCAGTCTTTCAAAAGAGAAGGCTACTCCGGAATGGACAGTTGAGACTTACAAGAGCCTGTCAAAAGTCGAACGAGCTTTCAGGACTTTCAAGCTGATTGATTTGAATGTCCGCCCGGTACATCACCGTCTCGAAGGGCGCGTAAAGGGGCACATCCTCCTATGCATGCTTTCCTACTATGTGGAGTTCCATATGCGCAAGGCTCTGGCTCCTCTTCTTTTTGCCGATGAAGATATCGAAGAGATGAAGGAACAGAGAGAAATGCCAGTACAGCCGGTTAAAAGATCGCAATCAGCCAGGAGCAAGGCGCTCGCAAAAGAGAATGAAGAAGGTTTCTCCGTGCAAAGTTTCAAGACCTTGATGAAAATCCTTTCCACTATCGCAAGAAACACAATCAGACCGCGTCTTAAAGGTGCGGAATGTTTTGTAAAAACCACCGAAGCCTCGGCACTTCAACGCAAGGCGTTTGAACTGCTCGGCTTCAAACTCGAGTAGGATGTGTCCAGTACCGGAAGAGGTGATTTGGATTTAACTCCTTGAAGATAAAGGGCAAAGCATTTTCTTGTTATAGGAACTTCGGGTTAGACGGGCGTCGGCAGGATCAAGACATTGTGGTTCCTGTCATTGGTCGTGGCGCTCGTATGGAGCCTGCTGTTGAAGGGAATCGGCAACATCAAAATAGGATAAGAGGGCGTTGCCCTCTTGTTTTTTTAGTCCTGAGACAGGTCTTGCCTTTAATCGCGACAGTCCAGTTCAAAAGCATTTTAGGATGCATCTCCACCACAGTTTCAATGGAGCCGAGGTAGAGGATCACTCGCGATGCACTATTTTTTGTCGATTGAATCCTGTTGTTGGACTTCATCTTCAGCTTCAGTTTTTTCCTCAAAACTGTGCTCTTTTCGAATTCGCTCCGCCTCACGGGCATATGTCTCAGCTAAAGAACGCATTGTGACCGCTACGCGATGAAACCCAGCTGTCTCAACCTCATCGGCTCTGCATCTGTATTTCGCAGACAATTCGTCCTCTGGTGCGCCTGATGGAACAATGGTGACAACTCCGCGTGAATTGAATACACCTGTGTGGAATCCCCGTCGCATTTCCTCAGCATCTTTGGCGTTGAGAGCTTCAGCTACCGTCTTATGTATCCACAAACCACCGGGGTCGGGCGGGGCATAGATGAGGACCTGACCCAACTGCGACATGGCGACCTCCAGATGCCCGGTCTTCTCGCATGTCTCTTTCATCTCTTTCAACCACGCCTCGAAGGCATCGTGAGAGAACGATCCGTCGTCTAGTGTTCCCGGTGGGACACTCCATTCATGCAGCAGGCGATATGCGTGGCTGGCGATCTTGCGTTCTTTCTCCGACGGTTCCTTTGTACGTTTTTCCTCATGACGTGGACGGAAGATGATTCGTATGATTTCACAGAAGAAGGCGGGATCTGTAGCAAGCCGTTGCTCAAGAAGCTTGGGCCTGGCCCCACTATGTCCGTCCAGGGCGGTCAAATAAGCCCACTCGATATTGAACAACGCGTCATGATTAGTATTTGGATCTTCCTGCAAGCCCTTTATCAGCTCTATCGCATGGTGTATATCCATCGAATGAGTCTGCTCATCAGCGTTGACGGCAGCCAGAAGAGTCTTGACCGTTCTATCGTGGTCAAGCGGGCACTTGCGGTGCTTTGCCGCATAGAGGCAATCAACTGCGGCGTTTGGTCGTCCGTTCTCTAAGAATTTATCAATAGCTGTCTCGAAATCATTGTCAGCCTGGAATGCATTAAAAAGGACTTTCTCCCAGTATAAACCTTCGTTTGCACCCAGTTTGACAGCTACTCGTTTCCATGTGTCTGTGCAGAATGGTAAACTTCGGAAGAAGCATCCTAACTGATCTGTTGTCCACTCACGCGAAGTGATTTGGTCAACCCAATCCCAGCCCGCCTTCAATCTCCGAGACCATATATAACTGGAAATGAAACGAGTCAATTTCTCGTTGTCTGTATCCAACAATCTCGGGAGGAGATGCGCGTCTTCCTCGCTGCCCGATATCACACCGAACGTCGCACCCACCTGCGGAGCCGACTCAACCGTTTGGGCAAAGTCGAGTACAGCGTCTATACCTCCTCCCTCGTAGATCGCTTCAATAGCCTTCTGGCGACGTTCTTCAAGCCGTTTCTCCTTTTCCCGCCAGTCATCTCCTTCGTCCTCATCATATAGATCGAAGTCACGACCGTTGAATATACGCCGATACAGATTCTGTAACCCTTTGGGAGACAGCTTCGCGGCGACATCATCGATACGGGTCAGTATGTCGTCCTTCAATGCCCAATCGGCATCCGAGTAACGCCGGTGCTTTGCCGTAAACTCGACCAAAGAAGACCATAGCGTTGTGCGCTCCTCTTCCGGCATACTGGTGACTGCGTCGGATTGGAGGTGGTTCAGGAGACCATCAAAGGCGGTAGGCGGCAGACTGTCCATTTCACCGATAAGCGTCATTAACCTGCCTGTATCCCCATTAGCGAGCTGAATCGCAAGGTCCGCGTAGCAGGCTACCTGCTCCCAGTATTCTTTTACAGGTATCCCATTGTCTTTCTTCTCGGGAATCTCCATTCGCCATCGCGGTTTGTGAGAACCAGATGACATCTGATGCTGACTCGGCAGCAAGCTGATCAGGGTTTGCCACGCAGCTGCCGGCACTTCTTTGATCAGCGTGCGGATTGCCGTCAGTCGCCTCTCTATGGACGCCATTGTCTGAGGTAGCCAAGGGAGGAATATATTGGTTAGTGAGTTCTTGGGTCTGTTAGCCCAATTGCCTCCCGGATCAATAGCACTGAGTTCTCCGAGTATCACCGCAACACGGATAAGGTACTGCTCGTCCCATGCGAGTGTCTCCAGTGCCCAGAGGAGTCCTGTCATGTAATTGTTGCCCATGACTCCGTTGCCTTCCTGCGCAAACAGTTCACGAAATGGACAAGGGTTTTGCAGTAGAGCACGTTCCACTGTGGACAGGAATTCACCGGGAGCTGCTTCAGCCAATAGTGGCAAATGGTTATTGAGGCTTCCCCATGTCCGCCAATCGACATCAGTGAGAACCTGTCTCACAACCAGAATGGCAACTGTTTCTGATTTGTTGTCGGCGCAATGCGGGAACAAATGCGGACAGCTTCCCATCACAGCGAGTCCGTCAGCAATGCCTTCTCGAATATTGTGGGAGTAGCGAGGAATCTTGCCCTTGATGTTGGACATGTACCTTTCCTCTCCAGGGAGATCGAAGGCAGGATTTGATGCAGACAGCGCTTTGACTGCAATTTTCTCAAAGCTGTCCAAATCCGCGTCATAGAGCTTCTTTCCAAGCTGTTCCCATGTCTTCAGATTCCGTTTTGTGATCCACTCTCCGTTGCGTAAACCAAGAGGGGTTCCCTGTATTTCCAGTGCTTCCCGTATTGGCGAAATCCACATGTCGTACTCCTCCGTGGCGAGTTCCGTCACGATCTCAATGTCGCCCTTGCTGTCCTCGTTCCAACTTCCTACGAGAAATGCCTGTGCTAGGTTGTGACTGTATGCATGCACAGGTATCCCTGACGGTGGTGGAGCCAACTTGCCTGTGATTTCAGCCGGGATTGATTTAATGGCCGGACGGGTGAAGGCTTCTGACAAATCATCAGGGAGAGTCTCCATGGTAATGGGTATTGCTTTCTGGCTGCAAGACTGGACAAAGTCGACTATTCTTCCCCACACATCCTTGGGAGGCCTATCGCTTCGCTGTGAGATATGAGAGTGTAGTAACGACAGAACCACACCTTCTTCTTTGCCCAGATCATATCCCAACAGTCTGAAGTGCCTCATGAAATCATGGAGTTCGGAGTCGGAAAGGCAGCGATTATTGTTAGCCTTCTTGAGTGTTTCCCGAAATACGCGGAGGACATTACGAGTTTCGTCGCCGTTGTAACGGGCAAGATCTACTCTGCGTATAAACTCCTCGGTTGATGGATGGCGCGCTTCGCCAAGAACGGACTGCACTGCCGCCAGTTCTGCCGAGCTCAGCCCATCAGATATTGCCGCGATGACATCTTTCCCTCTTGTGAATACACCTGGGTTTCGGTAATCATCCCATGCAGCCTGGATTACGGCGCGAAATCTCTCATTGTCTCCGATCTGGAGGCCATGCTTGACTTGGCCCAGCAATTTACGGATCTCGCCTCCGTTGGGGGCGCGGACGAATACGATGAGATCGTCCGTATCGAAACCGTCTACTTTGCCCTGGAGCTTGACCTCATTGATCGGCCAGCATGGTAGACACGGAGCAAAGCCGCCGGTGAGCATCAAAGTGACGTAAGATGCCTGCACATGGGCCTCGAAATGCGGCCCACCGCCGCCTGTTGAGAAGGCATTGCTCAGTTGCTTGCGTTTGCTGGTCATTCCTGTGCTGTTCCGTATCTTCTTTTGTTTTTCAATCTGCTTCTCAGCTCCTTCTAGAAACTTCATTGAATCCGTTGCATCGAGTTACTCTTTGTCGACGTGGCGGCGGTCGGCGAATGTCCCAATATGATCCAGTGTCTTCATTTTATGCCAGGCGAACCTATATAGTACATTATTGGTTTTTCTTTTTTAGCTCCTCAATCTTCGTTGCATATAGGCATACTGGAGCGACAACTGGGGCAGTAATAATTGCTGGATATGGATGAACCGTATCTGTCACGAATTGCGTTGTTTGCACGATTATTGCAATCAATGTGCCATCTGGCAAATAGACAGGGCTACCACTTGAACCCTTCTGGAATAATCCCCCTGAAAGCATGAAGTGACCGGGAGTTCCTTTCACATACATTGCAATAGACGATTCCGAGAAGGTTGTAGGACGCAGCTCTCCGGAGTCATCTCGCAAAGAAAGACGTGTAATGAATCCTACTGATTCGCCAAGAAGTGGGGGAGTCGATGATATATTAGGATATGAAGATGGAGAGTCTATCCCCTCGCATGATCTAATGAGCTTATTTGTGCTCAAGATTAGAACATCCTGTTTTACATCCTCATACTCGATGGCGCATTGAAATAGTCCATCGTATTTTGAAACGACAGGCCAATCATATTTAGCTTCTATTTCACGCCAGGAATGGCTGGTTGTAATGATAAGAGATGAGGACAGGAGACAACCGAAACTATGAAGATTTCCAGGTGATAAATCGGTTCCTCCTCCTATATTGCAGAGCAGAGGCTTATACATACTTGTCGAACTTTTATACATGTATGCACTTACCTTTCTATGTGTTGCTTCTAAAATGAAGATTATTGGCTGGGATAAACTCTCTGCGACAAGTATCGGACTTAATGAGCCATGCAAAAACCTGAAATTGATTATTGGGGCAATCGATAGGAAAAGGCTGTGTCCTTCGCGTTATAATGGAATAGGGAACGGGGACTTTCTTGCAACGCTCGAATACCCGGCGCAGCAATGGGATACGATAGTGCTTGTCTGGTAAAAGGGAAAGTCTTCTCGGGCCGTTGTTGTCGGTGTTGAGGATAGGAGTTCTCCCTGGCATGTGTGCAGGTCCAAAGAAATCTCTACTGCAGAATAGTTTCATTAGATCGGGTCGTTTACCTGCGAGCAGAAATATGCATTCGGCTTTGTGATGGTGTGCAACTAGTTCAAGCCGAATTAAATCCCATATGACGCTCTCTGCAGTTGTGTGCTCTGAGCCAGCCCATTTGGTCTCCACGGCAACTTTGATTGTCGGATAGGGATCACAATAGACAAAGTCCAACGCAGGTCGCCTGCCACGACCTATCATCATCGGCGCAAGAATCGGGTGATCGAACTCAGCATGAACGCGATCCCCGAATGTAGCGCTCAAAATTTGACCAACAGCAGCCGAGAGGTAGTGCTCATTAAATAGACCGCTGCGGTTGCAGGTGAATTCGAAATGCATCCATGCACCTACACCTTCAGTAAGTCGTCTGGTTAGATTCATTGTGAAAAGTCATCCATCTTGTATTCGTTTTTAAAATAGAACTCTTAGGAGCACATATCAGTTGAAATCTAAAGCAACTACTCATTGGACAATTATTCCACCAGCCCCTTCAGCAAGGCTTCGCGGGCGTCGCTATAGAACTGGATGTCGATCTTGGTCGCCATCTCGTCCGGCAGTTCGAGCAGTTGCTTGCGCGAGGACACCGGCATCAGCAGGGCGGTGGCACCCTTGTCTATCGCCAGCTCGGCCACTGAGACGGCATTGTAAATCGGATCCACTGAGCCTCCCAGATTCAATCCGCCGACCACCACCAGCCCGGCTTTCAAGCTCCTCTGCAGCAGTGAGCAACACAGTGACATCAGGACGCCGACGCCCAGAGCCGAACCGGTGCGTGCGGAATCGAAGGCGCGTAGCTGCACCGAGAACTCATGCTCACGCGGATCCCGGTCGCCCACCAGCTGCTTGGCGCGGCCGTAGAGGTTCTGTTCCGCGCAGCGTACGCTTTCCTTGAACGGCCCCGGTGCCGGCTGGTTCAGTATCTTTATGCCGGAGCCCAGCCCCTCGGCCGTTTCTATGCGGTAGAGGGCGGGATTTTCATCGGGTCCTCCCGGAGATATGGCCCACACCTGTCCAGGCGGCAGCGGATCAACGCCGATGCTGTTCTCAGTCTGAAGTTCGGGAGTGGATACGAAGCGCTCTACCCCGTCTATGCCAAGCTGGTAGCTGAAATGCGTGTTCCTGAACTCGGCGGCCCCTATTCGCTTTTGCTGTTCCTTGACGCGGCGGCGCGACTCCAGAGCCAGCTTCAATGCCCATTCAAGCGCCTCGTCAGGCACGGTGGCCGTATGATCCGGGTAGAGCAGCTTTAGCAGTCCGCCGACCGTCTTCTGGACCGCGTTGACGTCGCGGCCGCTGAGGGCTCCGCCGAATTGGACGCGACCCTGCAGCACGTTCACCCGGCTCTGACGCCGGAGCTGGTTGAAGCACTCCGACAGGAAGTCGC
>CAZION010000158.1:0-16432 GCA_964540865.1 uncultured Victivallis sp.
AAGAATATAGAAATATGGAAAAAGAAAGTGACAAATTTAAATCAGGACTTGACCATTAAAACTGAATTCATTCGAAGTTGGAAGTTCGATGTTCAATGTTCGATGTTCAGATTATTAAAGTTGCGGCTCTTGGCCGCCTAATTAAAGCAATACGAAGACACACTAAAGTTGTGAACACCAACAAGAGATATTCCGCACAGCAACATTATCTTTTGTTTTGCAATCAGCTCGGATTGTCTGTTATTTCGGTTTCAGATCTTTTCTCGCCTTTGTTTCCTCGATCATTTCCTCAGCGATAATTCCACAATTGCAATATCATGTTTTTTTATTGGCAGCAAGAATGAGTCATTGTTTTTGATTGTCAGAGAATCTTTGGTTTCGCAATTCTGAGCGCTCAAGATTCCTGAAAAACCTAGTTTTTTACTGTCGATTTTTATTGTGATATCCTCATCACCACCATAGTTGCCAATAACAAGCAACATTTTATCTTCACGTAAGTAAGCGCTGGGGATTAGATTGCCTCCCAATGGTTTTACCGGAGTGTTTTCATCCCAATATGGGATGAATTCTGTATCCGGGGCGGCTTTGCCGAAATCCCAGATAATACCGGCAATCTTCCTATATGTTTCTAGATCCGTTCCGGCGCTGATCCAGACAGTAGGATGTATTTCATGCGGCAGGAAGCATGCGAGCATTGTCCTTGTCAACCATTTGCGTTTTTCAGGCGGCGCAACAATCCCGTCTATGCAAGTCGGGAAAAAACCGCCCTGTCTGCCGGTGTCAATTGCACGGAAATAATCGGCCGGGAATCTTTCCTGGAAGTCGCTGTCACCATATTTCCATTCCATGTCCATTGTAGCCGTTGCGAAAGAAAAAGCGGGCAGGATAAGCGCATTGGTGTCATGAACATATATAAACGGCTCCTTGCCCATTTCCGTAAACATCACAGCAAGTCTTTTGATGAAATCCCTCATACGCCACAGGCCGAATGAAGGTTTCACATTGCCTTCGTCATCAATATAACCGTCTCCGCTGGGCCACGCCCATGTCGGGGCTAATGCGGTATTGTCCAGATAAATTCCGCCCATTCCCGATTCAATCATTTTCGCAGTATAATACAATGAATAATCCGTGTATGACTTCACCATATGGGTCTTTGTACGGTATTCCCATTCATCCTTGTAGACTTCGTATTCGGGCAACATCCTGCCATCATGGTAACAGCATGTGTAAAAGTAACTCAAAGTTTTTTTCGGATCTTGTTTTGAAAGTCCCTTCATCATGTTGAAACCGCATTGCAGTGCGATTTTCACCTTATCCATCCCCATAGCATCACGCATTGGAACTTCTTTGGCGGGTGCGTTTGCAATCTTATTCAGATAATTCTCCAGGAATAGCGTATCTGTTTTCCCTGTCCGCCTAGTTTCATCCAGTTTTCTGATGACTTCAAAATCCTGGAATGCCGGATAGCGGCCAATAGCATCGAAATATGAACCATAGTAGGAACAGGAATAGAGGCATTGCAGGTATTTATCTCCTGGTATGCCGAACACTGAATAATTGTCGCTCCACCCGCGCCAACCTTCGGGCATCGGCTTTATCGGTGTGGCCATAAGGGAAATGACTATTTCCCTATCTCTGTCAAAAACAATACCATTGATGAGGTTCAGACGTATCAAGACGTCTCCGTTATTTTTACGTATAAGCTCCACAGCATCCTTTTCGGATGAATACACCCAGTCCTTATCCCAGTCAGCTGCATAGCAAACACCTTTTTCCTCTTCTCCAACCCAGATGTACGGAATAAAATTATTGAGTGTGTGCGGAATAGAACGGGATTTCCATATAATCCCCTCGCCTTTGGGTATGTACCCAGCCGGATTCGAACGATTGCCGGAGCCTGAGGCATGAAACAATTTGGCGATTCCCTTTCTGACCGGAATATCCAGATATAACAAATCAACTTTATCGTTTTTACCCTTAGGCGAGATTTTCAATGTAAGTTTGAGCAGTCCGTCATAGTCGAATTCCCCTAAAACCTTCATTTTCAAAATATCATTGTCCGATTCGCTGGAGTACTTGATGGAATCATCAGATTTTTCCGTGAAATTCACACCCTGTGCTTTCCATACAAGGTCTTTCCCGTTTGAAACAACAACGCAGTTGACCGGAGATGACAGCACAGAATCATCCTTCGCAATGATTTTGTCTGGGAATCCGGAATCACCAATAACGTATTTTCTCAGTAGACAGGAAACTTCATTGCCTTTGACTGTCATGGGAATGAACGGCGGGGCAATCTTTCTGCTACTGCCAATGACGTTGTTTTCCCAGGGATATTTTTTCACGATGAAAGTACGGCCCAGGAATGTGCCTGTTGCGTCCTGAACTTTTGACTCCAATTTCAGGTAACATATATATTCGCCGTCTTTAAGATCGGGTAACTGAATACGTTTCCTGACAAAAAGGTTCCCCCGGCTTATCCTAGTAAAATCCTTTTGAATGTCCAACTCAACCTTCTTTAATACTTCCTGAGTGGCGCTATTTGACACCATAAATGAAATCACAGGTTCTTTGGGCAATTCATACGGGTTTGTTTCAGCTTCCAAAACCAGTTCTTTCAGTGACGGGAAATAAGTGATTCTCCCTAGGAAGCCGCCCTTTCCCAACCCCATCATGGCAACTTCATCATTTGACAGCCCCCTGTCATAGATCTGCAAATCGGCGACATCAAAATTATTTTCATACTTGGGATCCGTCACCCCTATATCTAAAGCACCAAGCACCTCGGATCTCAACGGCCCGTCAAACTGCATCCTGCCAGCCAGCACACCGTTGACAAACATCGAAGCGGAATTTTTCTCGAGATTGACAATTACATTCAACCATCCGGAAATGCCTGAAGCCGGCTTCTTCCATAATATCACCTGCGAATTCTTATCTTTCATCCACGGGAAATACTGCATCCCGAAACAAAGATATTTATCGCTTTCATGCACGAACATGTAACCGTTGCTGCTGAATTCAGTTTTCCAGTATATCCTTGTCTGTTTTTCAGCAAGCGCCGATTCCGGCTTTATTTTGCAGAAAACAGAACCGGGAACTGACAGATTTTCCTTGGGATACTTCACAGAGGCGCCCATGGGGACAAAAAGGTATTTTCCCTTTCCGTCGGCGGAAACCTTCAAAACTGGCTCACCTGAAATCTTGGCTTCAGGCAGATTGACCGTAGATATCTCCGCCTTTGATATTTCTTTTTTGAAACTCTGTCTGAATTTCAGGCACGAGTCAAGATTTGTCCATTTTTTCCCTTCCTTGGGAATAAACACCGAATCCCTGAAGAACAGGAGATCCCCATTTTTTTCAATCTGGATCTTCAATTCGGATTTGTCTTTCTGTCCGGTTTTGTCTTCGATGACGATATTCTTTATTTCTCCGGCGTTTAACACTATTTCCTTCTTTTCAAGCGAGATTTTTCCCGGAACATATCCGGCAGACAACGATACTTTGCATTGGGAATTTTGGGGATTGAATATGGATATTTCTGTTTTCCTGCCAAACACGGTCTTCCAGTCGGGATATGATATTTGAACTATCGGAACATTCTTGTCACAGTTGAAAACAGCCATCTGGGATTTGTCGATAAAATTGATAGATGGGGTGATTGACGCCTGAACGTTCGGAAACTTGAAATTGCGGGAGACTAGGAATTTCCACTGGGAAGGCAGTTTCATCTTCTCGACTCCCATATCCTTAAGAGGTATGGCCATTTCAAATTCCCAGAATCCGTTCTCCGTCAATGAATGTTTCTGCGTCATGCCAGGTGTCCAGTCGCCTTTCGACAAGCCCCATCCGGGTTCATGGTGCTGCCCCCATGCAAATCCTTCGGAGTTCACGATCATCTGGAAGAAACCAAACTGCAATGGTCCCTGCTGACGTTCATCAGGGGGAACAATGACAAGTTCTATGGAATCATCATTCCCCACATCCTGTCCCAAGCGTGCTCTGGTCAGGAGTTTCCCGCCTGGAGGCAATTCGCTTCTGGCGGCAAAATAAATATTGTTCTCGTCATATCCCGTCCATAAACTGAACTCCCTGGGATCCTGGTTCTCCTTCCAACCGCAGCCGGATATTTTAACCGCGTATTTCCATTCATCCGCGCCCATTATCCCGTCTATACTGGGAGCTGTTTTCATTGGCGGGGCCGAAAGGACAGTGTTGTTGATCTTTTCAGCCAATGACACCAAAGGATTGATGTTGTCAGCCGCTGACAGCATCTGAAACGCGAACATTAGCCCAAATTGTAAAAACAGTTTTTTCATATGCGGTTACTTCCTTCGCCGATTTTATTGTTATTGAGGCAATTTTAAAATCGCCTCATTTGAGCTGATTTCTTAAGTTGGAGTACAAGCTTCAGCTTGCGTAACTTATATAAAATACCAAGACAAACTAAAGTTTGAACTCCAACATGACTTATCTCCACAACAAGTCGTTTCGTAGTTTTTAAATCACATCACTTCCTGTAATCCCAGGCTGGATCGGTACTGCTGGCGGACAGACTTTTTGTTGACTCCACATGCCCGTCACACGCGAGAAAACAGAGTCCATGGTTATGCCTGAACGCAGGATACTTCGTGGCACTTGCTGTCGCTATAACGGTATAAGGAGGCAAGTTAGTTCCTTGCGTATCCAGAAAAAGCATATACAGGGACGGGCTCTTGACAGAGCTGGCACGAATGACAAAAGACAGAGTCGGATATTGTTCGGCATTGGCGCCATAGCCCCATTGCGGAAATGTGTTGCCTGTACCCATGAAATTCGACGAAGGGCATCGGAAAAGCGCAGGATTTTCACCATTGCTAAATGATGCCGTGTAGTAATTGTCAAGTATCGTATTGTACCATGTTTTAGGTTGGTAGACAGGTATAAGCCATCCGCCTGCATAGTCCTGAATATAATAATTTTCAATAAGCCCTAGCTGTTTCAGATTGTTGAAACAAGTTGAACTGCGCGCCATTTCCTTTGCTTTGCCGAGCGCCGGAAGGAGCATCGCCGCAAGAATTGCGATGATCGCAATTACAACGAGGAGTTCTATAAGTGTAAAATATTTTCTAGGCGGAAATATTTTACTTACTGGGATTATTAATTTTTCAGTTTTCATGCTATGCCTCCAATTTTTATTTAAGCTTTAACTTCTGGGCCTAAAAACTTTCTAATTCCTTATCAATACTTTGCTCGTAGCAGCGCAACTTATTGCGTGTTTCAGAACTCCTCTGCCTAACCCATCCCAGGCAGGTTGTCCGAGATACTTCAAACAAAATGCAAGCTAAAGCTTGTACTCCAACTAAATTACCTCAGCCTTCAGTCGTCAGTCGTTGGTCGCCAGTATTCTCTTCTAATACTCCGATTCGGTGCGGTTTCATTGAAAATTTGCTTCATTTCCTATTCTGCTCTTTTATACTCAGTCGTAACTTCCACAGACATGACCGTGCCCGGTTCCAACCTCTGCGGGCAGCCGCCTACGGCTTCTATTTCCATAAAGAAGGATGGATCGCTGTAAACGCTGAATCTTGTCTTTCTGTCCGACGGCATCTTGTCTGGAGGGGCATCAATTATGTCTATGTATTCCTGTCCTTGGGGCAATGCGGTCGCCGATCTTTTCACGATGAGATTTTTTGCTGGGTTCCTGAATTCGATCCAAGCCACCGTATTGTCAATTCCTATCTGATATTTGATACCACCGTCGGTCTTAGTATGGCAGAGGCCATCTTTAAAATGTCTTTTCTCATCGCTTGGTTGCTCGTACAAATCCCAAAGAGCTGAATCGTGGGTCTTGGGAAATACGACTTCGCATCCGGCCCCTGAATCGAACTGGCAGAGCGTCCACGGCGCCAGCATGCATTCCTTATTGGAAAGCGTTTTTGTCCCGATGTATTCGATAGACTCAATCACCTTGACGACAAGTGCGGATTTCGCAGCTTTCACCGTGATGTTTCGCCTGAAGATTGTCGGGATCCCCAATCCGGAAGCGTTGATCAAGTCAACTTCCGCTTCTATCAATCCATGATTCTGAGATTCTTCAATCACTTTGAATTTTGCACCGGTAAGGCCTGGTGGAACGCGCCAGGCCCCGGTTGAGTATTCGTAACCGAAGCAGGTGCCTTCAGGAGCCGGCCACAAACCGTCACCACCTGGATTCAAATAGGTGGATCTGTCTGTTATCCCTAGAATTGCGGTAGGATTCACCTTATTCATCACTTGGCCGTTCATGACGGCAAAAAGCCTGCCTTCAAGATCGAGTCCGGCAACCACTCCGTTTTCGGCAGAGCCTACTACATGGCAGCGCTTGCCGCCTTTTTCAAATAATTCAATCAGTTCATTTCCAGTCATCTGCAATTTCCTCCGCTGTTTTAAATGAAGCACCGCGCTTCTTCAACTCCTTGAGCATAGTTTCAAATTCACGGCATGCGAAATCACCGCAATTCTTCGTAATGAACGGCAACGGTGTAACGCTCGCCTCCCCGTAATCAATCGCGCCCTGTGGCATTTTATAAAATTCCCATGGATGGAAGTAGAAAGCAAGTACTGGCTTTACGCCACGCGCCGAAACATAGGCGATAAACGAGTCTATCTTTTTCATGAGTGCGGCAGTCCCTTCGGTCCGGAACAGCGGCCATTGATCCCGGTCGCGGTTATACGGGTCGTTGCTCATCATGCTCAGATCACAGAAATTAGGGATCTCAATTAATTTCAAATCGCCTTTCTCCGTCCATGATTCCGACGAAGGATGATACGGGGAATATAAGTTGCGGTAGAAATAAAGCGGCAGAGTGGCATCGGATTTATAGCCTAGCTTTTCCAGCACATTAACAACTTTCGTACTGCCCCAGAGACGCGGGCAGCGGAAACTCACCGGCTTTACGCCGGATATTTTTTCAACTATCCGAGTCGCCTCTTTGATTCGCCCTTCCACTTCGAATGGAAAAACCGGCCAGTTGTTCGGCAGGGGGAATATCGGGTCGCCCAATGTTTCATGTACCAGGCCGTGACAGCCGGTTTCATGTCCGGAATCTCCAACGGCAATCACCGATTGCTTATTGTTTTCCGCCGCATGCCCCGTCCAGAAATAAGTTGCACGGACATCCTGCCGCCTCATGATTTCAAGCAGACGCGGAGTGCCATGGACAACCCCCTCGTAATCGCTAGTGAAGGAACCGATATCGGTTTCCATATCGATTCCCAAAAGCACATCAAATTCAGTTTTCATTGAGGATTCACAGCCCCTTTAGAATTAATGTATCTTTCAATGCTTTTCCCGTTCGTAGTAGGCGAATTTATTCGCCGTTATTCCAAGAACGCGCAATAAATTGCGCTACTACAAACATGCCTTGCGGCATTGACTACCAACAAAACACAAGCTAAAGCTTGAACTCCAACTAATTCTTTCAGTCAGCAGTCGCTAGGCTTCAGTCGTTGGTCACCAGCATTTTTTTCTAATACTCCGATTCGGTATGGTTTCATTGAGAATTTGCTTCATTCGTAATTTCTAATTCGTAATTTCTAATTATTACGAACTCTCAGTTACACCGGCTCTCCGATTCGCCGATTCATTTTTCTTGCCTAGATTGCCGTGTGGATTTTATCCATTTTATCACTAAAGGGCACCGCGCCTTTTTCAGTTATTTCATAGCCGGTCTCTATTCTGACACCGTGGAATTCCGGATGCCCGAAGAAACTGATGTCGACACATACAGTCATGCCGGGAACAAGCACATCTCCGCTGCCAGGCCCGAAGAACGGGGATTCCGCTTCATGAAGTCCGATTGTATGAACGAACGGGCAGACGAGATATTTTGTAAACCCGTGTTTTTCGAAATATGCACGTGCTGGAGCATCAATCTCTTTCCCGATTTTTCCGACTATCAATTGTTCCTTTGTCAGACAGTATGCCTCACGCAGGTGTTTCATGCATTCCTTCTGACGGGCTGTGCATTCACCGCTGACAGGCAACGCATCGCCCATTACTCCGGCATAACCGTTGACCTTCGGAGCAAGACCGAACATGACCATTTCGCCGGACTGCACTTTCTTCGAACTTGCAGTTGGGACTACGGCGTTGGAACGGGCTCCGCTGCCGACGATCGCACTAAAACCAAAACCGCTTGCACCACGACTCCTTGCGGCAAATTCACCCGCTGCGGCAATCTCGATTTCCGATACGCCAACGACTATCTTCGCTTTCATTGCGTCATAACAGTGGTCCGCCAATTTGAAAGCTGCACGAATCTGCTCTATTTCCCAGCTGGACTTGTTGTATCTCAACTTGACATAATCGTCGGTCATGTCTACGAGTTCCACTCCGGCAAAACCGTCAACAATACCTTTATAACATGCGGCGGGCATCCTGCCTGCGCCTACCAGGCCGACGCGTTTGACTGCGCCCAGAGTTTTGTTAAGTTCAGCGAACAGCGCAGGGAAATCAATGATTGTTGCGTTCGGATATTCCTCGTCCGGAACCATGAACACAGGGAAGTTACGGGTTTCAGTGATTGCACTGTCCATCTTGGCGAAAGGTTCGCTTTCCGGTCCTCCGAGTAACATCGGCTCGCCTTTACGGGGAATCAGAACGGCACCGCTTTCAAACTGCGGACACCAGCCGGTCATATACCAGCCGTTGCCGATGTTGAATTCGTCGTAGTACACCAGCGCCAGATCAAGTTTTTTAGCTTCGAGAAGTTTCCGGACATTCTCCAGACGTTTCTCCGCTTCCTTCTGAATAAGATAACCCATTGCGAAATCTCCCTTTTTAAAAATTGCTGAAACTGCAATTTATTTTATCATATGCGAATTATATTGAATTTTAAGACAAACTAAAGTTTGAACTCCAACTAATCATTCTCTCAATATGTAATCTCTAATTCATAATTTTTTATGGCGATTCGTAATTCGTAATTTCTAATTCGTAATTGCTATTCTCTCCGATTCACCGTTTCGCCGGTTCATTCTAAGCGATAAACCTGCTGCTTTCCCTGACTTCCAGAACCGGAAGGATCCTTACTCGATATTGCGTACGGGAATCTTTACGCTCTTCCAGCATGTGCCGAATCGCCATATTGGCGAGTTCCTCATAATCCAGGATGACGGTTGTCAGCTTTGGAAAAAGATGTGTCCCAACCGGAAGACCGTCACAACCGCAAACGGCGACATCCTGTGGAATCTTCAATCCCCGTCCCAGTAAAGCCCTGTAAACACCTGACGCCATTTCATCGTTGGTGAACACCGCATCAAATTTCAGTCCGGAATCAAGCGTGGCAGATACAACATCGCATGCGCAGTCCGATGAAAAGTCCGTATGCAAAACAAATTTTTCATCGATCTTAATCTTACGGGAGGCCAGTGTTTCACGGTACCCCTGCTCTATTTCATTGGTGAAAAAATGACCTTTATTCCCACCGACCAGCAGAATCTTACTACGTCCGCAGTCAAGCAGATGGCGCACGCCAATCCTGGCGGCTTCAATATTGTCAAAGGCAAATGATGCGTATGAAATTTCAATGGATGGATCTCCCGGGTTGTCAAGAAGTATGGCTTCGGGCACGGCTTCCAGCAGAGCCTTGAGCTGTTCGGGAACAAAACTGCCGACAATCATGGTGGCGTCAATGTTTGAATTACGAACATTTTCAAGCAGCTGAATGAACTGGGAATATTCCCCGTTGCAGGTTCGGATCACGCATTCATAGCCACGTTCAGACAAATGCTGTTCAATAGAGATCAGAAGCCGCGAATGAAATACCGTCATGCTGCGCCCCATGGTTCCGGCAACCAATTGAATCTTCAGGGAGCTCTCGTTGCCGGCGACAGCAGGACGCCCCATGCGTGGCGAGCGGATATAGCCCAGACGTTCCGCTGTTGCGACAATACGTTTACGAGTATCCTCCTTCACCAGGGAATTGTTGCGGAGCGCGCGGCTGACCGTCATGGCGCTCACACCGCACTCCTGCGCTATGGCCGAAATCGTCTTAACATTGGTATTGCCTTTTTTCATATTGTCTATTGTAACATATTTATTGTTAATGTCAACATTGCATGTAATATTTATGATAAATAATTGAACCAAAGGACAAAGTTTCGGGCTTTTCCCATAAGGTAACTCGGGATATCATCCCGAGAATAAAACGCGGGGTCGTACCCGAATGTTCTCCAACTTAAGTATCGCCGCCCTGCGGTGGCTTGTTGTCTTTTATGTAATCCCTGTTTTCCCAAGGCTTACACCTTTGGGCTACATTATTACATCTCCTGCGGAGGCTATTATTATAAAATAAATTGACATTCAGCCCTCGCAGAGGGCGACATATTGTAGCCCCACGCGCAAGCGCGGGGATTATGAATAATCAAATATAATTTTCAGCCCCCGCAGGGGGCGACACATCATCAATCCATGATTTGTTGCTCTACGAAGACTGCTTAATTTGGGGAGCATTTTGAATTCATCTTTAGCTTAACTAAGCGTCATTCACCTCTGTGGCTGGTCTTAAAGAAAATGACAGGTCAAGAGTTGGGGGATTGCAAAAAAACAATAAAATCAAGCATTTCAACTCCGCTGCCTGCCTTTTACGAAGAGAATCAAGACGGCACCTATGAAAAGGGAGGCGGAAGCGAAACTGAACGCATATGACAATGGGAGCAAATTGAAACAGAGCCCCATGACCGGTGCGGCTACGATGGTGCCGGCGGCTCCGGCGGCTACTGTCACACCGATGACGGTTCCGGAATAGCCAGGATTTATTTTCGCCGTCAGTCCGATAATCAGCGGCCATGTTCCCGAGAAAACAAATCCGGTCAACCCGAAAATCACGATACCGATTTGCCACTGCTGCACAAAAAGTTGCGAAAACATAAGTAGTCCGCCGATAAACATCAACGATGCAATGATCCTCCGATATGACATGGATTCCGGAATAAAAGCGCAGATAGTTCTTCCCAAAGTCATGGACAGCCAGAAAATTGAAAGGCCGTAGACCGCCCAGTTCTCAGGTGCCTGGAAATGCTTCCTCAAATAATAATTTATAAACACCATGTGTACGGTTTCCGCGAATACGTACAGAAAAATGACAATACAGGGGCAGATGAAACTCCACTTTTTCATGATACGTGTCAATATCTGTAATGAAATTGCCTCCTCTTCCGTGGATTTGGGGATGCGTGAAAGCGCATAAAAAACGAGTAATACGGCGGCCATGGCGGCAAGTAAAAGGAAAATAAAACGCCATGAAATCTCCTCCCTCACAAGAAGCATGCCGATAAGATATGGACCAGAAGCCGCACCTATGCAATATGCAGCCTGGGAAAGATTCAGATATAGTTTCCTTTTATTGGGGAACAAATCAGAAAGCAGCGCTGAACTCATGCTCTCCAGGATACCGCCGCCCATCCCCATGGTGAGACTGCCCATGAATACCATTCCAAGGGAACCGGCATAATACCAGATCAAAGCGCCGCAGAGAGTAAAAAGGCAGGCTGCAACAAACACCGCCTTCTTGCCAACCCAGTCGGCAAGCATCCCCCCCAATATGGTTGCCACAATAAAACCGGCAAACTGAATGGTGGTCGCGCCGGACATAAATTCAGGTGAAATATTGAAGTCATGGGCCGCACGTAGCAGAATTGACGGAATTATATTCGCCGACACTGCAAACACAGTCAGCGAGAATAATGCTGCAAATGCAGGCAATATCTTCCAGTAGTTTCTATCCATATAAATAATCCAAGAACAGCCCTTGCGGGCTTAACTACAAACGAATTACAAAATGTTTTGGGATTTTGTTAGTAGTAGTGCAATTTATTGCACGTTCATTAAGATAACGGCGTATAAATTCGCCTACTACTAACTAAACCCAACACTGAATCGCAACCAACCATCTTAGTCCGACTGACTCCGTGTGGTTTAGAGCCTGGAATTTATCTCCCTCCGCCCAGATGTTTTCCGAAAAACGCCTTCGACTTGTTCCCGCCCCAGGCATGCTCCCCGGAGAACATATCCGCCTCCAGTTTTTCAGAAGCACCCGCGTTGCTGTAGATGTTTTTGACTTGAGCATAACATTTCATTGCGCCATCAACATTGAAACATGAGTCATACATGCCTATATCAACCAGGAGCGGACGCGGGGCCAGAAGTCCCTGCAGGTCTGGAAGGTCTACAAGTTTATAGAGACCGGGCGCCACCTGCATTCCGCAGTAGTTGAAATCACGGAAACCGAAAATTTCCCAAAGATCGCTGTAGCAGATGATTTCAATCGCCTTGAACCTCTCATCGCAGAGAGCCGACCAGAGCGTCATCGTTCCGCCGCCGCTCAACCCCATCACACCAAGTTTGGAGGCATCAACTTCCGGAAACGAGCAGGCGAAATCCGTCGCCACTTTTCCATGGGTTACGTTTATCGACAGTGAAGTCATCCCGAACATGGTAGCATTGAGATAATACAGGTTGCACCAGTCACGGCCACCGTTATTGCTCCTGCAATGCGGTTTATTGCTATCGTTCCTCTCGCCTGCGCCAATCCAGTCTATTGCGAAAGTTATAAAACCGTCCTTCGCCATCTTGTGACCGTAATTGTAGTTATGGTTTTTGATTGCAGCCTTCAAGTCATCGGATGAGTCATTGCCCATGACAGGTTCTTTTCCGAACTTTCCATGACCGTGCCAGCAGAGGATGGCGGGCAGTTTTTTCCCCTTTGCGATCTTCGCAGGCTTGTTTATCTGGAATACTGCGGATATGTGTCTGCCGACATCTATCATCCAGCGCTGTTTTACGAGGCCGTCATGCTCCCATTCCGCCAACAGTTCAGGATTCAACGGAACCCTCTCCGGAAAATCACCGAGAGTCTTCATCACCTCCGGCAAAGCATCGCCCTTCCATGCGGTAAAATCCTTTTTGCTTTTACCTTCAAACCGGAAGTCAGGCTTATGTTCCTGCGCAAGGCGGTAAAACATTTCCTGCGGACTCAAGTTTCTCTGCATTGACATTTTTTCACTCCTGATTTGTAATAAATGCGGTATTCCCGCATCAGTTTTAATCTGTATGGGATGCGGGGGAGGGAAAACCTTTTGAGGAAAGGTTCTTCCCTCCCCCGCTCCCCATCCCTTTCCAAACCTGTTTGCCATTCAATATGATTATAAGGCGGAGACTGTAGGCTTTTTCCACGGTATTTCAAGATTACTGCAGAAAAATCACAGGCTAAAAGCTTATGCTGCTTCTTTTCCGAAACTTGTGCAACAAGACGGGAACATATTGAAAACAGCACATACTCGTTTATAATAAGGGTTCCTCTGAAATAAAGAAATTTTTGAACTAGAACCGGAGTATCGAAAAATGCCAAAACTATATTTGAATCCAAAAAACATCCCTGGAGAACTGAGAAGCGGAATAAAAAGGATCAGCGATACGCTCCCTCTGACTTTCACCGGCAAAGGGGACACGGAGATCTGTTTCAGGAAACACGGAGATGGAGTTGCGGTTTATTTCAGTGACGGCAAGGTCAACGTAGACTACGCCGAGGTAAATGATGCTTTCCGGGCGCTTGGACTTATAAATGCACGCATCGACAATCTTAAGAGCATCGACATCAGGGAAAAAAGGAAACTTGAGAAGACATATGTGATGCTTGACGTCTCCAGGAATGCCGTATTGAACAGCGTGGCAGTTGATGAATGGCTGAAATTCATGGCTCTCGCCGGAGTCAACGGCTTCATGTTATATACGGAAGATACATACGAGGTCCCTGGCGAAGAATATTTCGGCTATATGCGTGGAAAATATTCAATGGAGGAATTGAAAGGTTATGACCAGACCGCCGCCGATTTCGGAATCGAAATGATCCCATGCATCCAGACGCTCGCACACTTACAGAGAATCCTCCAATATCCCTGCTATTCAAAGATAAAGGATACTGATTCGGTGATGATGTGCGGGGAGAAGGAGACTTACGAATTCATTGAAAAAATGATAAAGGCCGCAGTCGCCCCGTACAGGTCGAAACGGATTCACATCGGAATGGATGAGGCATGGGATCTGGGCCGTGGGAATTACATGAACAAGAACGGATATGTCCAGCCTTTCGAGATGATGGTGAAACATCTGGACAAGGTAATGGCCATTTTGAGAAGACACAAACTTAAGCCCATGATGTGGAGTGACATGTTTTTCCGGGCGCTTTCAAAAACACACAATTACTACGACACAAGCATCGTCATGGATAAGAAAATCACATCAAAAATCCCAAAGGACGTGGATCTTGTTTACTGGGATTACTACCATACTTCCGAAGCTGAATATTCGGCAATGATTGACAAGCACGTCGAAATGGGCAGCGTTCCAATTTTCGCGCCTGGACTCCAGTCTTGGAACCGTTTCTGGGCGGCATACGAGCGGGCGGAAATAACTCTTGAGCCGGGCTTGAAATGCTCTTTTGACAAAGGGGTGAAAGAAACTATTATCACGATCTGGGGCGATGACGGCACCGAATGCGATTACTATTCCACCTTACCGCTCATCCAGTTCGCATCGGATATGATATTCACAGGCAAGGCCGACATGAAAAACACAAAAGTCAATCTGAAAGGTTCAGCCGGAATAGACTATGACGCATGGAAAATAGCCGGACAGCTCGACATAGCCCCATTCATCGGGACATATCACCCAAACATGTCAAAATCCCTGCTTTGGGAAGACCCGCTTTACGGCATATGCCAGGCCCAGCTTGACGGCAAGAAAGTAAATGGACATTTCAAGAAAGTCGCCGCCGATCTGAACAGAGAGATCAAGAAGAAGGAAAACGAACGGCTCACCCTCCCGTTCATGCTCGCCGACATACTTGCTGAAAAGGGGGATCTGCCCACAATCCTCAAGGATGCGTATGATAAACGGAACAAGAAGAAACTGAAGGAAATCACGCAAAAGACAGTCCCGGGACTGATCCGGAAAATCAAAAAGATGAACGCCCATCACCGCGAACTATGGCTGAAAAACCATAAACCATTCGGATGGGAGGTCCTTGAGAGGCGTTATGGCGGACTTGTAAGTTCGTTCGAGAATCTGAAATACAGGCTTGACTCATATCTCTCCGGCAAGGTTGACAGGATAGAAGAACTGGAGGAAAAGCGTTTGAAAATATATGATCTGGAGGCAAAACACTTCCCGAGCTTCGGGAGCTCCAGAGTTTACAGCACCGGCCAAATTTTCCACAGCCTGATCTAGTTTGCAGTAGCGTAATTTATTACGCGTTCTTGAAATAACTCAAAGATTGGCGAGACCACGGTCATTCGACGTGGCTAACGCCCAAAGACACAGGCAAGATGCCTGTGCTACTTCATATAAGGAATACCTCATGAAAATTCTTGTCATCGGTGGAAGCGGACATGTAAGCGGCGCCGTTGTGCGTACTGCACTGGCCAAAGGATGCAAAGTATGGACGGTTACTCGCGGGACACGCCCCCTGATTCATGGGGTGAAATCACTTGTCGCCGACCGCCATGATCATGAAGCAATGAAAGCTGTCCTGCTAAAGGAGGATACAGTATGGGATCTGGTGGTGGACTGCATCTGCTACGATCCGGCGGACATGATTCAAGACATCGAATTGTTCCGTACCCGGGCCAAACAGTTTGTATTTATTTCAACTGATTTTGTTTACGATCCCGCATTCCGCAGCTTTCCGCAACCGGAGGAGGCTGAACACTATGCAGGCGCCGGAACAACAGGGTCACTGGACTACGGTCATAAGAAACGGCTTTGCGAACTGGAACTTGTCAACGGCGACACCGGCAACATGGGCTGGACTGTGCTGCGTCCGTGTCATATATACGGGCCAACCTCGCAGCTCGGCTGTCTTCCAATGCACGGACGTGATCCGGAACTCATCAAAAAACTTCGCACTGGAGAACCGTTGAAACTGGTCGGTGGCGGATATTTACTGCAACAGCCCCTATTCGTAGACGATCTTGCCGATACCATCCTAAGCGTAGCCGGCAATAAAAACGCCATTGGAAAAACTTTCAACATCGCCGGCCCGGACATAATTGAATCGCGGCAATACTACCAGATCATTGCAGATATCCTTGGCGTCGAATTGACCGTGGATGAAATACCAGTAAAAAAATATCTGGATGAAAACCCAGGTTCGAAGCCTTTCATCTGCCATCGCATTTACGATCTAGCGCGGCTCCGGGCTGCCGGACTCAAGCTACCGTCCACGCCCATAAGAAATGGATTGCGCCTGCACGTGGAAGGACTGCTTAAAAGTTCAACTTGAACACCCAATATCCAACACGGAATTTCCAACATCCAACGGAATTAATTCCCAAAGTATTTTAATCTTTACTGGTCAAGTCCTGATTTAAATTTGTCACTTTCTTTTTCCATATTTCTATATTCTTA
>CAZION010000159.1:0-16415 GCA_964540865.1 uncultured Victivallis sp.
GGTTGAACTGGAACTGCCCCTCCGGCAGCGTACCGTCCGCCGTCATGAAACACATCCGGTCCGACAAATACGTCATACACTGGCGGAACTTTTCGCGGACGACCTCCACCAGATGCGGATTGGCCCAGGAATGGCTGGGCACGTTGCTCCAGAGGTTCGGCCAACTGGCGTTCTTCCGGCCACTGACCGGATTCCACGACATGGGATTGTATTGGACGTCAAGGAAATCACCGCCCAGGCCGTCAGGGCCGCTCGCCGCACCACCGTAGCAGGAACCATTGGCGGTGATCTCCGTAGGCAACCCCAAATCTCCCGAGTATTTCAAGGCTTCATCAATGATTGCCCTGGAACGTGAAACATCATTGGCGGAATAGGAGAATCCCGCCATAAGTCCCAGCGGGCCGAAGGATTCAAAACCGGAATAGCTCTGTTTGTATATCTCTCCCGCCTCCAAAGGCTTTTTCCCTTTCACAACATCGCCGGGACCAATGTATAGGCTCATCCTCTGAAAGACATCCTCCTGCTTCGCCAGAGTTCCAAAGAAATCCGAGTAGAGCCAGATTTGCCCGATACTGAATGGTGCGGGACCGTCACTTTGCAGAACAATCTTCAACTCCTTTACCTGTTTCAGGATTTCATTTGGGATATTGATGAAATAATGATTTGGGCCAGCGCCCATCTCCTGATAGGTACGGAAATAAACGTCCTGATTGTTGATACGTACGGTATAGCCCAGCGCCTGCGGGCGGCGATTGTGAATCTCCTGGATTTCCAGTATTGCCGGTTTATCGGGAGTGATTCCCTTCATAGTGAAGCTCATGCTCGCACCCTTGCCGACAAGTGTGCGGACCGGGTAGTCCACCTTGATTGTTCCCACAGTTGTGGAGAGCATTTCACTTTGCACTTGGCCTGTTGTCTGCAACGCATGGGATTTTTCGCTGTCAGCCCTGCCAAACTCCAGCGAATCGCTGAAGGCACCGGCTTCCAACCGGTTTGATGGCATGATGATTGCCCCCAATACCGCAAGAGTTAAAATCGTATTACGCATAGCCTGCTTAAGTATGCGGGCGATATTTCCGGATTCTCTTCTTGATGATTGCTGTTGCATGGGTTTCCTTTTTAAACGATGTTCTTATTCATTTTAAGGCTTAAGGATTTTACCGCAGACGGCAGTGGAATGCAACAGCGGAAGACATTCTCTTTGTACTATAATCTTGTTGTTTTGTTCTATATTAACGCTGTCAGCAATTGCAATTAAAATATATGCTGGTATTATTTATCACTGTTGTTTTGTATCATGCTTTAAGTAACACAGGCTTTAAGCCCTAGCTACTATACGCATTTTTTTTAACATGGTTTGAATGTTTTATTGTTGTGCCGCCACCTGCGGGGGCTGGAAATTATATTTTATTATTCATCGTCCCCACGCTTACGCATGGGGCTACAGCATGTCGCCCTCTGCGAGGGCTGAATAATAAATACAGTTCGCTATATTGTATTATAGCCTCCGCAGGAGGTGTAATAATGTAGCCCAACGGCGTAAGCCTTGGAAAAATGAGGATTGCAAAAAGACAACAAGCCCCCGCAGGGCGGCGACACTTAGGACAGGGCATTTGAATCATACGCTCCTAAGGGAGGCTGAAGCGCCTGACGTAAAATGCGTATAGTAGATAGGCTTTCATCCTGTAGTTGAATTGCATTCTGATTGGAAAATTGCAGGCTGCCCCAGTCATCCCAGTCATCCGACGGGACAGGTCCGACGGGGTAAAAAGCCCTCATTACTCAAGGACTTGAAATCCATCATAATCATTAGCCGGAAAGGTTCTTGCATGAAATCAGGCAAAAAAACAAAAAAAACAAAAGGAAAACTCAACTCTAAAGATGAGCAGTCCCTCGCTTACAATCCAAATTCTGATGTATATGCCTGCCTGAGAAAAACAGTTCTGTCCGACCCGTTGAGCATGAGGCGTTTTCTCGACGCCGGTGGCATCGACTCCTGGACTTTGGAATACACGGTTTCAGGGCGTGAATACGTGCGCAGTCCGGATGGCCAGACTACTTACATCGAACCCGGCGGCATTCTGCTGACCAAGCCAAAAGCGCCGCGCGACCACGGGCATGAGGCCGACTGCAGGGAATGGGAGCGCTTCTGGTTCGCCTTCGAACCGCATCCCCAATGGGAGGCAATGTTGTTTGACTGGCCGGAGCTTTTCCCAGGCACCATGCATCTCTCTCTTCCAGACGAACTGCGCCCGGAACTAGAATCCAGGATGCACAAGGCCATGGACATATATTATGGCGCTTGGAATTACCGCAATGAAATGGTCATGAACATTATTGAAGAGGTTCTGCTCTGGTGCGACACGGTCAATCCCAAAACTCATTTCGCCGGGATGGACGAGAGGATCCGCAGAGCCTTGCACTTCATGTCAAGGCATTTTAAGGAACCGCTGTGCGTCGAAGATGTGGCCCGGCATGCAGGTCTCTCTCGCACCCGCTTCTCGGTATTCTTCCACCAGCAGACCGGACGCACACCCCGGGAATTCATTGAATCCTGCCGCATTGACGAGGCCACCAACCTGCTGAAATTAAAACATCAGAGCGTGGCTGACGTGGCCTACGCCTGCGGCTTCAATGATCCAGCCAGATTCAGCAGAGTTTTCAAAGCCCGCACCGGAAAATCCCCCTCGGAATTACAGAAGGGGAAGCAGACGGATGACAGATGACAGTAAGCAGAAGTCGTTGGTCGCTGGCCCCCAGTCATTGCTCGACTCCAAAGGTGGAAGAGGCGAGGTGGAAAATACGATACGCAGGAAACTCTGCGACAGCCCAGGAAAAATTTCAATCTCCAGTTTTCGACACTTGCATAAATTAGATTATACTCTAATTTATGCATGCATATATTAGAGTACCCATGAATTTCAACATATAGGAAAAAGGCATGGAACGTTATCTGAAGGCAGCCATATCCGAAGACCTGGGAGAGAAAATGGTATTCCTGGGCGGGCCAAGACAGGTCGGCAAAACCACACTGGCCCTGAGCTTGCTGGCGAACGGAGATGAGACACATCCCGCCTATTTGAACTGGGACAATCCGGCATCAAGGAAAATGCTCATGCAAGGCGCCCTCCCTGGCGGACAGAGACTTGTCATCCTTGACGAGATCCACAAATACAAAGGTTGGCGAAACCTTGTAAAAGGCTTATATGACACACACAAGTCCAGCAGGCAGTTTCTGATTACGGGTTCAGCCCGTCTGGATCATTATCGCAGAGGCGGGGATTCGCTGCAGGGACGATACCACTACCACCGCCTTCATCCACTGTCCCTTCATGAGATTTCCCCCAGGCCAAACTCCGCCGACCTGGAGCACCTCCTGCAATTCGGAGGATTTCCGGAGCCTTTTCTCAAGGCGAATTCGCGCCATTGGAAGCGTTGGCAGCGGGAACACCAAAGCAGGGTCATACATGAGGATTTGATCAGCTTGGAACATGTCAAGGAAGTGTCGCAAATGGATCTCCTGGCACAGGTGCTTCCCGAGCGAATAGGCTCACCTCTGTCCATCAACAACCTGCGCCAGGATCTTTCAGTCGCTTTCGAGACAATTGACCGCTGGATCACCATTCTGGAAAATCTTTATTTCTGTTTCCGAATACAGCCGCATGGACTCCCAAGGCTGAGAGCGGCCACCAAGGAGCGGAAACTATACATGTGGGACTGGTCAGTTTGCACAACCCCGTCTGCACGGTTTGAAAATTTGGTGGCCTCAAATCTCCTGAAATACTGCCACATGATTGAAGACCGCGAGGGCGACCGCATGGACTTGCGTTTTGTGCGCGATTCCCAGGGACGGGAGCTTGATTTTGTGGTCGTCCGCAACAACAAACCCGAATTCTCCGTGGAGTGCAAAATGGGCGAGAGGCAATTGAGCCGCAACATCTCCTATTTCGCACAACGGACAAACATTCCGCTCTTCTATCAGGTTCACATGGGGGAAAAGGACTATGAAGTCGCCGAATTCAAGGCGCGTGTTCTTCCATTTACCACCATGGCCGGCATCTTGGGCGTTTGAAAGGCTTGACGACACGCCCCGGGCAACTACTGAGAATAATCTTTACAATCACCTTCATAGTTTTTCAGGGAAACAGATCCTCAATTTTCCTGAAAAACTATAATAATATGCAATTTTTTAAATCGATTGTTTTTTACGGCTTGACTTTCATGTTTCCTAGTATATAATCCCAAGTATTAGAGCTGGAACAGCAAATCCAGGCTTAAAATTAAAACGATTGTTAAATACGAGCATAACAGGATAAGGGCTTCAGGAAAATGAGCGTCACACTTCAAGACATAGCGGACATATGCAACCTGAGCCGGCCAACGGTGTCACGGGCACTGCGCGACGATCCGTTGATTAATATTAAGACCAGGGAGAAAATCCAAAAGGTGGCGGCACAGCTCGAATATCAGCCCAACCTGATTGCTGCATCTCTACGCAATAGCAAAAGCAATACTATCTGGGTTGTTCTCGAATCCCTGCGCGATGTGCTTGACAGGGAAATTGTCCAGCATGCCACAAATTATCTTGCGGAAAAAGGCTATGACACTGTTGCCGCATTCCATATGGAAAACGAGGAACGTTACGTCAGAATCACAAACAGGCTTTTCCAGGGCGTTGCAGACGGCGCACTCATAATACCGCGACGACTCGGGGTTGATTTCGAAGTCCTGAGGAAAATCCCGCTGCGGAAATATCCGGCCGTCCTCATGGATGTCGATGTCGAAGGACTCGGCCTGCCTTTGGTGACTACGGACAACGACGGAGCCGCCCGTGAACTCGTGCGCGAGGCGAAAAAACTCGGTTGTAATAATTTCATAATGTTGCATCACCTTCCCAATCTGGTGGCAAGTCAGCGCCGGGACGCTTGCGTATCGGAAATAGAGAAATTCGGAAAATGGACATGCGCACAAAACATTTCAAAAGAATACTTCGCAGCCATGCCTAAGGATAAACCCTTTGCGATCATCGCAGACGCCCAATCAGACATTCTGTCATTTGCGGAACATTGGCGCTCCCTTCTTGCCGGAAGGAAAATTGTATTCTGCTGCTTTGACGAATGGATAGGCGATCCGGCTCCAGCCCGGACGGTGCTTGTCTCCGTCCAAGACTGCGAGGGCATTGCAAAAGCCGCCGTGGACATCCTGCTGGAGACGTTGTCCCGCAAAGAGACTCCTGCCGCGAAGGGATCAAGGCGGATTGTAAAACTGAAACGCAGGGAACTGAAGGTTGTGGGAAAAACGAGTTGAAGAAGTCGCTGGTCGTCAGTCGCTGGCATAATAAAGTAATCAGTGATCAGTGATCGGTTATCAGTAACAATGTCCGAGTCCTGGAAAAGAGGCAAGAGGCAATGAATCGGAGAAGCGGTGAAACGGAGAATTGGAGCATAAAAGTTCATAGCTCAAAGTTAATTAACACCTATGACCTATCAGCTAATGACTGACGACTGAAAGTATTAGTTGGTGTTCACTGCTTTAGCGTGTCTTAATTGATGTTCGCCGTTTCGGCGTAGAGGGAAATAGCACAGGCGTCCTTCGATAAGCTCAGGACAGGTCTCGCCTGTGTTCCCGGGCATCTTGCCCGTCTTGGAAGTAGCACAGGCATCTTGCCTGTGTCATGTTTAAAGTAACTCGGGCAATCTGCCCGAGAGAGAAGCACGGGGAAACGCGCTATAAATTGCGCTACTACTAACTGAGAATAGCAAATGGAATCAGTGAATTTTAAAACTCATCCCCAAATTGCATACATGAAGGTGGCAATCCTGTTGCTTTTCCTGGATATGCCTTTTCTCGTCCGGGCGGAAGAGATTTCAGCCAGCCTGATGGAAAAGGGGTTCCAGTCCCTGTCCCTGATGGATTTCAGCGCCGCATCAAGAGACTTCTCTGAAGAGATGAGGAAAGCGAAGACCGGAAGTCCGGAATGGGAAACGGCCGCCCTTGGCTATGCCGTCTGCCTGCACCGCAGACAGCCTGACAGGGAAAGCGACAAGACAGAGGCCGCCAGACTTTACAAGCAGATCATCGCTGGAAAAAGCGGCAGCATGAATTATCAGCTGGCATTGCTGTTCAGCGGGGAGCTGGCGGCGCGCTCCGACTACTTCGGAGACAAGCCGGAACAGGAAAAGGCGATTGAGCTCTATGATACGCTCATTGATAATTTTCCGAAATCCCCTCTTGCTCCTTATGCGGCCCTTTATCGCGCCCAGACAAAGGCGTTTTTAAAATCTGCGGCAAAGAGCCGAGAGGCTGTCGACGAACTCCAGGCATGGCTCAAGGTGAATCCTAATAATCCACTTGCCTCCGTACACTGGCTATTTATTTCCGACGTACTTTACTATCCATTGGAGGACTTCGGTGCGTCTGCAGGAGCGCTGCTAGAGGGGGAGGCGGCGGGTCTGCCTCCAGGAATCCAGAAAGACGAATACTGGTGGAGAATTGCGAATATCGCACTTAAAGGCAATGACAAAGGTATAGCGGAAAAATATTTCTCAAAACTGTCTGAGCTTGAATACAGCAAGTTCAAGACTCCGGCAAAGGACAAACTGGATTCAATTAGGAGGCTGAAAGCAGCATCTTTAAATAATTTGAACATTGAACACTGAACATCGAACTTCCAACTTCGAATGAATTCAATGTTCGATTGTTCCTTAACTGTGGACTTACCCGGCTACCGCTGGAACTTCAGAATAATTGAATGGAGAGGTGTAAGAGTTTGTGAGGACGTGGGTGCGTGAGTTTAGGGAAATAACTTCGGTAATACGTAATTGATAGCCAGGAGATGGAATTAAGTTGGAGTTCACGGCTTTAGCGTGTCTTGGTATTTATGAGGCACAACTTTGAATTTTCTTAACGGCAAATCTTATTTTTCGTGTGTTTAGCGTATTTCGTGGTGAATAATCCGAATATCCAATGGATAAAAGGGCGAATGAAATTTGAATTCAAAAAAATCAGGGGATTGGCTGGCATCGGAGTGCTTGTCATGGCCTTTGCAGCTTCGGCTTTCTGGGTCGGATACAACGATGCAAAATTGAGGGACGCGTCAACTGTCAGGATACGTTTCTGCCATTGGAATCTCGAGGCTGCACCTGGCTTCGAGACGATGATCAAAGACTTTGAAAAGGATTATTACAAGAAGACCGGAAAAAAGGTGGTGATTGAACAGATTCCCGTCCCATACACTGGATACGCACAGTATACAAATACCGGCCTCATAGGGAAAACCGCCCCGGACATCATCCAGATAGGCTGTTCCGGCACGCTGGCGAACGTGAACAACATCGCAAGATATTTCATGCCCCTGGGTGAACAACTGTCAAAACCGAATCCCTGGAACACAGGGACTCCGCTCGAAGGCGTCCCATGGAAAGATACATTTCTTGACGGCATGCAGTCGTTCATCGAGCCGGGTCTTCAGGAATACTACAAGATACCGCTCAGCACCCAGAACACCAGGATATACTATAATAAGAATCTGCTCAGGGAAATCACGGGCTCAGACAAGTTCCCGGACGAATACGGAGATTTCATAGCGCTGTGTGAAAAGGTTGCCGCGTATTCGAAATCAAAAGGCAGGGAGATCTCTCCCATAGCCGCCTGTTACTTCCAGAAAATGATGTTCAAGGAGTGGTACCTTTTCTCCTTCATGCAGGACATGATCCCGGCCAGCGATTTCAACTCTGACGGTTCTGTGGACAAGGTTGAATCCTACAACACGCGCGGCGGCAAATGGTCTTTCAGGAATCCTGAGATTGAAGACTCGTTCAAGTGCTCTTATGAGGTTGTAAAATATTTCATGCCAGGCTGGATGGCGGCCGCCCGCGACGACATGGCATTCTCTTTCGTCCAGCAGAAATCACTTATGACCCTGACCTGGGGGTATGATGCGAAGATGATAAGGGACCAGGTTGCAGGAAGCTTCGAGATCGGAATAAGCGAAGTCCCGATGCCGTTTAAGGATCCGGTTTATTCTAAATATGTAAAACAGCTTAGCGAGGTCACCTCGGCCTCAGCCAATCCGCAGGCGATAAACGCCTCAACCAAATATCCGGAACTGTGTATTTCATTCCTCCAATTCGCGACCACTACAAGAGCCAATGAGAAATTCAATGACAATAATTTCTGGATTCCCATCGTGAAAAACACGAAGATTGGGGTCGACTGGCTGAAACCGTTCGCGCCCAGGCTTGACGGATATGCGGGAAGATTCGAATACAATATAGGCACCCAGTTCAACGTAGTCGGCGACGGATATGAAGGTCAATTCTATTCGGGCAGGATTCCGCTGGAGAAATACATCTCCTCACTCAGCGAGTTATATTCTGTTTCCTCCGAACGGGGATTCCAGGATGAAATGGACAGGAGATACCGCGTACTCAGGGGATTCGACCGCTTCAATACTGTGTTCCTGCTTCTCTCTTACGCCGGCTCGGAAAAAGAACGGAAAACATTCCTTCCCAGGCTCGCCCCCCTTAACTGGTCCGTCGAAAAACAGCTTTTCGAATACAGCTCCCATCTGGCATTGGCCGAAAGGAACAAAAAAAAGGAAGGCGCCGCAGATGAAGCACGTTAAGATAAACGCGAAAAACATCCGTTATATGTGGCCGGTGCTCATGCTCATGATTCCGACCCTGCTCGGACTCGCAGTATTCAGCTATATGCCCGCATTCGGGGCGATGCGGCACAGCCTCTACGTCTGGGACGGCGATTTCGTAGAGGAATATGTCTTCCTGGAAAATTTCAGAAATCTCTTTGGCAATCTGACAATATGGATTCCCGCAATCCTAGGCGGCCTCTTCGCATTCTCGGCGGCAATTTCCGACAATGCCAAAATAAAGAGGGCGCTCAGGGCGTTTGCGATCCTTGCATATGCGTGGCTGACGGTGAAAATGATTGCGGACTTCAGAAGCTGCAACGGTGCTGCAGCCATCAATCATGCGGCAGCATGTTTTTCATTCGCAATGCTGGGAGTTGCGATACTCGCAGGTGTTTCCAGCATGCTTACGCGTCCGGGGAAACGGCGCAAGCTGCTCCTGTTCATTTCCTTCTTCCTGCCAGTCACGGCCTGCGCAGTTTATGTGATAGCCGTGCGACAGCAGGGCGACTGGCTGTTCTGGATGGGATTCAAACTGGTCTTCCTGCTGGTAATAGCCAACCTGTTCCAGATGTGGCCCAGCATATTCACCGCAGTCTGCATTCACAGGCTGAAATCCGACAGGCTGCAATACCTCTACCGAGTACTTTTTGTAATCCCAATGATCATCCCGACAATGGTCGGGCTCCTGATCTGGAAGTTCTTCTATGATCCGAACGTGGGACTGCTCAACAACTTCCTAAAATGGTCGGGGCTCGATCATCTCCTCGTCTGGATGGATTCAAGTTTCCTGCACTGGGGTGTGTTTGTCGAACCGTTCAGGCCGGTATGGCTTGGACAGCCGGAATTGATAGTCCCATCGCTGATCCTGTGGGGGTTCCCGTGGGTGGGCGTCGTAGGCGTCCTGATTTACCTTTCCGGCCTTCAGAACATTTCGGAAAGCGTCTACGAGGCCGCCGACATAGACGGCATATCGTGGTGGGGGAAATTCGTGTACATCGAACTGCCGCTTATAATGAGCCAGATAAGACTGAACATAATACTCATGATCATCGGCACTTTCCAGGCTTTCGGCCTGCAACTTATCCTGCTTGGCCCAAGCGGCGGCCCGGGTAACAAGGGACTGACCACCGGGCTGTACATGTTCTATTCAGCCTTTATCGAGCAGAAATACGGATATGCCTGCGCCATCGGACTGGTGCTTTTTGCAATAATCCTCCTATTCACAATAGTCAACCAGAAGTTCATAAAAACCAAGACCACTTAATCAGACGGAGCGGCTGACATGAAAGACAAGAGCAGAGATAAAATCAAAGAGACGGTGAAAAATTTGCTGATACTGTCAGTGCTCGCATTCGCATTCCTTCCACTTTTGGTAATGTTAGTCATAAGCTTCAAGGACAACACGCAGTTCGTGAATTCGCCCTTCATCCCGAGTTTGCCGCTGCATTTCGAGAACTGGTCAAAGGCGTTTTTCGTAGTCCTCCCGTATATCGGAAACAGCATTTTCGTATCTATTTCAAGTTGCGTCCTCTGCCTCACAGCAGCCCTCTGCACAGCCTACGTATTCGCCAGATTTGAATTCATGTTCAAGGAAGTCCTCTGGTATTTAATGATCTCGCTGATATTCATGCCCGGGATAATGAACCTAATCCCACTATTTGTGATAATGAAGGATCTGAATTTCCTGAATTCACTTTTAGGCCTGATCCTGCTCTACGCCACAATGGGGCAGGTCTTATGCGCTTTCGTACTCCGCAGCTTCATCGAGGAAATACCGGAGGAGCTTTTCGAGGCCGCTGAAATGGACGGCGCCTCATTTTTCCAGCAGATAACTAATGTGGTGCTCCCTATGACCGGCAGCATACTCGGCACCCTCGGCATAATGAATTTCATAGGCTCCTGGAACGCTTTCATCGAACCCCTCGTGTTTCTCAACGACCGAAATAAACAGCTCCTGCCGGTAGTGCTCATGGACTTGAACGGCGAATATGTGAAACAGTGGGGACAGCTCATGGCCTGCTATTCATTGGCCGCCATACCACTTGTTATAATTTTCATCTTCTCGATGAAGCTCTTCGTCAAAGGACTCTCGGCCGGCGCCGTGAAGGGATGATGGACGGAGTGCAGACGACAGATGGCAGACGACAGTGATCAGTCATCAGTGGCCAGTTATCAGTAATTGAGAGACAAATTGATTTCTGTTTACGCTGATTACTGGTTACCGATTACTGATTAATTTCTTCCCGCATCTGCCAGTTCTTAAGATCATCAGCAAGCTTATCCAGTGAACGCGCTATCCCGGAAAGAGTGAAACAATTCATCACATGTATGCGTGTCCTGTTCTGAACGCCCTTCTCATCCTGCCACAGGAGGATTACGTGCACCGCCCCCGCATACGCAGCCATACTGCCCTTGTCAACAGTCCGCTCAATCTGCAGCAGCTGGCTGCGCTTGATCTCAAGACGCCTGGCATCACCCTGATAAACTATCGCATCAGCGTCCAGCCACATCATCCCGACATCATCTTCAATTAATCCTTTTGCAAAACTGCTTACCGACGGATCCGAAATCCCAGCATAAAAACCTTCACTCATACGTTCAGGAGAAATTTCCATTGCTGAAAGCCGTTTGCGGATAAGTGTTTTTTCCATCGGAGCCCATACATTGAACCATGCGAGCAAAAACTGCCCCGGGACAAGTACGCAGAAGAATGGAACAAGGATTGCGGCTTTCAATGGCAATCCCATTATTGTCAGAATTGTTCCGAACAGCACGGTTGCCATGGAACCAATGCCCAGAAGAACGAAAAGAGGCACGAATATGTTCACCAACCGGAGTCGCAAGGTGAATCCCTTCAACCATACGGGCTTGCCATAATTGAAAGTGAAACAATTTGTTGAAATCACAACCACATATGAAAGAATTCCAATGAAGGAAAAAAACACTCCCATTATCATGAACAAAATGATTGCCACTGCGGGCATACTGGCAGCACCTGTCTTGCCGGTTGCTGAAGCTGGTTGCGGGTTATGGAACAAACCCTCTGAAACCAGGATTCCAACCGCAATAGAAACAATAATCACCAGCCCCAGAAGCAACCAGCCAATCAACCTTCTCGGGAAAGAAAAAGACTTTGAGTCATTGCCCGCCATATAGTTACCCTATCGAACAAAAACTTTTCTGAGCAGTTCAGTCGTTCTTGCCGCAGAATCCTGGCGTATTTTCTTTTCTTCTTCAGCTACGACAATGAAAAGTCCGTCCAAAGCTTTTTCAGTGACATAGGCATCAAGCTTAAGATCAATCTTGGGGACAAGCGGGATTAGAATGTATTTCTGGTAAAGTTCATTGTACAGACTCACTGCGCCAACCTTCTCAAGTTCCTTGCTTACTATAGGGGAATATTGTGCCTTCAGATGCTCATAGGTTTTATCACGGAAAAAATCTGTAGCTTCGGTTTCCTTTCCGTTAAGAATGGCCTTTGCATTGGGAATCTTCAAATTATTTATGGCATCCACAAATACAGGACTTGCTGAAGCCGCAGCCATTTCTGCACCTTCATTCATTTTCTTTTCAAGCTCTTCGACTTGGGCTCCGAGTCCAATTCCGCTCAGAGCATCCGCGAATTTCTGCAAATCCTGTGGAAGAGGTATTTTCAGTGCCGGATTTTTCCAGTAGCCACCTTCTTTAGAAGTCTGGGCAACTGCGCTTTCTGTTCCTATGGACAAGGCCTGCTTCAGTCCGGACGAAATGGTATCCGCACTTATATATTGATAATTCTGATTCCCGGTGAGCGCTTTTGTAACTTCGTCCATAGCCCCGCACCCTGAAAACACTGCTAATGAGAATACAGCACCAGCAAGACAACACATTCTAAACAGATTAAATTTCATAATTCGTATCTCCTTGTTATTTGAAACGTTCAGAAATTATTTCATCGATTATATTTTTTCATTCAAATAAATTCAATGCAATTTATTTGAATGAAAAAAATTATGGCAATAGGTCAAAGACTTACGACTTTACCTTTAATCCTTGATTTCTCCGCGGCAAACACCATGAGATGGCTTTCAAGAGTCGCATCCGGTCCGGAAAGTATACCGGAAGGATCATTGCCAGCAAGCGCTGAAACAAAACTCTCCATGAGTCCACCGTCGCCGCCACCATGACCGCCCAGTATAGATCCTTCAGAGGCATTCGTATCTACTTTTTCGGTTTTCTCAGTCAGAAAATCGAAAACCTCTATATTGGAACTGTCACCGTATATTTCACCCCTAGTCCCGAATATCCTAGTTTTCCTGCCGCCTTTCGCGAACGCAGTCATTGTAAATGTCGCCGTCCTCCCGCCTTCGAAAAGCATGTTGACCACCTGGTTGTCAACCACATCATTGTCGCATTCATATACGCAACGTCCGTATGGGCCATCCTGGAGGGCCTTTAAAATATTTTCCCTCGTAACTACCGGAGTCAATACGTCAACAGGCCAACCGGTTTTCCCTTTATCAAGCCTCTCGGTCAAGTAAATCCTTACTGCAGAATAGGGGCATTTCGGTTCATACCCGCAATCAAGGCATCTTGTTCCGGCGCCTTCAGGTTTTTCCTCCTTGCGGAAATGCTTGAGTGAGCCGAACGAGGAAATAGACTTGCACTTATGCCCCATTATATAGCTGCTCCAGTCCAAGTCATGGCAGGATTTCGCCAGAAGCATGCATGAAGACTCCTTTTCATTGCGCCAGTTGCCGCGGACAAATGAATGCGCCTGGTGCCACCATCCCACCTCCTCAATGTGCTGCATGCTGACAATGTCACCGATAGCTCCAGAATCTATCACCTTTTTCAGCGCACTTGTGTAAGTGGTATAACGTAATACGTGGCAAACGGCGAATATTATATTGTTTTTCTTGACGGCCTTTACAATTTTCTCGCATTCACGGGCTGTTGGCGCCATAGGTTTCTCAAGCATGACATGATAACCTTTGTTCGCGAACCTGATTGCTGGCTCGGTATGCATCTTGTCCTGGGTCGCGATAATAACTCCATCTGCAAACTTTTTCCTCTTCGCAAGATCTTTCCAGCATGTGAAAACATTCTTTCCAGGAATATTGTATTTACTTGCCATCTCATTTCTGTAAAAGTCCCTGGGTTCGGCCACCCCTACAATCTCAAGGCGCTCCGGATATTCTGCGGCAAAACGTGCATATCCAGAACCACGCCCTCCCGCACCCACGATAATCATACTTACTTTCTTCATAATGGACATATCCTATTGCTAATTGACAGAATCATAAAATTTTAGTAATGCTTTAGAAAGTAACGCAGAGAGGGAAATAATCAAGAAATAAAGATTAACATAAAACCCATGTTCGGAAAGCAGGGGCTTTATTTTTACAAAAATATTTAGCTCTTAACTTTGTGTCTTCGTGTCTTCGTGGTTAATTATGAAGTTTATCCTGACTCTCATCTTAATTTCAGGGATTACTTCTAAATGACTTATGACTGCATAATAATCGGCGGCGGACTTTCCGGGCTTGCGGCCGGTATACGTCTCTCCCATTTCGGGAAGAAAATCTGCATTCTCGAGAAACACTCTCGTCTCGGCGGACTCAATTCCCATTACACGAAGAACGGGTACGATATCGATTCCGGACTCCATGCCATGACAAATTTCACCGCCAAGTCCGGCCCCAAATCTGCACCTCTCGCTAAACTCCTGCGTCAGCTCAGGATCGGATACGATGAACTGGAACTACGCGAACAAAACCATTCTCTGGTCAGCTTTCCCGGCGTATCCCTGAAATTTACAAATGATTTTGAATTCCTGAAGATGGAAATTCAAAATAAGTTCAAAAATGAACTCGACGGCTTCGTAAAACTCGACAACTTCCTCTCGAACTATGACAGCCTAAGCCTCTCCTCAAAATTTATTTCCGCGAGAAGCGTTGTCTCCGAATACATAAATAACCCCATACTTGCAGACATGCTTTTCTGTCCCCTCATGTACTATGGAAGCGCCCTTGAGGACGACATGGATCTTGCGCAGTTCGCAATCATGTACCAGAGCATCTTCAAGGAAGGATTCTGCAGGCCTGCCGGTGGAATCGTAAAACTTCTAGATATTCTTGAAAAACGCATCACCGAGTCCGGCGGCGAAATTCGCAAGAATTGCGAAGTTCGCATGATAATTTCGAGAAGCGGACTCGCTGAAGCGGTAGTACTCAAGAACGGTGAAACATTGTCCGCAAAAAACATCCTGTCATCTGCCGGATACATCGAAACTCTTTCCATCTGCGGAGAGAAACCTGCGGACTTCGCAGAAATCCCGCGCGGCCAGATGGCGTTTGTGGAAACCGTCGGGATACTCGATTCACCCATCCCCGGATATGAGAGCACAATAATCTTTTTCAACAATTCGGAAAAGTTCCATTATCAGAATCCGGAAGGCGTTATTGACGGCCGCAGTGGCGTGATATGCTGTCCGAACAACTTCCGATTCCTGCCTTCCGATACGCCCCCAGCTCCGATGATCAGGATCACCGTCCTAGCGAATCATAGCCAATGGAACAAATATCAGCCGGAAGAATATAAAACCTTGAAAAAAGAGTGCTCTAAAAAAACATTGTCCATCGCGTCGGAATACACCCAATTCCCGGGCCTTCGCGGAAAAGTTAAGCTGATTGACACCTTCACTCCGAAAACAATAACCCGTTACACCGGTCACATAAACGGCGCGGTTTACGGATGCCCGGCAAAAGTTAAGGATGGCAGAACCCATCTTGGCAATGTGTTTCTCTGCGGCACTGATCAGGGGTTCCTTGGGATAACAGGCTCGATGCTGAGTGGGATATCCATAGCAAACCTGCACCTGATGAAGTAGATTTGAGAAGTAGCACAGGCATCTTGCCTGTGTGTTGGGCATGTCGCCCATCTTGGAGGAATTGCCACAGGCAAGATGCCTGTGCTACATTATTTAAGAAAGGACATGATGATGGAAGAGACATTTGAAAGCACGTTCACCCTGACTCCAGACTTCCACAGGATGATAGAACGTTTCCTCTCACAGGTGATCGATTACCTGCCAAAAATCGGTGTCGCCCTCATCATACTCCTTGTTTTCATCGGCATAGCGAAAATTGTCCGGATGATTTTCTTCCGTATGGACCACCGTTTCGATGACGGAAAAAACCATATCTTGAAGCTTTCAGGCAAGGCGATACAGATCCTCATAATAGGCATAGGCGCAATCACGGTGCTCGGCACGCTGGGGATAAATGTCAACGCCATGGTGGCCGGACTGGGGCTTGGCGGTTTCGCTCTTGGTTTTGCGCTGAAAGACGCTCTCTCAAATCTTCTCTCAGGCGCGCTTATCCTGATCTACCATCCGTTCACGCTAGGTGACACAATCACCGTGACAGGATGCCAGGGCATTGTCCTGGAAATCAACCTCCGCTACACAATACTGCAGGGGGAAAACAGGATCTACCTCATACCGAATTCATCGCTTTTCACAAACAATATCGAAGTGCTGAAAAAATAATTAGGGCGCAATGGATTCATCTCCCCAGCCTGTCCAACGGACTCTCCACCACCGCCAGCTTCTTCTGCGCCACATGCGTGTAAATCATCGTCGTCTCAATGCTCGAATGCCCAAGCAGCTCCTGTATCACCTTGATGTCCGTTCCGTTCTCAAGCAAATGTGTCGCAAAAGCATGCCGAAATGCATGGCAACTCCCGTGCTTGTTCACACCGGCTTTCTCAATGGCGCTTTTTA
>CAZION010000160.1:0-16262 GCA_964540865.1 uncultured Victivallis sp.
GAACCCGTCTGCGTCTCCCTTCTGGAAAATTGTAGCCGCCCATTATTACGATATTTTGACTTGCGTCAAAAAAATATTTTTTCAACTTCTGAAAAAATCTTGTTCTGACTTCCCCGATTCCTCCATCCGGTTTGCAAGGTAAAAGCCGAATTCCTGCAATATTTGATTTGATTTCCCGCCTCTTCCTTACTACCGTAAGCACATACGAAAATCAAAACGCCTATCAGTAGGATCCCCGTGAAGATGCTTGACCGCCTGTCCCGGTTCCCTCGCTTTGTCGTTCTCGCCCTGGCCCTGGCTTTGGTTGGCCTCGTCGGCTGGCTGGAACGCGTGATCGGCGCAGAGATCAGCGTCTCGATCTTCTTCCTCATCCCGATCTCCCTGGTCGCGTGGTGTCACGGCCGCAAGCCGGCACTGCTCTTTTCCTTTCTCTGCGCCGGCCTGTGGCTTGCCGTCGATGTGGCGAACAAGGACACCATTTCGAATTGGTTCGCGGAATATTGGAACGCCGGCGTGCATCTGGGGTTCTTCGTGATCGTCGGCCTCAGCATCTGCGTCGTGCGGAAGGCGCTGTTGCGCGAGCAGCAGCTCAGCCGGGTGGACCGGCTCACCGGCCTCTGGAACAGCCGGCATTTTCTCGAGACGCTCGAGGCCGAGGTCGAGCGCAGCCGCCGCTACGGGCATACCTTCTGCCTGGCCTACCTCGATCTCGACAATTTCAAGAGCATCAACGACAGCCAAGGCCATCGGGAGGGCTGCGGACGGTAGGAGAAACGCTCGCCGCCTCCTTGCGCGCCACCGATACGGCCGGACTCCTCGGCGGCGACGAGTTCGCGATCCTGATGCCGGAGACCGAGGGCGAACCGGGTCAGCTGCTGATGGAGAGAATCCAGAAGCGCTTGCTCGAGATCGCGCACGGTCGGGACTGGGCGGTGGGGTTCAGCGCCGGCATTGCGGTCTTCCCTCGACCGCCCGCCAATTGCGAGGAGGCGCTGCACTTCGCAGACGAATTGATGTATGCGGTCAAACGCAGCGGCAAGGGGCGGGTGATGGCGGCCACACACAATCCATCTTCGTAATGATCGGCAGAGAAGTGCGACCGGCCTGGCTTTTACGGACGACCAATGGGAGACGGTTATTTCCCGTCAAATGGCCAAGTTATTTTTAACCGAGCCCTAAATGCGGTGACCTGCGTGAGGGATTTGCCCGAGTCCGCTGCGACGATTGCGGGTCCGCCGCGGCGGATTCGTATCCTTCTCCCGCAAGGTCAGATGCTTCTGTCCGTCCTAGGGATTGTGTTTCTGATAATTGGATAGATTTCCTTCTCTAACATCAATGCGGCTGATGGACTCATTTTGGTCACCTTTATTTTTTAGTTATTGGTGACCGTAACGGCCACGACACATATGTTATAACTCGGAATCTATGGAAATTTACAGTTAGGGCGGTAGGGATAGAACTTCTACAAATTCTCCGGTGCCATTCCAATGCCTTCTTTCTGCAGATTGGCACTGTCTTCCTTCCGAATTATTCCGAGCTGAGATTCCGCTGAAGTTTTCACAGTATCTTCCCGCTGACAATATGTACGGCCTTTTGCCAGGAATCAGCTTCCTTCCCTGCGGGCTCAGTCCGAAACCTGTAGTCATTTTTACGGCATAATTCCTTAAGATCCTCAAGAATCGACTTATATCTTTCCTTATGCAATTTCACTAGATATTTAACGTGATCTGTATTGTTTGACATCTCCATGACTTTGAAAAGATGCTTTGCGCAAAAACCTGGAAATTTTTCAAGGTAGCTCTTCATGATGTCATCGTCCATGAGTTCAAGAAAAACTTCTATGTGCTGTTTTTCCGCCCCTCTGCGAATTTCGCATATTATGCAGCCTGAATGATCTGTCCATCCAGTATGGTCGGCCTTCTTAATCTTGGAAAATATACTCCCTGCATTGTTAAGATAATCCAGAAGTAATTGAATCTGATCGGTATGCAGTATGGCAATGCCCAAGGCATCGCCGTGCTTCAGCAATAGTTCGCCGTGAAAAGTGCAAAACCCTTTTTGCTTTTCCAGTTTTTTTCTTAATCCACGATCATTTACGCTCTCATAAAGCATATCGGTGATATATTTTTGAACCGAGGCGTTATCCAGATCACAAAGAGGGCAGGTTTTGGATTTCTCGACGGTATCCAAAACATGTATATGGGATATGTTTTTATCTTTGACCATGGTAAATCTTTATTTAATTAAAACTTTCATTGCGGATTATAGGTTTTTTAAGAAACTTTCCTTGTTTTCGACAATCGCGACCAGTGAATCTCCCGCCCTCAGTTCGGTATTCCCCTTCGGCACAATAAGTTCCTTATCCCTGAATAATGAATTCATTTTGAGAAACCGTCCTTAGGGAAAAACTGTCTGCCGGCAGTGATCATGAGAGGTTTTTAACCATCATTAGAGCGGTATATAATAATGCAAGCTTCACTTGAATCAAGGGAAAATATTACATCAGAACTTGATTAAATTTAACATGACACTTAATTTGTTTTGGGTGTGTCGTGCTATCGACACAGGTTTTTGGATGGTCGGGCCGCCATTCAGTAATACAAAAATTACTGGAGGCGGATATGAATTCCGATAGAAGTCAATCTTCTCAAGATCTACTAGGTACTCTTGCAAGGCTTTATTGGATGTTGTTCGGCAATTTAGCCCTACTATTTACAGGATTTGGAATTGCCAGGGCTGAAAACGGGTTATATCTGGGTATTCTTTACATCCTTATTTTAATTTCTCTTATATCTATAAGATATGTAGATGTAAAGTTCCTTAATGGGCAATTGGCAGATGTTTCTGGTCCTGCTACAATTAATGACTGGAAAAAATATTCCATTTTGATTTTTCTACTGTCATTTTCCGGATTGGTGGGAGTGGCAGTCTTTAAAAAATTCATCTCTTGAAATCTTTAGATTTCCGGATGATACTTATAACGGTTAAATTATGTATAAACGGTTAAAAATAAACACAATTGGACAAGAGGGAAGCGTCAATACGTGGATAGCCATTGTTATGGTTGTCATAGTATTTCATGTGATTGTCATACTTAGTGTTGTTGGTTTCAATATGCTGAAAGGCGGGAATGAGATTTCAAAAAACAAGGAAGTTCCTGCATTCAAGGCATTAAACCCTCCAATTGAGACTCAGCCGTTAAATCTGCCTTCGGTAGAAGATCGTTCTCTGGAGCAAGCGCTCAATTCACTTGTCAAATCTCAGACTTCTGTCAGTTCAGACGATGTTGACGATGAAAAAGTATTGGCTCCTTTGGGTGGGGAATTAGCCGTTTCTCAAAATCAGTCTTCAGAGCCTGTGGCATCGCCAGAAAATTTTAACATTGATCCGTCGGTTATTGAATCTCATTCAAAACCAGTGAAATCGAGTGGTTTGTCGGAAAGCTCCGGTAATTTCTATATCGTCGTAGAAGGAGATTCTCTCAGGAAGGTTGCCACTAAGACAGGAGTGTCAATTGATGAGATCCGCAAGAAAAACCATCTCGAAAAAGATGTGGTCAAGCTTGGCCAGAAACTGATCATTCCTGGAAAATCAAATGATAAGTCCCTCCCTGCCGCTGTAAGTACACAAAGCGCCGGTAAGAAAACTGTTAATACTGCTGTTATTTCATCAAAGCCGTTAATGACATCTGCCGGAGCTTATAAGACTTACCGTGTGGAAAAGGGAGATACGTTCACCAAAATCGCAGCTCTTTTCCACATTTCCCCGGAAAAACTCGCAAAAATCAACGATATAAGCGACCCCGGCAAGTTGAAGGCGGGAATGGAAATCAGGGTTCCCAAAGAATAGCATACATGTAATCCCGAGCTCTAAAAATTCAATTTATCCTTGTCATTCAGCCTTTTTGATGTAGATTTCATACCCTTTTGTAGTTATACCAATTTTTGTTCAAAAATAAGAATCAGGAGAACTTTGATTATGGATGTTCAGTCAAGCGGGTTTAAAAACACACTTGTGGCTTTGGGCCCTATCGTAATTTTCATGGTAATGATCTTTTTCCTCTTCCGTTCCCAGCAGAAGGAGAACAAAAGGAAGCAGGAAATGATTAAGAGCATAAAATCCGGAGATAAGGTCATCACTGCCGGCGGAATCCATGGTGTAGTGGCAAATGTCAAGGAAAACACGTTCATAGTCAAAATAGCCGACAATGTTAAAATTGAAGTCAATAAAAGCGGCGTAGTGTCAGTAATGGAAAAGGATGTAAAAGAAAGCAAATGAATAAACAACCGATACTTTTCAGGACAATCTTCGCGTTAATCGTAACCATTGTTTTTGTGTGGTCGATGTATCCACTTCAGCAGCAGGATATATTCAAGGTATTCAAAAACAAGCTCAAAAAGAACGATGCCACCATACAGAAAGTGCTTGCCCTTGCGGAAAAAAACAGGGATGATAAGAAAATGTACGCTGTTGCGGCCCTTGATGAAGCGGCTGCCGAACTTGGAGTGGATCTCACTCAGTATGTCGAAGTTAAAAATGCGGTTAACAACCGCGACGTAATAAGCTATGTTCGAGAACAGGCCAGCAGCTCGATAAGGCTCGGACTTGACCTAAATGGTGGAGCCGAATTCCTCCTTGAACTCAAACCAAAAAAAGATGATGACGGAAAATCCACAGTTACAAGCGAGAGTGATTTCAATAAATACAGGGACGCCGCAATCGAAGTCATAAGAAATCGACTTGAAAGTCAGAAGATATATGAAACTGAAATCTCCCCTGCCGGAGGAAGATATATTTCATTGAAGGCACCTGTTGTTTCGAAAGAAGAGAAACTTAAGCTGCTGAATCTTATAAAAATGTCGGCTAAACTTGAGTTTTGCCTTGTCAATCCAAAGAATGACGAGCTTGTCGCTTCATATAATTCCCTTCCCGACAATGAGAAGATCAAATTTTCTGCTCCGGTCGGATACAGAAAAATGGATATGATTGAGAGCAAGCCCGGTAAAAAACCCCAGAAACTCACTTATTTCATTAAAATACGTCCTGAAATGACAGGAAAGAACATCACAAATGCCGGACCAACGGTTGACCAGTTCGGACAGAGATATATCAGTCTTTCCTTTAATTCAAAGGGAGCTACTGAGTTCGGTAAAGTCACTAGGGAGAATGTGCAGCGCCAACTGGCTATCGTACTTGATGGAACACTTTATTCCGCTCCTGTAATCCAAGGGGCGATCGAAGGCGGACAGGCCCAGATTACCGGTCAATTCTCAAAGGATGAAGCCAGCAACATTTCAAATGCGCTTGTAAGCGGAAGCCTTCCTGTTGAAATTGATGTGCAGGGGGTTTTCGATACAGATCCGACCCTTGGCGAATCCTCCCTCAGGAACAGTATGATTACGGGACTTGTTTCATTTATAATGGTGTCGCTCTTCATGGTGATTTACTATATGAAAGCCGGTATTGTTGCGAATGTCGCACTCATACTCAATATTGTGCTGCTTCTTGGCGGTCTTGCCGCTTTCAATTGCACACTCACCCTTCCTGGTATTGCAGGTATCATCCTGACAATCGGTATGGCCGTGGATGCGAACGTTCTCATATATGAACGAATACGAGAGGAGTTGGAAAACAAGAAGACGCTGATAAATGCCGTTGAGGCTGGTTTTGACAGGGCGTTCCTGACAATTCTGGACTCCAACTTGACCACTATCTTGGTAGGTGTCATCCTCATTTGGCAGGGAACAGGTGCAATCAAGGGATTCGCAATCGCGCTCACCCTCGGTATTACCCTCAATCTTTTCACCTCCCTTTTCATTACCAGGCTAGTATTTGACATTATGGCAAAATATACGACTTTCAGGACAATGAAGATGCTGAAATTCTTCGCCAAGCCAAATATTGATTTCCTCAAGATTGGTCACACAATGCTTCCGGTATCATGTGTATTAGTTGTTCTTGTACTTGGGTTCATGGTTTATAAAGGCAAGTCAATTTGTGGAATAGACTTCACTGGCGGTACAAGACTTACTTATGAATACGGAGAAAGGGTTCCTGAAATGTCCATAACAGACGAATTGGCAAAATCCGGGTTCCCATCTGCAAAGGTTTCCTACAAAACCAATATAGCTCAGAACAGCAAAATTGTTGAAATATTGCTTCCTTCCAGTGAACTCAGCATTGACGGTAAGAACAAGGCCATAAATCCAGTTGAACATGTCAGGGATATTCTTAATAAAGCTAATCCGAAATCCAACCTTACTAAAGGGGAGGAGGTTTCAATCGGCGGTCTTATCGGCTGGGAGTTTTCAAAAGCCGCAATTATAGCTTTCATCCTGGCAAACATAGGTATGATAATTTATCTGTCATTGCGGTTTGAAGTTGCGTATGGTGTGGCTGCGACTCTCGCAAACCTTCATGATATTATTATTGCGACAGGGATATTCCTCTTTTTCTTCAACGGCGAACTTTCCCTTCAGGTTCTTGCTGCATTGCTGACAATTCTCGGTTATTCCGTCAATGACACAATTATTGTGTTTGATCGAATCAGGGAGGATGTCGGCTTGGTAAAGAACAAATCCTACAAGGAGATTATAAATTTAAGTATCAATCAAACATTGAGCAGAACCGTAATCACATCATTCACTGTTTTCCTGGTTACACTCATCATGTATGTGATGGGAGGAAACTCGATGCGAGACTTCGTATTGGTGATGCTTATCGGTGTAGTTGCCGGAACTTATTCTTCTATCTTTGTTGCAAGCCCGATTATTGCAGTATGGCACAAGCGCCTGGGCATAGGCCTTACCGCTGACCAGAAGGAAGACAATAAGGTCGTTGTCAGATAAATTGGAACAATGATTGAATCCATCCTTATAGTAATTGGACTGATTCTTCTTTATTATGGGGCTGAATGGCTTGTAGGTGGTGGTGCTAGCCTAGCTGTTAAAGCTGGCGTGACTCCTCTGGTTGTCGGTCTTACCGTTGTTGCATTCGGGACAAGCTTTCCAGAACTCGTTGTCAGCGTTGATGCCGCCATAAGCCACCACGGTGAAATATCAATTGGAAATATTGTAGGTTCGAATATTTTCAACATAGCGTTCATCCTCGGGCTTTCTGCAATGATCCGCCCGCTAAAGGTTCAGCTACAGCTCATAAGATTTGATACCCCGATCATGATAGCAGTATCCATTCTTTTTGCTGTTTTTTTTATAGACAAAAAAATCAGCAGACCGGAGGCTTTGATATTGTTTGCCGGAATAGTCGCCTATACTGTTACCGTAGTGAGAATGGCGAGGAGAGAGGTCAAAAAAAACATTGACGACGGGATACAAGGAGAGGTGCATGCGGAATACGGTCTGGTAGTGTGTGTTTTTTTCATAATAGCAGGTCTTTCCGCTCTGGTTGTCGGGGCAAGGGTTTTTGTGGAGGGATCCATCATGGTTGCCCAGAATTTCAAAATAAGCGAAGCGGTAATTGGACTTACTATTGTAGCGGCTGGAACAAGCCTTCCAGAACTTGCCACATCTGTTGTCGCCGCCGCAAAAAAACAGGCGGATATTTCCATCGGAAACATTGTTGGTTCAAATATTTTCAACATTCTATGCATTATAGGAATAGCAGGACTCATCAGCCCCATATACGCTCCCGGGATCAGTGCAGTCGATATAGGAATGATGCTGATAACCTCCATACTTCTTTTTCCCCTCATGAGGACAGGATTTATCATCAACAGGATAGAGGGGTTCATACTTGTACTGATTTATCTCGGGTATCTGTATTACCTTCTGCCTAAGTAACGCGTTCCCTGCCTCATTAACTTAATTTCTATGAAATATATAATAGTCACTTGAAGAACATGTTCATAAGGTATATTTGTCTTTTTAGTTTCTGATAATTCAATTCAAAATTTATTATACGGAGGATTTTAAAATGGCTGACATTGAAAAGGGCGACAAAAGCGAGAAGATCGACAAGAGCGAGAAGAATGTTAGGGATAAGAACCTTTCGATAGCGCTTAGCCAAATCGAGAAGGAATACGGAAAAGGCTCAATCATGCGCCTTGGAGATACAAGCATGCATGTGGATGTACCGATCATCAGCACTGGTGCCTTAACCCTTGACATAGCCTTAGGGATAGGCGGTGTTCCAAGGGGAAGGGTAGTGGAAATCTACGGGCCTGAGTCCTCCGGAAAAACAACCCTCTGTCTCCATATAATTGCAAACGCCCAGCGTGGTGGCGGTGTCGGCGCCCTGATTGACGCTGAACACGCCTTCGATCCCCAGTATGCCAAAATGATCGGGGTGAATCTTGACACACTCCTTATTTCCCAGCCTGACTGCGGTGAGGACGCTCTTAGCATAACAGAAATGCTTGTGAAGAGCAATTCGGTGGATGTAGTTGTAATTGATTCGGTTGCGGCTCTTGTGCCAAAGGCCGAGCTTGAAGGTCAGATGGGGGATTCATTTATGGGGTTGCAGGCTCGTCTGATGTCCCAAGCCCTCAGGAAACTTACCGGTTCCATCAGCAGGAGCAGGACATGCTGTATCTTTACGAATCAGATCCGCGAAAAAATAGGTGTGATGTTCGGAAACCCTGAAACTACTCCTGGTGGAAACGCAATGAAGTTCTACAGTTCCATACGAATGGATATCCGCAAGATTACCTCGATAAAAGATGCGGCTGGCGGCGTCACCGGAAACCGGACAAGGGTGAAGGTCGTAAAAAACAAACTTGCTCCGCCGTTTAAAATCGCCGAGTTCGACATCAACTTCAATGAGGGTATTTCCCGTGTCGGTTCGATTGTCGATGTTGCAATCGATTTTAAAATAATTGAAAAGAAGGGTTCATGGTTCTCGTTTGGAAGCGAACAGCTCGGGCAGGGGCGTGACGCCTTGAAGCTTACTGTTCAGGAAGATCCTGCCCTTCAGAAGAAGATACTCGACAAGATCTACGAACAGGTCAAATCCGGAGTGAAACCGGTAGCAGATGGAAAAGAAGCAAAAGAAAAAGAGTGATAAATCCTATTGAGACATAGGATTTATAATCATATCTATCCATACTGTTTTGATTGCCCTTCAAAATCAACTCCATTCCTTTAGGACGGATTTGTTTTCTCTTTTACATGTATTTGAAGCTTCACTCTTCATTAAATTATACATGCTTGATATATAGAAAAATAAATCGTCAAATCTTGTAAATCACCCTGTCAATAATAGAGTATGGGCCTATATCAACATCTTAGAAAAACTTTCCAGTTGCTGGAAAGTTTTATATCGATAAGGTACAATTTAGCATGATGTGGTTAAAAAAAATATCCATATTTTTATTGGCATTTTCATTGATGTATTCTTCTTTCGCTCAGGAGCAGGTTGAGCAGAAACCATACCGTTCGCGACAGATAGGGGACAAGGCGTTCAATGACGGTTATTATTCGCTGGCAATCAAATTCTATTCCCAGTACAAAACCGAAGCTGCGGATGATCCTGCTGCTCTGAAGGATGCTCATCTATGTCTTTTCTCTGCCTATGTCAGGGACAAGGATGCAAAAAACGCGAGAAAGGATTTCGATGAGTTTTCCGCGAAATTCGCAGAAGACCTTTTAATCAATCCGGAATCACGGCAGCGTGCGGACTACTGGAATGCGAATATAATGATTCTGGAGGGGCATTTTGACGGAGCTATCTCCCTTTTCAACCGGATACTCAAGACTGCCCCAGATATTTCGGACATTTACTGTGAATCCCTCTCTGGGCTCGGAATGGCTTACATAAGTCTCCTTAACTGGGATGAAGCCGAAAAAACATATATCAAGCTGGAGTCGGTGGGCAAAGGCACAAAATGGGCGGACTATGGAAGGAAGCAGAGGATCCTTGTCGCCATCTACAAAGGTGAAATAGACAAGGCCCGTTCGATGCTCAGCGTCAACGATCCGAAAAACATTGCGGACATACTTCTTTCAATTTTCCTCCTTACTAAGGACGGGAAAGTGACGGAAGCGGATGGGGTTTACAAGAAAGCGAGGGGGCAGGCGCCACAGAGCAGTGATTCCCTGTGGTTCAATGCGAGCATAAACCTTGCAAACGCGTTCATTGAGAAAAAAGATTTCCAATCAGCGCTGGCCTATCAAAAAGATGCCGAGTTTTTTGCCGACTCCGATTACGACAGGGAAAAGATTCTCATCCAGATAATCAACTCACAGTCTCTTTCTGGAAACTATGACGCCGCCCTCGAGTCATACAGGAAATTCCTGAAAATCTTCCCAAATTCCCCAAACACGGGAATCATAAGGCTTCAGATGGCGAAAGTTTACTATGCCACGAAGAAAACACAGGATGCCATAAACATATACAGGGAGATTATGGAAAATCCGAAGAATGAGTTGTCCATGAGAATGACTGCGGCGAGAGAGGCGGGACTACTTTTCATTTCTGAGAAACTTTTCAATGAGGCGCGTGAGAAATTTGATTTTATTGTTGCTAATGCGGCTGACTCCAATGCCAAATACGAAGCTAAAATTCAGCTGGCCGGCATTTTATTGCTGGAAAGGAAATATGCGGAGGCCGCCGCTGAATTTGCAAAAATAGCCGAGGAGGACAAGTCCTTCAGGGAAGTGGCGCTTTTGAAGCAGGTAAGCTGTTTCTTCTCAATGAAGGATTATCAGAAATCCATACAGCTTGTGGAATCGTTCATGAAGGAGTTTCCAAAGGGCGAAAATTTCCAGAATGCAAGCTTCCTCTATGGGATGATTCTTCTCAATCTCAGGAAAAACGATGATGCGCTTTCAGCTTTTGCGGATTTCGCAAAAAAATTCCCGAATCACCCGGATGCGCCGAGGGCAATATTTGAAATTGGAAACATCTTTTTCGACAATGGCAATTATAAGGATGCCGAAGCTAATTATTCGAAAGTATTTGAGGCATATCCCAAAAGTGAACTTGCACCGAACTCCCTTTATAAAAGGCTCTATTCGCATTTTCTATCCGGAGATCAGGACTCCGCGGAAAAGGATCTTGCAGTCATGATAAAATATTATCCTGAATCGGCTTTCACCGTCAAAGGGCTTTTCTGGCAGTCAGACTTCTACCGCGACGGCGGAAAAAATGACAAGGCTGAGGCGGTTCTTCAGGATATCCTGACTAAATTTTCATCAGTGCCCTCAACTGCCGCGGAAGCGGTTTATGAATGCGCCTATATCTCTTACAAGACAGGTAAAAATGACAAGGCTGTTAAATATCTGGACGAGCTGTCCGAGAAATATCCAAATGAAAGCATTGTTTCCGAGGGGTTCATGCTTCGAGGCGACATCTATACCGAAACCAATGAATATGAAAAGGCGGTTCCATTCTATACGAAAGCGGCTGAACGGAGGCCCGGTTCAAACCTTGAAACGGCGTGCTGGGGACGACTCGGGGACTGTTATTTTTCAATTGCCTGGAAGACTTCGGATGGAACGAACATCATGAGTGCCAACGAATATTTCAAGAAAATAGTGAACAAGAAAAACGTCCCCTTGAATTTAAGGGAGCAGGCCATATATAAACTCGCGAAATGCGAGGAGGCGATAGGCGACAAGGGCGGAGCCCTGGCAAGATACCGCGAGATAATCTATGGTTACCAGGTTGATGCTGAAAAAGGTGAAACAAGGGATCCCTTGTGGGTGGTGAAATCAGCCCAGGGCGCTTCAAGGCTTTATCTTGAGAAGGGGACTCCGGAGGCAGCGGAAGCCGCAATCAGCATCTACAGGAAGCTTATTGAACTGAATATTGAGCCAAAGGACGATTTCAGTAGAGCAATCCGTGAAATACGCGAAAAATTCAAATTGAAGGAGTGATTTCCAATGAGTCTGCTGTTTAAGGAAATTTTGTTGGTCGGAGGTCCTGTCATGTGGCTCATACTCGCATGCAGTGTTGTAGCCCTGTTTATTTTTCTTGAAAAACTTTTCTACCTCCACAGGGTTCAGGTGAATGTGGGCGATTTGGTGAGGGGGCTGATAAACGTCCTTAAAAGGGGGAATATCGTGGAGGCTGTAAGTCTCTGTGACGATACTCCTGGTCCTGCAGCCCACGTCCTGCGGTCTGCAATTCTGAGCTATGAAAGGGAGGAGGAGGACATTGCGCAGTCGATACAGGACGCCGCACTGAGCGAGATCCCGAGGCTTGAATCCCGCATGAACATACTTGCGACAATCGCATATATCGCCCCTCTTCTCGGTCTTCTCGGTACGGTTTTCGGAATGATAGAGGTATTCAGGCAGATCAACGAAGTCGGGGCTTTTGTCAATTCCAAGAATCTTGCAAAAGGAATCGGAGAAGCCCTTTACACCACAGCAGGTGGACTCTGTGTGGCGATACCATGCTATATAGCTTATAATTATCTGGTATCTCGCATCGAAGCGATTATCCTCGACATGGAAAAGGCGGCTTCCGAAATAGTGTATTTCTTCAAGCATGTCAAGCCGGTTGAAAGTGGAAAAACGGAAAACATCAAGGCGGAGAAATAATGGTTAAGCTCAGGACAAGGCTTAAGATTTTCAAGGGAATGCCTGACATGACGCCGATTATAAACGTCGTCTTCCTGCTCCTTCTTTTCTTTATGCTTTCAAGCTCATTCGTCCAGATTTCCGGGATAAAGATAAATCTCCCCAAGACCGAGGGGGAGAATGAGCTAGGAGCCGAAAAACTTATCATTTCCATAGATAAGAACAACCGTTTCTTTTTCAACGATGAACAGCTGGAGTGGAACAGTCTTAAGGAAAAACTCGGACAGTTTATAACAAAAAGCAGAGCCAATACCGTCATTATAGTCGCAGATAAGGATACAGCATACGGGGAGATAGTGAAGCTGATGTCGCTGTCCCGTTCCCTTAATCTTAATGTCTATGCGGCGACGGGTTCGCCGGAAAGTAAAAAGGAACAGGTTCCGGAAGATGTCAGTGGTAATTGAAAAAAAAGATTCCAAGGCGGGACGCGACCTTATCCTTGCGGTTTTAGTGACCGCAGTGGCGCATCTTGTACTTTATTTTGGATTCATACTGCCGAAACCTTCCGAATTAAAAATCGCACCCGACCTGAAAAAAGTTGTTTTTCTGCCACTCGACAGGATGTCCGATTCTCCGGGTATGGCAAATGTGGTTCGCTGGCTTGAGTATGGGGATCCAACGCTGATTTCAAAACCCAGTCAGAAACATGGTTTCAGTTCTGTCTACCAGCTTTCTGGACTCAGGGCGCCTGAACCTGATTTGGGTTATGGAATCCTGCAGAGTCAGCCTAAGATGAAGATGAGCAAATTCGAGGAGATAAAACTCGAAAAGGAACCGCTCGGGACGGAACTGTCGAAAGTATCCAACTATAAGTCTGCAGCAGTACCTCCGGTTCTTTTTAAAATACAGAAAAAGAATCCTCCTGAATATCCATGCTGGAGAAAAGACGATGGAGAGCCTCTACCGCAGCTTTTTTCAAATGTCGATGAAGTCAGGAAGAAGATACAGACATTGCATCCTGAAGGGAAAACAGTCCTTAATGTGACATTCTACAGCAGTGAATTCCAGCCGAGGATGAAGGTTTTTGTTTCCTGTGGAAACAAGGAATTGGACTCCATGGCAGTAGACACCCTTTTAGCCAAAACAGCACTTCTGTCATCCTCGGATAGAAAGACCGACGAGCCGTGCTACATTGAAATCGAATGGCAGAAAGGACAGTCAAAATGATACCGATGAACTGTACCGGCGGATTTATGATTTATTTGTTCCTCTGGATCATTTTTCTTACTGTCTTGTGGATTAGGGAGTTGTGGAGACGGAAAATATACGACTGGGCCCTTTCCGAAGGATCCCTTTGCATATGCGAAGACTGCCATTTCGCCTTTCTTATAAAACCAAGCGATACGGTTTCAAGATGCCCGCGGTGCAATGAAATCTGTCTAGTAAAAAGAAAAAAGAGGTAATTAACCAGTGAGTGTCAATCAGTCTGTTATAGTTTTGGATTTCGGTTCTCAATACAGCCAGCTTATTGCCAGGCGCATAAGGGAATGCAACGTTTACAGTAAAATAGTTTCATTCAAGACAAGCGCCGGAGAAATCAAGAAGGAGCAGCCGGCCGGTATCATTTTCAGCGGTGGTCCCGCCAGTGTCTATCAGGACGACGCTCCGAAATGCGATCCTGAAATATTCAAACTCGGCATTCCTATCCTTGGAATATGCTACGGGCTCCAAATGACTTCCCAGCTACTCGGTGGAAAGGTAATCAAGGGAACCGCACGTGAATTCGGAAGAGCCGAACTTGAAGTAGTAAATGACAGCGAGCTCTTTGCCGGTCTTGACAGAAAATTGACAGTCTGGATGAGTCATGGAGACAAGGTTCTTGCCATCCCTGAGGGATTTTCCGTCATTGCCAGAACCAGCAACACCGAATTTGCTGCTGTTTCTGATGTGAAGAGGAAAATATTTGGAATCCAATTCCATCCAGAGGTCGTTCATACCCCTAAAGGCAAGAGGATTATCGAGAATTTCTGCCATAAGATATGCGGTTGCAAAGGTGACTGGACAATGGAGTCGTTCATTGATCAGTCGGTCTGCGAAATTCGCAGTAAAGTCGGGAAAGGACATGTTGTCCTCGGATTGAGCGGCGGTGTTGACTCAGCCGTTGCCGCTGCACTCATACACAAGGCAATCGGCAACCAGCTTACCTGCATTTTTGTGAACAACGGCCTTCTCAGGAAGGATGAGGTTGAGAAGGTGGCCCTTGTTTTCAGGAAAAACTTCAAGCTTGACCTTAGGGTTGCCGATGCGGAGGAGAGATTCCTTGCGAAACTCGCAGACGTAGTTGATCCCGAGAAAAAGCGCAAGATAATCGGAAAAGAATTTGTTGAGGTATTCCAGGAAGTGGCATCTGAAATAAAAGATGCGGATTTCCTGGCGCAGGGAACATTATATCCCGATGTGATAGAAAGCGTGCCTATCAGCGGTAATCCCAGTTCAATGATCAAAAGCCATCACAACGTAGGCGGACTTCCGGAAAAGATGAAGCTGAAACTTGTCGAGCCCCTGAGCAAGCTCTTCAAGGACGAAGTAAGGGAAGTCGGCAGAAAGCTCGGGCTTCCAGATGAAATTGTGCTACGTCAGCCGTTCCCGGGTCCCGGACTGGCCGTCCGTATTCTCGGACCCATAACAAAAGCCGGCTTGGAGACTCTCCGTGAGGCGGATGCAATAGTTGTTGAAGAAATGAAAAAGGCTGATTTATACTATAAGACATGGCAGTCTTTTGCCGTTCTTCTCCCTGTTAAAACTGTCGGGGTCATGGGGGATGAAAGGACTTATGAAAATGTGATTGCACTGCGCGTGGTTGAAAGCCAGGACGGCATGACTGCCGACTGGGTGAAGCTCCCATATGAACTTATGGGGATTATCTCCAACAGGATCATAAATGAAGTCCGCGGAGTCAATCGAGTAGTGTACGATCTCACCTCAAAACCGCCAGGCACCATAGAATGGGAATAAATATTTGCACGGCATGATGCAAATATTTATCTCAATAGGGTTTCATGCACAATATCATTCATTTTAGTACATTGAAGGCATGGGATGTTCCGAGTGTTTGACAATGCAAGGAGTTTCTCCCTGTGGAACTGAAATCAGGATGCAGGCCGGGTTGCGGGGCGTGCTGTATCGCACCGTCGATTTCAAGCCCTGTACCGGGTATGCCGAATGGCAAACCTGCAGGAGTTGTCTGCTTCAATCTTGACCCGGAAACCAGGCTTTGCAGGATATGGAACGGAAAGGATTATCCGGCGGTCTGCAAGAATTTTGTCTTTGATCCTGAAGTCTGCGGCGACAGCCACGAGCATGTTCTTGCGAAACTCGCAGAGATGGAAATCCTTACCAGTCCATGACATCCATCGGAATTCTTCTCTGCTCCAGGAGGGAGGTAATGAGGTTATAGAATACGCTCTCATCCGCTCTCTTTATCCCGCAATTATTGCCAAATACAAGACTATGCTTACGGACAAAAAGATGCTTCACACAAAGCTGCATAGATACTTACGCCGCCTGAAAATAGATCTGAAAACAAAAATCTGAATAACTTCCTGCCTGATATTTTGTCAGCTTTCGGAGACTGCCTCATCAGTTTCCGCAGAACAAATACACCAACGATATGAATGCAACTAATTCTAATATAAGCATATGCCCAGCATGGCACTTTCTACCTCATCAGGAGACTTATAATAGGAAGCTTTACAAGGAGCTGCACCCTTCAGGTCCAAA
>CAZION010000161.1:0-16201 GCA_964540865.1 uncultured Victivallis sp.
GAAATTCAGCATTGCTGTTTCTGTCACATCCTTCTGCAATATTCGAAGGGATGGACAAAGCAGAACGCAATATCTGCTCTATAATCCAGAATGAACTTTTCCCCTTCAGCAATTCATGGAGTTTAACCGTAAGTCTGCATGATATTTTCCAAACATCCAAGTTTTCAAAATTCGACTTCATGTCCAAACTCCCACCTATAACCTATAACCTAATTAACTTATAACCATTTGATCAGTGTGCATGCGGTGTTCCGCAGCCGTCGCTTATCCTTGCAAGCTCGCTCTTCTTGGCCGCAAGCTCCTCCTTAAGTTTTTCCAGAGTTTTCCCGGACACAGATTTCTTCTCGAGTTTTTCGATATTTTCCTCGAGATCCTCTATTTCAGTCATGAGATGGAGATATTTTTCACGCACAACGTCTGTTTTCATTTGAACATCCTCTCCAGGTTATTGAGTATTGATTCAAAAGCTTTTCTTGTCTCAGGTTCGATCTTTTCAAGGACAGAGACTCCGTTCATGTCCGAGCGGCGCACCTTTTCCGAGAATGGGATTACACCGAGGATCTCACGGTCAGGAAATGAGTTTTTTATGAAAGTCTCGTCCTCACGGCATGTCACTCTGTTTGCGATAATGTGAAGTTTTCTCAGTCCAATGTCGTGAGCCATCCCGATTATTGCCTTCGCGCAATCCACAGACCTCTGCCCCGGCTCCACAACAATCAGCAAACCGTCGACCCCGCTGACAGTCGCCCTTCCGAGATGCTCAACCCCGGCTTCCATGTCCATTATGAGAACTTCATTCCTGTGTAGCACAAGATTTGTGACCAACGCCCTGACGAGGATATTCTCCGGACATGCACAGCCGCTGCCGCCTTTTTCAATCGCACCTACCACGAGCAACGACACGCCATTGTAGTTTACGGCATATCTATCGGCGATGTCCGAGACCTCGGGATTCAGTTTGAACATCTGCCCATACTGGTTGACTTTTGCGCCGGTACGTTCCTCTATGAGGGCCTTCTGCTTCGAAATCGGAACAATCTTCTCCCTCTGTTCTGCGGGAACACCGATGGCGTTTGCGAGATTCGCAGCGGGATCGGCGTCGAGCGCCAACACTTTTCTTTTCTTTTCCGCCATCAGCAAAGCAAGAGCCGCGGCAAGTGTTGACTTGCCTACTCCGCCTTTCCCTGATATTGCGATCTTCATGATAAACCCCACTATGGATTATTGGATTAGCGGATTGATGGATTATTGCAAATCAATTTATTCTTCTTGGCTTCAAAACCAATAATCCGGTAATCCATCTATCCATTCATCCAATTCTTAAAACCCGTACTTCGCTTTCATCGTCTTCGAGAGCTGGAACAGCGTTTCAAAAACCTTTTCCGCATCCGCCGGATCCATTGAACCAGTACCGCACGAAGGAGTGATCATCGCCTGTTCCACAATCAGCTTCTTATCAATACCCTTCGATGCAAGATTGTCGATCATCTTCTCGAGATGAGCGGCGAGCTTCTCTACGGTCTGCTCACGTATAGCGGTAGATGTGGGAACAACGCCCCAGGCGAGAATTCCGCCTTTTTCAAGATGTGCCTTTACAGCTTCCGGATACATCGCGATCGTCTCGCCGAAACCAAACGCATCAAAATTAACGATATCAACTCCGGCATCAATCAGGATGCTCCATTCGGTGTTACCGCAGCAGTGGACGCCGGCAAGCGCACCTTCATCATGGACCGCGTCGGCAACTTCCTGGATCAGGCTGACGACATCTTCGCGTTTGACCGACACATAGGTCGAGCTTCCGAACGCGGAGAGGATAGGTTCGTCAATAAAACAGATTATTTTTTCGGCATACTGCTGGAATTTCTGGATCTGCCAGCGGCATTTCATGGAGAGCGCCTTCACGATCATGTCCCTGAATTCATCGTTGTAATAGATGGCGCGTTTGTTTTCATCCACCAGCGTGAGAGCGAAACTGCACGGACCGGTCGTCTGTACTTTCACGAAAGGAAGCTTTGCCCCGCCTTTTGCCTGGAGCGCATTCTCAAGGGCGTATATCCCCTTTGAAAAATCAGGAGTGATCGCCATTGATGAAAAATCTTTCGTCCCGCCTTCGTCTGTAGCGGCAATATAAGCCTCATAAAGCTGCGCAAAGGCTTCCGAGCAATCCTTGGAGGTATCGAAATACATCCTGTGCTTCACCTCATCAATAATTGCACCGGCCATTCCTTCGGAGTACTGGATCTCCATCTGTTCATGAAGGCCAAGCTTCGGGAGCTGGGGCCATATCGGGGCGTCGCACATTTTCGAGAGTGAAACCTTTACAGCGTAATCAGGATCCTCAAAAGGCATGCTCCCGATACCGGTTGCAGTGAACTTCGTCTTCATATTCTGAAACTCCTTATTTAAATCGTTGTTACTTATTTTAATCTTGGATATCCCGTTTTATCAACTCTCCGTTTCACCCATCCGCCGTTTCTCCGATTCAGAATCTCGGGCTGAAAGCCCGAGTTACTTCTTAAACGCATCCACCGCCTGCTTGATCGCCTTTATGTGCGCCGGAGTCGTTCCGCAGCAGCCGCCAATGATATTGGCTCCGGCCTTGATAAGATCCGGAACTCTTTTCGCCATGTCTTCAGGAGTCTCCGGGAATACATCTACACCATTGATATTTTTAGGAAGACCGGCGTTCGCGTGGACAAGTATGAATGATTTGGGAGCGGCCGCACGCATCTCCTTTACAATCTCGATCATGCGGTCAATCCCGTTTCCGCAGTTAGGTCCGATAATGTCTGCACCTGCTTCAATTGCGGCTTTCGCAGCATCGGCGGGGGCGACGCCCATCATGGTCCGGTATCCGCTGTTGGCGGTGAGCTCGAAGGTGAAAGTGCAGATGACTTCGCATTTTGTGTTTTCTTTTGCCGCCTTTATGGCAATTGAAGCCTCGTCAATCGCGCTCATTGTCTCTATGCAGATCGCATCGGCTCCTCCTTTTTCAAGGGCGACAGCCTGTTCCTTGAACGCATTGTAAAGGTCTTCTTCAGTAATATCACCCATCACAAGCATCTTGCCTGTAGGCCCGATAGAAGCGATAACCCACTTGTCATTCCCGGCGGCTTTTCGCGAAATCCGCGCGGAAGCCTCGTTTATTTCAGAAGTTCTTTTGGCAAGGTCGTAATGTTCAAGTTTGTAACTCGTTCCGCCGAAACTGTCGGACTCCACCATGTCAGCACCGGCATCTATATAGTCTTTAGCGACATCAAACACATCGTCAGGACGCGTAACGCACCAGAGTTCGGGGCACTCGCCCGGGGCCAAGCCTTTTTTCTGGAGAAATGTTCCCCATGCCCCGTCCGAAACGAGAATTTTTCCCTTTTTGAGCGCATCAACAATTCTTCCCTTGCCCATGACATCCTCCTCAAATATTTTTGGTAATAACCTGCATTGATAAAACTACGACCAAACAATAATAATTAGCAGTCAACAATGAAAGCGGTGATTTTACGCTTTACAGTTATCTTCAAGTCTTTTGCAGGATTTTACATATTTTATTTTCATGTCCGATATATATTATTTGACTGTAAAAACAATTGCTTTTTAAGTCTGGGAGTTTTATGAAAGCAGATGGTACAAGACCAAAATGTCCGGGGCAGGATACACGCTTCTGGAAGCCGGAGGACATTTTCACCCTGGATTGCCAGCACTGCGGAAATGAAATTGAATTCTTTAAGGACGAACCTTTCCTAAACTGCAGGAAGTGCGGAAGTGAGATAAGGAATCCGAGGATAAATCTAGGTTGTGCCAAGTGGTGCAAGTTCGCCGACCAATGCCTAGGCAAAACCTCTGGCGGCGATGCTGCATCTCCGATAATAGAGAAAGTCAAGGCGCTGCTGTCTTCCCTCTTCCATCCGGACGCAGATGCCATGAAGGCGCTGGACAAGGCATGCGCAATGGCTGACGATGTAATCGGTGACACAAAATGCGATCCATGTGTAGTCAAAACATCTCTGTCCATATTATTTTTTCTCAGGGATGAAAAAAAATATAACGATGGAATTACCGAGATTCTGGAGAAGGCTGGAATAGTCAGGGACCAGCGGGAAAAGATCATGGCGGTAGTAAATGCGATAATATCCAACACGGATATCGTTTCTGATGAATTCAAAACCGTGAAGACAATAATGAAATGAGCAAGTTTGCATCAAGCCCTCAATTAAATTATCTTAAGCCGCAATAACCTAGAAAGAGTTTGGTTCAATATGCCAATCATCAAATTCAAACCTTCCGGCAGGACGATTGAGATGCCGGCCGGGACAGAGCTTCTCGAAGCCGCCAGGAAAGCCGGGATCAAAGTTGATTCCCCATGCGGTGGAAAAGGCACCTGCGGTAAATGCATTGTCCAGATACTTTCCGGGAACGTGGATTCAGAGAGCCTCGGAGTCCTTCCGCAATCATCGGTTGCCGACGGCTATGTCCTTGCCTGCAAGACAAAAATCCTGGATGAGGATATCACCGTTGAAGTCCCAGAACAGCTGGGGCACGAGGGTGGTAAATTCACAAAGACAAGCGAGGATTTCAGCCTTGTCAGCAGGGAGCTTTTTCCCGAACGCTGGGAATATGACCCCCTGGCCATCAAGTGGCTTGTAAAGATTCCGCCGCCGCAGATCGAGGACGGGCTTTCGGATTTTGACCGGCTTTCGGTGGCTATCAGGAAGGAATGGGGGCAGTGTCAGATCATCTGCGGGCTTCCGGTATTGAGGATCATCGCCGACACCATCCGTGAGAAAGACGGATTGGTCACAATAACAATCATCAATGATGCCGGCCGCTGTTACATCATAAATGTCCAGGCGGGCGACACCACTGCAATAAATTACGGCATAGCGGTGGATGTCGGCACAACCACCGTCGCAGTTGAACTTGTTTATCTTTTCCTGGGCGAGGTAGTCGCGGTCAGAAGCGACTACAACGAACAGATCGAATGCGGGCTCGACGTCATAAGCCGCATAAACTACGCGAAGAAGCCAGAACGCCTCGAAGAACTCCGGAGGAGAATCCTGGCAACTGTCAACCGCCTCATAAAACAGATTGTAGACACCCACGCCATTGACATCAATGACGTTTCCAGCGGCGTGATTTCAGGGAACACCACGATGATGCATCTCCTTCTCGGACTGAATCCCGAGAATATCCGGCTCGAGCCGTATACGCCTACAATAATGGAAGCGCCCTTCATGTCAGCCGCAGAGGTCGGGATAAATATCAGCAAACAGGCGTGGCTGTATTTCTCGCCGCATGTCGGGAGTTATGTCGGAGGTGACATCACTGCAGGGATCCTCTGCACCGACCTTGCAACCGACAGCAAGGAAATGAGCCTTTTCATAGATATCGGCACGAACGGTGAAATTGTCATCGGCAACTCAGAATTCATGCTGACCTGCGCATGTTCAGCGGGGCCCGCTTTTGAAGGCGGAGGCATAGAATTCGGGATGCGGGCGGCGCTCGGTGCCGTAGAAAAAGTCGAGATCGACCCTGAAACCGGACGTGCGGAGTGCTGGACCATCGGCAACGGCAAGGCGAAGGGAATCTGCGGTTCAGGCATGATCTCGCTCCTCGCAAATCTTTATCTCACCGACTGGATTGATGCGTCAGGCAAATTCAACCGCCGCAGGAAATCAAAGTCGATTGTTGCTGAAGGCCGTTACGCAAAATATGTGATCGTCCCAGCGGATGAGAGCGCAACCGGCAAAGATATTGTCATTGGCGAGCTTGACATCGAAAACATAATCCGTGCGAAAGCCGCAATTTATTCGGCATGCAACATGATGCTTGAACAGGTCGGAATGGCGTTTGGCGATCTTTCGACAATCTATATCGCCGGCGGATTCGGTAGATCTCTCGACCTTGAAAAAGCGATAGTCATAGGCCTTGTCCCCGACCTCCCCCGAGAAAAATTCAAATACATCGGCAACGCCTCACTCATGGGCACTTACATGGTACTCCTTTCAAAGGAGTTCAGGGAAAAGCAGCTTGAACTGTCCAGGAAGATGACATATATAGAACTCAATACTGCCCCGGCCTACATGGACCAGTATACCGGCGCACTCTTCCTACCGCACACCGACATCACCCGCTTCCCGACCGTGAAGAAGATTAAAGATAATTTTTCCCAGGGCGGAAAATCATAACTGAAATGTAGAAATCCAAAGGCAACTGCTGGTGACCTAAGACCATTGGTAACTAGGTTGAAACATAATGTCGTCAATAAATGACATTTATCGGAATAAATGTGCGAGTCGGTCAGCAGGAAATACAAAAAAGAGGAGATATGGATGAATAAGGAACTGCTGTATTTCGAAGTCAGTCCGAAGATTGTGGCTGCAGGCCGGAAGGCGAAAATAAGGATCCGTCCCATGCACGGCCATTCAGCGTTCAGACCGGACATGTCTTATGAGGTATTCCATTTCCCGTGCCAGGAGCGCAGGCTGCCAAAGGAAAACAGTCGGCTCCGGTCGGAAATACGGAAAGGCGTGATGGAGGTCGAAGCCGTGTTCAGAGGCGAACAGGAACATGTGATCCTGGTCGAGTCCGTCAAGGACGGCAAACGCGCAACTGTCGGGGATTTCAGGCTGTATTCCCTGGAGAAGGATCTGTTCGGCCTGCGCCCGTACAAGGGCGACTTCCATATACACAGCTGCCACTCGGATGGAGTCGAATCGCCGGCATATGTGGCAGCATCCTCAAGAAAGATCGGACTTGATTTCATGGCGGTGACCGATCACAGAAAGATGCCGCCTTCCGTCGAGGCGATAAACACCTTCAAGGAATTGGATCTTGATATGGCGCTTTTCCAAGGCGAAGAGGTGCATCCCCCTGGCAACAGCGTCCACATGATCAACTATGGAGGCCGTACCAGTATCAACAGCCTTTTCTCAGATGAGGCCCGTTATGTCGCCGAAGTGGAAAAGACGCTGAGGCGTCTCAAGCTGAATCCGGAGTCTCCGGACGACAGGGATTTCGCCTCGTGCGTATGGTGCTTCGACATGATACGCAAGGCTGGCGGACTTGGCATCTTCTGCCATCCCTACTGGTTCTGCTCCAACTGCTATGACGTGTCGGAAAGCATGACAACAAGGATTCTGGATGCGAGGCCGTTCGATGCGCTTGAGCTGATCGGAGGCTATCACAAGCACGAGATGTTCTCCAATCTCCTCATGGCCACCCGCTACTACGAGGAACTTGCCAAAGGCAGGAAAATACCCGTCGTGGGCGCAAGCGATGCGCACGGATGCGAGACTGGCGAGTTGTTCGGCTGGTATTATACGGTCGTCCTTTCCAAGTCAAACAGTCTGGACGACGTGATTCCGGCAATCAAGTCGCTCAATTCAGTCGCAATCCAGGCCGTACAAGGCGAATCCATGCATGCGTACGGCAGTTTTAGACTCGTGAAATATGTCTGTTTCCTTCTCAAAGAGTATTTCCCCGTCCATGACGGAATCTGCCGCCAGGAGGGTGAACTGATGCTCAGATATGCGGCAGGCGACGGAAAGGCGGCGAAAATTCTCAGTCACCTAAAAGGTGGCGTGCAGAATCTGATGGACCGCTATTGGTGCGGCCGCTGAAGATTCTGGGCTCTGAAATCCCTGACAGGCTTGGAGCCGCATACAGACCGCTGTTCTTCATATTCTACGAGACGCTTTTCACTTCGGTAGTGCTAGCGGTTGCCGTAATGGCCAGGCGAAACGACCGGAGACGACTGAAGGAGCTTTCAGGCAACGGCGCACTCAAACATGCTATTGCGGCCGGACTCCTGTGTACGGTTGCATACACCCTCATCCTTGTGGCCATGGGGTATGTCAGCAATGTGAGCTACATATCCGTATTCAGGCAACTGAGTATTCCGTTAGGAGCTACCGCCGGAATTATCATATTTAAGGAGGAATCCTATCCTGCCAAAATCGTATCGGTATGCCTCATCGTCATAGGCCTGGCCATGGTGAAATTTCTGTAAGACAGGGAATAAGGGATTATCGGCAAGATGTGCTTCTTGGAAATTATTTGAAAAAACAGAAAATAATATTCTATAACAGGATATATTTCACACTGGAGGAATAAGTGTCAAAGGCTGAAGGACAGAATGAGGCGGTAAGGCTTGCGGTTGCGAAACTCGCAAATTCGGATCTGGCTGCACGTGCTGCAAACCTCGGATTCAGCTTCCTGGACACGGGGACAATCCTGATTCGCGCATTCGGTTCCGAATGTACGGTAGATCTGAGGAGTTTCGAGGTCAGGAACCAAAAGACCGGGCAGACTGTGAAGCCCGATTTGAAGATATTGATTCTTCATTATCTCATGTGCGATAATTTTTCCGAGACCGGAAAAATTATAACATTCAGGGAATTGCCTGGAGGGCAATTCTACCTTGAACCCTATAGGTCAAGAAGCGTCAATATTCTGATCTCCAGGATAAAGAATGATACTGAACTTCTGAAAAAGAACCTTAACCGTTTTGAATGGAAAGAAACCGCTCCGGGCGATGTCGGTGCGGAAATCCATGCCATCGGAAAAGTACATGTGACACTTGCCTATTACGGAGGCGATGAGGAAATGCCGCCTTCCGCGGATATCCTGTATGACTCCTCCATCAGGAAAGTCTTCAACACCGAGGATGTCACTGTCATTGCATCTCTTATCTGTCGGGGGCTGCTGTGAACAATAGCGCAATTACCTTGGTTTTTCATTTAAATAAATTCAAAGAGTAATTTATTAAAATGAAAAACTATAGCCCGAATATTTCATGAACCACCAACGCACAAAGCCCCAAAGCCTTCACTTTATTCATAATCCAAGTTTTATCATCCATGTTAAAAACGCCCGATCTGATTCGATCTCGTTCATGAATTCCAGCGTATATGCGCCAGGATTTTCAGTATTAGCCTCTGAAGACAGAGCTGCAGTAATAAACGAGTAAAACGGAGTTCCCTGATGAATGCTTCGGATGCCCAGATTATGTGCCCCCGGCGGCAGGAGTTCATGCAACGGCATCCACGCTGAAACCTGGCCTGGCCAGACAAACTGTTCTTTTGACGGTTCGGTTTTGACAAAACCCTGTTTGCAGATCCAGCCGATGCGAGTGAAATTCCGCTCGTTGTCAAACGTTCCCAACTCAAGGCTGTTTTCGTATAGATCCCAATACAGGGAATCCTCATATGGTGTATTCAAAGTTAGAACTTCCACCTGGAGATGGAGTTTTTTGGCCGATTGTGGTTCATTCCGCAAATGCTTCTGATGTTCGACAACCTTTAGATGTTCAAGGTCTGCTGCGTCGAGTTCCGGATAAGGCTTTGCGTAGGAATCCAGAGACTCTTTTACCAGTTTCGGTTCCAATGTCAAAAGCCATCCCGCCACACCAAGACCCTCTATTTCAGTCGAGAACACCTTGTCCTTATATGATGCTGGAACGCCAGGAGAGGTTTGTTCCGGGCGGCACAGCCAGGCTTTGGAATTGCCAACGTCAAATCCGGTCTGCGCCCAGTCAACCTCCGTTCGCACTGTACGTGCCTGTTCGCTGAAGTTGGTAAGAATCAGAAGCGCCGATTTCCTGTCCCGGGTAATCATCAGATAGCCTCCGGTATTCTTGTCGGCATGGGACAGGACACCATAACAATTGTAATCGTTGAAAATGCTCAAATCGCGTTCTTTGCGGAACAGTCCCCAAAGTTTCCACAACGGACGCAGATAGACATCGTTGATCCCCGGCTCGCCGGGGTGGGAGAGGGAAGACGACTTAAGCGCGCTGCCTAGGGGATTGTGCGGGGATTGTCCCGTTGCCGCCAGGAACGGAACCATTTCCGCCGTGCCGTATTCGGGGAATGCGGCAGTCCACATCGAACCGCAGCAGACAAACGCTTCACTGAAATATTCGTGTTCTGTCCGGCCTTTGATAAGCATTCCCCTCTCGCCTTCGCCGGAGACATAGCCGTCTATGTTGCCGCCGGTCATTCCCAGCGCAGAAAAGAATGGACCTGTATGAGAGAGGAATATTCCGTCTTCGCCGACCCGCTCCCGATAACGCCGGATTTTCAAAAAGTGTTTGCGGAAAGCGATGCGTCCGCCCTGGAAACGCTCATTCGGCGGTATTGCCTCGTGAATCGGGCCGCCGTAATCCATGTAAAGTCCGTCTTTTCCTTTTTTCAGCAGTGAATCGAACCAGTCACAGGACTCTTCGGATGCGGAAAGTTCGTCTCCGCGGATATAGACTGCAACCCGGATCTTGTGTTCATCCGCCTGCTTCAGCACCCGTGCAAACTTTTCAGCATCATACGGGGTACCGCCGTTCTGCGGATCAAGCCTCCAATTTTCGTGAGTTACAAGCACATCGGTATCAGCCGCGACAATTTTTTCCATCTGCCTGCTGTCCGGATAACGCAGATAGTTGTCAAAATAATGATACATTTTCAGAGGGGGGAACCGTCTTGCTGTTGGTGCTTTGGCAATAATCCAGCCCCACTGGTTCTGCCATTGCCACGGCCGCTGTTTGCTGTGGCAGATGTCTTTCTGGAAATTCCAGTTAAGCTGAACTGACTCTTTTCCATTCCAGGTTACGCTGCTGGAATTATCATTCGGTTTGCCAGACAGTGAATTCTGACCTTCCATGAAAAATTCAAGATATACACCCGGTGCTTTTTCCCGGCAGCAATTGAAATTCACTTCTGGCACGATTTGCCCGTCAAAACTGCGGTCTGTACCGGATTCAATAAACCGGGCGGTAGCGATTGTCTGGATGAATGCGCCATCCACAACCGATGGCGGGCGCGGGAAAAATCCCCAGCGGACATCATCGAAAACGGCGGTTTTCACCGGCATACCCAGCTCGAAGCCTTTGATATCCGGTCCGTTGTTGTCTTCCACCATGAAAAAAGCATTGGCGAATGTTGTGCCGTCCGGCCAGAACTCATGCCGCAACGACATCTGAAATTTGTCCATGACTGTGCCGGAGGCGTCCACCCACAGCAGTTTGCGGAACTCCAGCCGTTCTGCTCCGCCGGCAATTGAGTAGCTGGAAATCGCGCAATTGTCTGGGATGAACGGGCTCAACTGCCGCCCATCGCCCAGTGTTATCAGCAATTGCGGCTTGTTGCTTTCAACAATCACAGTCTCAGTGCCATTGCCTTCTTTCAAGAGAATCCGTGTCGGAAATCCGCCACCCTCTTTGCCAAACTCAACTCTGACATTGTCTTGATTCACAATAATGGGAAACTTATTCATATTGCACTCCTTACTCTTTTATAATCTATAAGTTAGAAATTTTTAAATTAGGCGGCCAAGGGCCGCAACTTTTTTGTAACGCCACCAATCCCGACGCACTTCGTGGCCGGGATCTTGAGACCTGGCGGCTCTTAAGATGCCTGCAGGGTTGCCGGCGTTCCGTTTTGAAATTCCTATACGAAAAAATATTGCCGCAAGAGACTTACCGCATAGTGTTTGCGGTCTTTTGAATTTGTATTCGCACCCTTCGAGAGCCTTCGATACTACTTTCAGATTCTTCTATTCCCCTATTGCTTCAAAAGTTCCTTGGCCTATCCCGGAGAATGTCACCTTCACTGCGCTGATATCCTCTGTTTTGACTTGCAGGCCGTTTCCGCACATTACCAATGGACGTGCATTGAATGGCAGTGTAAAATTTATGGTCTCCCCTGCCACCGCAAATCCGGCCAGACGTCTCTCCAAATTCCTGTTTGGACGTGAATCATACGTATAGAGTCCTAAAATATTTACCGGCCTTTTGGCTGCACCTATTTTAACCTGATGCAAGCCATACCCCAGATTCAGGATGCCTTTTTTATTCTCGATGTAACTGCTATTTTCTTCAATATCAACGAAAGGAACATTTGCCGGATGCACAAGCCTTTCCACTCCTTCAACAAACACCTTTATATCTCCTCCCTGCGAGGTATCTATGTAAGCGACTGATATATCGGTCGAGACTACGTCGATCTCAATGTTTTCTCCTGGCTTCAACAGTATTTGTTTGTTCCCGAAAGGCGCACCCCATTCAGACTTGTATTCGATGACTGGAACACTGTTTCTCCAGAATTTACTGTCAATTGGGAAGAAACGCCTGTCCGGACAGACCTTGGCATCTGCAAATGTAAGCGTCGCACCCTGTCCCGATATTTCCAGTATATGCCTGTCTCCGAGGCTGCAATTGCCTTGCCTGTAGAAAGAATTCCTTATGTCCCTTACAGGAAAGCTCACCCGCATATCAGTGCCCTTTTTACCGTCAACAAAAGCTTGAGGTGTTACATTGTCATCAACCTTTCCCCAGCAATTTACGGCAGTATCGTCAAATATGCACTTGCCACCTTTGAGCCGTCCGCTTTTTTCATCATAGGTAACCATTTCGCCTTCCCATCCGTAAGTGTTCCTGTGCATGCGTTCAGGCAACTGCGACTGTGCTATTCCGGGCATTACCGGATCCCAGCATTCGAACGCTTTTTCAATCTGTTTGAACCAGAGGTAATGGGCAACCGCCTGCGGATGCCCGTCTTCCGGAACTAACGTGTATCTGTTGCACCATCTGACAGCATCATCTCCGACCTTGCCGTAATCAAGGAATGGTATTTGATAACGGAGCGACAGCGCCTGTAAATCTCCTGTGTTGGAAGTATATGCCCCGTAATTCTGAAACTGGCTGAAGAGGAATTCCGTGTTAGGATAATGGCGCTGTATCCATCTTATCATCCCTTCAAAAACAGCCGCTTCATCGGGTGTATCGGTCTTTTCATTGGCACCACTTCCGAAAATGACAAGATCGGGAGCAGCCCCCTGTGGCCTTTTTAAGAGTTCCGGATAAAGTTCATCCCATTTTCTCCCAGTCTTGTGCCCGGTAGCTTCTTCAGATGGCGAGATTGACATTGAAAAATATTCTTTTAATCCTGAATGTGCTTCTCCCACACATGACCCGTCGCACGCCATGAACATTAGGCATATTTTGCTTGCAGGCAGATTAAACTTCCTCATAAGTTCAAGCTTTAGTCTGCCACCATAGCTGAAATAGTGTCGCCATTGTCCAAAATGTCCGTCCAGCTCCGGCCTGTTTATTTTCGAAGCGTCAAACAAGGACTCGGATATCGGTCTTTTAAAATCCTGTGAATCGGGATCTTCATCATACAAGTACATAGGGGGATTGGCACTGCCCCTGTCAATGCTTGATCCCATAACTATGATATTTACAGTTTCGCCGTTCCAAAGTTTTTGTATTGTCTTTGGGATGTGTCTGTAGTATGAAGTCATGGGCCGCGACTGCGGCAATGCGGTCAATGCCTGAGCGCCTTTGCAGAGCCTCGGTGAATAAACCCACACGTCTCCAGTTTCCCCTGTATTTTCGAATTCAACACAAATTGCTATTGCATTTATATCAGAAGAGTGGGATTCCTTGCCATCGGTGAACTTGCCTATGATTTCAACGCCTTCGAGCTTAAGTTCGACGTTGCCAATCTTATTTGAAACCGCATCATAGCTTTTCGCAATGATAAGTTCACCCCTCGCGTGCTTCGGGAAAGTGCGATTGTCGGCGTAGCCGAAATCCCCTGGTGTCCAACTCCCGTCTTCACTGTCTATTTTCAAGATTTTAACAGACGCCTTTATTGCGCCCGCATTTTCCTGATAACCACATGCAAACAGGCTTATCTTCTCACCATGTGCAAGGCCTCCCTCAGGAAGCGTGAAAAATTGCCAGAACTTCTTGCCCGGCTTAACAGAAACCATATTGTGTATGGAAGACACCGGCCTTATTTTAGGGTCGGCATGTGATTCTCTGATTACGGTGATGTCCCCCCATGCATCGGTATTCCAAAATGCGACATTGTGAGACGTAAAACTCTCCTTATTCCCGTCTCGGTGGTTGCCGAAAGCGTGAAAATCAAAATCCGGATTCTGAAGAATATTCATTTTCGTTTCAACTCCTGTTCAAGCAATGCTATCGTCTCGCATGCTTTCATTTTCAGAAGACAACTGTTGTTCTTGATCTTTATTCTCTTTCTGCTGATGTTGCATTCTACCATGAAGAAAGCATTGGCGAATGTTGTGCCGTCCGGCCAGAATTCATGCCGCAGCGACATTTGGAATTTATCCATGACTGCACCAGAGGTGTCTGCCCACAGCAGTTTTCTAAACTCCAGCCGCTCTGCTCCACCTGCAATTGGATAACACGAGATTACGCAGTCATCAGGAACGAACGGGCTCAACTGCCGCCCGTCGCCCAGCGTTATGATCAATTGCGGCCGGTCGTTTTCAATAATCACCGTTTCGCTGCCGTTGCCTTCCTTCAAAACAACCCGTGTCGGAAATCCGCCGCCCGCTTTGCCAAACTCAACTCTGGAATTATCCTGATTTACAACAATGGGGAACTTATTCATATTTTTATTTGGCTTCAACTAAATATACGTCTTTCCAGAGACCTCCGCCGCCGGCTGTATCAATGACTTTAACCGTCAATTGATGCATCCCCGGTGCGAGGGGATTCGGCAAATGGACATAAAACGGTTCTTTCCATAATTCCCCGACATCGCCTGCCTGGTGTTCGCCAATAAGGTTCCCGTCGAGATACACCCATGCACGTTCATCGGCTCCGCCGAAGTAAAGAGCCAGCGGATATTTTGTCGCCGGGATATTGATCGAAGTGCGATACCAGCCGATGCCGTCAAAATCCTTGAAGCCCTGATTTTCCCAGAAGTCACCGGATTTTATCGGACTCCAATTCTGGTCTGAATAATCCATCGCAAACCATCGTTCGGATTCACCTGAATTTTTCCTGTCAGGCGCGAATTTCCATGGTGTTGAAAGACGGGAGATAATGCGGTATTTCTTTTTCATTTCCGTCAACGCTCCGGAGTCGTCTAGTGCCATCTTTAACGATTCACGCTGTGATTTGACCTGGCTTAGATCGTAATAACTGGTGACCCATTCCGGCGCAATCCTGTTGATTACTTTCTCAAGACTGTCGAATTTGGTCATGGCCGTCTGATAATTGGCCTGGGTGATATTTTCAAGGAATTGTCTGCCTACGAGCACTGCCGCGCTGTAAGCGATAATATACTCAAGGTTCTTGGCGTTGTATGCTACCGCTTTGGCCGCTCGTGGCGTGTTGGTCGCCAAAGTTTCGGCCTGTCTCTGAAGTTCCTCTAGGCGATTTATCTCTTCCGGAGCAAACGCAGGGATGTTCTTGAACATGAATGGCACATAGTTTTTGTGATCTGCAAAAGACTTCTGGGTCAGTTGGAAGAACTCGAGCATCGGAGTCGCAGCCGGACCGTATAAATTAGTAAAATAATCTGTCTTGAATGCTTCAGTGTCAAACCATGGATCCCATGCCAGTCGGGCGGACAGGTAGAATAAATAACCGTTAATCCCCCAGGTTTCGGCACTCTCCTGGTACGACCCGTCAATCTTATTCAAAGCAAAGTAGCGGAAGTCACCTATTGCGGCTTCTACGGTGCGGAACTGGTGGGTGAACCCGGTATAGTTGTAGGTATAAGCGATAATCTGTCCTCCGGTCAGTTTAATCCATCCCTCAATCTCGTTACGTTGCACTGTCCGGAAGACGGCATCGTCTGGGTTACCATCGGAGTAAATGCAGTATTCAATATAAACGCCTTCGGCGGGGAATATCCTGTCCGGAAGAGTGGCCGTAGTGCTGTAGGCGTAAGTAACTATTTTCCGATCCGGGAATTCGTCTTTTATGGCATTATAAACCGCATTAGCCAGATAAATATTGCGGTCTGCGTCAAAACCGTTGGCATATCGGCGGTGGGGCGCCAACAGATTCAGGCAGTTGTCGCATTGACACCACAAGGTTGTGCCGTCTTCCTGTTTCACCGGAAAAAAAGGGATATCGGGATTGGCTCGGAAGTATTCTCTGGCCTGTTCGGCAATATGGTTGATTACTCCGGGATTGGTAGTGCATAATTGTGCTCTCTGAAATATGCGCTTGCCGGAGATGCGGTCTAACGGATAGAAATCAGGGTGAGCCGCATAATATTTCTCAGGGGGAAGAAAATAATGAAAATTATGACCCCAGAAAACCGGTGTCTTGATCCGTCCGCCGCGTTGCCGGTAAAAAGTTTCGACTTCGTCGCTTCGGTTCAAACGTTCCAATTCGACATTGAAACGGTTCTTGACATTCCAATCGGCCACAACA
>CAZION010000162.1:0-15916 GCA_964540865.1 uncultured Victivallis sp.
CGCTCGTTTCAAGTCTGCTCTACAAGGGATTTGAGGATCAGGACATCATTTCCGACCCCACTCGCGGCAATGGCGGATTATTTAAGGATCTCTGGACGACCCAGGGGTGGCCGGGCGAATTCAACCAGCGCATTTACGAAGCCGAGATTCTGGAAAAGGGGCCCGAGAAAGTCGTTGTCCGAACATGGACCACCGGCACAGGTGCATATAAAAATCAGAAAGATGAGAACCTGTCAGATATCCTTGTCGAGAAAACATTCAAACTGTATACGGACAGCCGAGTCCTGACCGTGGAGGTGGCTTTGACCAACAAGGGAAAAAAAGGGAAGAGGGTTTCCTATTGGTCTCAAAGCGCTATCGACTTTGACGGAAAACTCGCAAACAATAAGTGGTGGCGCCCGACAAAGCATGGTGTGGACTGGATAACCCAGCAGCGCATTCTCATCGACGCGAAGAGCATTAACGGTTACTGGTATACCGCCCCTGTCACCGCAGGATGGAACGGAGTGAGCAACTCCGGTATGAAACGCGGTATCATGTTCCTGATGGACTACAATGACATTGAGCAGGTTTACGACAACACCGCCGCCAATACGACAGAATGGATGTATGATACAACGGCAATCCCTGTGGGACGCACTTGGAAAACCACAATGAATTTAATTCCCACGGAAGGCTTCCCGGGATATTCATACGGTGATCTGAACGTGGTCGGTTATTGCGAAACCCAAAATACGCCATCTGGTCTGAGTGTGGATCATCTGATTGCCGCAAGCAGCCTCCCGTTGCGGAACGTAACGGTGAAAACCGAGGCGCGCGGCATCGTCGATAAATGGAAAGCCGAGGCGGAACTGCTTAAAACCAATGAACTGGGATATGCTCCGCTTGCACGAAGGGCCGGCATCCGCGGCATTGGCATCATGCCATGCGTGATAAAGACAACGGTCACCGGTATAAAGCCCGATGGCGTTGAGGTGACTGCGGTGTATGAGGATTATTTCGGAGGGGCGGTCGGTAAAAACTCTGACCTGGTAACTCTCGATCCCCTTCACGCCTTTGTCGCCCCCACCAAGACAAAAACATATCTCAAACCTGACAAGATGGAATTGTCCAAAAATGAAAAGACACGTATCCTTTTCATACGGGGACTATGGTCAAATTTCCAGGGTGTTGACGAGGCGCTGAAAAAGATGGGAGATGTCGAGGTCGTCGACGGCTGGATGAAGCGGGCGCCCTTCGGCGAAGTGGCAAGCGGTTTCCCGGCCGGATACGATGAGTTGATGAGCTATAATCTGATTATCCTCGGAAATGTCAGCGGTCCGATGCTCGGGGATCTTGGGCAGGAGATGCTCTCGGACTACGTCCAAGCCGGCGGTGGTGTTTTAATGCTGTCCGGTGACAGGTCATTTGGACAGGCTGATTTTAAAAATGAAAATTTTCTGAAGGTCCTGCCTCTTACATTCGCAGGATACGGGGACTACGCTCTTATGAAGGAGCCATCACCGCTCCTGACTAAAGACAAACATCCGATATTGAACGGTGTTGATCTGCCTGCAGGCGATATAGTGCTTTACAGTCACAGTCTGAATCCGATCAAAGGTGCAATTACACCGCTTGTGTTCGCCGATGGCCGACCAGCCCTTATTCTATCCGGAGAAAAAGAGAGGCATGTTGCCGCTCTGGCTCCGTTGCCATTTGGAAATGCCCCGTCAGGAAAAGCGCTGTATTGTCGTGGCGATCAGTATCACCGCCTTATGGCAAATCTCATGAAATGGCTGATGGGGACTATGGAGAAGTAATCAGTAACCGGTTATCAGTATAAGAATGAATCGGCGAGTAAAAGCTTGTAGTTCATAGCTCATAGCTCATAGTTCATAGATATCGGCGAAGACCTACGACCTGTCAGCTAACAGCTAGCGACTGAAAGAATTTGTTGGAGTTCACAGCTTTAGCATGTCTTTGTATTTATGGGTATACAGATTTTAAATTCTTTAACTCGGGCATTCCTGCCTGTGAAATAACTTTTGATTAAAGGAAACATCACATGAGTAATGCAGATATCAGTTTTTCCCCTTCTTTGTACCACCGTCATCTGCTGGGGATTACGTCTCCGACTATGGGTTTCAAGGATGGCAATGTCGTGGAATGGCAGGGGCGTTTGCGTCAAAAACTTTCCGAACTTATGGGTTTCGGAGGGGAAGAGCGAGTTCCTCTGGCACCGCGAACCTTGTGGAAGAAGGAGCACCCGCTGGGAACTATAGAGAAGGTGGTATTTTCTTCCGAACCGTATGCCGATGTCATGGCATATGTCTGCCTGCCGCGTGATGTTGCGCCACCGTACGACTTCTGGATCTGCCTTCAGGGGCACAGCACCGGCGCCCACGTTTCAATCGCCAGGGAACGCGAGAACGAGGATGTACTGTTGCCCGTGGAGGGTGATCGCGATTTCGGGATTGGCTGCATGCGGCGCGGAATGGCCGCGTTGTGCATTGAACAACGTTCCTTCGGCGAACGCCGTGAACAGTCGCAAAAACTCGTAAGCGACATGGGTTGCCACGACGCGACAATGCAGGCTTTGGCTTTGGGCAAAACCCTCATTGGCGAGCGGGTTTACGACGTGGAGCGCGGAATCGATTATCTGGCCTGGCGCGGTGATGCGAACATGAACCGTGTCGGCGTGATGGGTAATTCCGGAGGCGGCACTACGACATTGTTTTCGGCGGCATTGCTGCCGCGTGTCGCATTTGCCATGCCATCCTGCTACTTTTGCACCTTCCGCGATTCGATCATGCAGATTTACCACTGCGCCGACAATTACATTCCAGGTATAATGCGTATCGCCGAGATGGCCGACATTCTCGGCCTCTTCGCTCCCAAACCGGTGGTGGTTGTAGCAGGTGAAACAGACAGTATATTTCCAATTCAAGGAGTACAGAAGGCGTTCGCCAAACTCGAGCGCATCTATAAGGCCGCTGGTGCGCCGGAAAACTGCCGCTTGGTGGTTGGCCAGGGCGGCCACCGCTTCTACGCCGACGATGCCTGGCCGGTAATGCTGGAAAGAAGTGACAGGGCAACCTGTATTCCAAATTAAAAAAAATAATTTGACTATTTGGTTATTACTAATCGTCTCAAAATAGAATAGAGACCCCAACGGGTTTATCCCGTTGGTGAATAAGATTGGGATGCTAGGGTGAGCGCCACCTAGCCCCCCAATCTTATTCACCCCCGACGCAAGGTCGGTGGGGTCTAAACAATTATGAGATGATTATTAACTGCACAGTTAAATATATCTTATACCATTTAGTTAATAACCAATGAGGCAAGTATGAATATATTTCCACTGATGATGGAGTCGCGACCTCAGGATTTGCGTCGCAAGTTGCAAGATGCGAGAGGAGACCTCTCAAAAAGGCGCAATCATTTCCTGGAACTTGCGAGACATGATTCCGAATGGTTCGGATATTACCAGCCACTCGCATACCTTATAACTGAAGACGATGTTTTCCGAAAGCTGACACGGGATATGTTCATGCGGTTCGTGGACAGCATCCCAGAGGCCGAACTGTCCCAAGAGGCACAATACCACACTCATGTCACTTCCGCTACACTGGGACGAATGGCGGCACTCTACGACTGGTCTGTGGAGATGCAGCTCCTGAGCGCTGTGGAACAGAAAGCCATCTCATGTGCAATACTCGACCACGCCCACAAATTCGCGATGCAGCAACTTCATGGGCGGACAGTCACCGGTTTTGACAATCAGGTAATGAGCCATGCGTTCTGCTGTGTGTCAGTCGGCTATGTTCTCGGCCAGAAACGCGGCAGCGATCCGCTGGCGCAGCGGATGCTCGGACTCGGGCTCGCCTGGCTGCGTGAACTTTTCTCTCTTATTCCGAAAGGTGCTTATTCGCTTGAGGGAAGCACCTACAATGAGCAGGTTGCCGCCCCCGTCGCACTTTGGTCAACCATCATCTATGAGCAGATTACCGGTCGGGAAATATTTTTTTCAGGATGCCCGAAAGGGTGTCCAAGCACCCATAGCCTTCTGGATATGCAATTCAGATCTGTCGGGCCGGGAGGGCTCCTGCCACCGTGGGATTCATACGGCTGGCAACGCATGAGCACGCGGATGCTGCTGGTCTATCTCGCCAGAAGAACGGGAAATCCAAATCCTTTGCGCCTGATTCGGGACGTGAACGCATGGCGTATACTGGATCATCCTGCCTGGGAGTGCGATGATCGCATGTGGAGCCTGACCTGGTGGCCGGAAAGCCTTGATGATACGGCGTCACCATCCTATGATGCATGGATCGAGCCGCTCACCGCCGGTGCACTGCAGGAAAGGAAGAACCGCATCCGGTTCTTTCAATTCTGGGATCGGACTGAAGGAATGCCACATTGCGGACGCCCCGAAGTGAATCCCAACGCCATCGTGCTTGAAGCCTTCGGGACACCGTTGCTGCTTGACGGAGTGGGGAAGTTAGATGAAATGCTCCTGCCCAGGCCGGTAGCAGCAATACGCGAGTATGCCGATGAGATCGTGTCCGGGCTGCTGCGCGGGGCGACAGACGAGGAAAGTGTCGCTGCTGCTGCGAAACAGGCCGTAAGCGGATGTGTTGGCCTGTCCAATTCTCTGGTTTTCGACGACGAGTTCTGGTATGCTCCCAAGCATCCTGTGCATGGCAAGGGATTATCCTTGCACAGTGCCGGCCCGTTGCAGATCATCATTTCAGAAGCCTCGGATTATTACCGGGACCGCTATGATGTAAGAGAGCTTCGACGGGTCAGCGCACTCGTGGAAGGACGATATGCCGTCACCTTGGATCAGTTGCGCGCCGATTCCGACCACGCGGTTACATGGCAGGTTTTTGCTGCACCGAATACGCAGGCGGTGGAAGGTGGCGCTGATGCGCTTACACATGACGGCGTGGGCTTGCGTATTTTGTCGGAGGATGGGGAATCTCCGCTTCTGGATTCCGCTCCGAATTTCCCCAGTCATTGTTCGTGGCGCAGCAGTACCCGGGTTCGCTTTCAGGGACGTACCGGATCGGGTGTCTATAATCGTGCATTCTGCATGTTCCCATACGAAGCTTTAAGGCCTGTGACAGGGAAGGACGATGAATTAAACAATGACTGGACTTTACGTGTCGATGAAATTGGGTTGCATGTCGCCGACTTGCGCGAGGCTGTAATCCTGGATCCGTGTGTCAGTATCGATAAGCCGCGCCTCTTCACGAAAACGGTGCAACTGGAAACTGTGCCGCAAAAGATTTTTCTGAGGATACCTTTCGCAAGTCAATCCACCGTCTGCCGGGTTAACGGACAGGAAGCGCCCCATGTCTTCTCTCCGCCGCCGGAACGCTTTGAACGCGAGGTCGGTCCGTCCAGTGGCGCACGACATCTCTTCGAACTATCCGGACTCTTGGTTTTAGGATCAAACAATCTGGAGATGGAGACACCGTTTTTCCACGGTGAAACTCTGGCTGGGCCGATTGAGTTGCTGGAGCCGGCAAATAAACTTCCGGAAATCAGATTCAAGAAGTGTGGCGCTAATGCATATCGGATACTTCATGAGGGAAAGCGTGAGGATTTGCTTCTTCTGGATAACAGTGCGGGTGAGACACGTTTTGCCGGCGGATCGACTGACGCCAGACACGCCCTGCTGACAGCTTCCGGCGAGTTGTCACTCATGCAGGCAAAACGTTCTGCAGGTATTTTCGGCGTGACGCTGCAGAGCATTAAACCTGTGGACATTGCAATACGGATGCACCATGAGGGACTTTTTGAAGTCATATGGGACAAGGTTCAGGACGGAGATTCAATTGTCCTGCAAAAGGACGACGTAACATTAAGGCTCCAGACGGAAGGTTCCCTGTCCGCTTCATTCGATTCCGGAAGCGGTGCAACGTGGATTTTACGTGTTCGCAGTTCGGATCCGCGTTTCATGCTGGTAAATGGAGGAATGCGCGGCTGGCTGAACCCTGATGTCTGGGTTGAGGAGAAGCTTTCACCCGGCATGGGCGAGGCAAATGATATCCTTCCTGAGTCCTCATGCTATAAACTCACCGGAGCGCTCGACGAGGATGCTCTTATCGGAAAAGCGGTCAAGGGGCCGTGGGCTGTCAGCCTGGCTGCCGTTGACGCAATATCTCTGACGGGATCAAAGAAGGCCGGTCCAATCTTGTTGGAGATGCTGAAAACTGAACTTGCGCAGCAGGCGGATCCCCGTCTGACGCACTGGTGGGGCAACATCAAGATGCTGCACGCTCCCGGGAAATCCACGCCGGACACGGAGAACGATACCATACCGGCTCGCAAGCAGTGGCGCATGCGGCGTGCCCTGGTGCATGCGCTTGGATGCACAGGATATCGGAATGCAATACCCACGCTTATGTTAATGTTGAAAAACGGAAAAGACTACTATACGCTGTCAGCGCAAGTTCCAGTCGCTCTGGCTCGTCTGGAGGCTGTCGAAAGCCTGCCTGAGCTGGAAGCGCAGTGGCATCATCCGGAAGGCAACACCATGGTCGCCATAAGAGCGGCGGTTAAATATCTGCGACGCGAAATCGACAGGGACTCATTCGAAAAAATTGTGGGGCCTGGCTGAAGGTAAAACCAAATTGAAAGATAGTTTGTTGTTGTTTTAATGAAGGGAACTGTTTTATGTTTAAAATAGATATTGAGGGAATCCTCTGGAATGTCAAAAATGTCAGGATCGGCATAATCGGCGACTTCTGCCTTGATGTCTACTGGAACATAGACAAGGATAAATCGGATATGTCCGTTGAGACCAAGATTCCGACAAAACCGGTCAAGTACCAGTTCTACAGCCTCGGCGGCGCGGGTAATGTCGCAAATAACCTGAAGTCTATAGGCGTAAAAAACGTCTCGGTGTTTGGAGTGACCGGACGAGATCCGTTCGGCCATCAGATGCGATCGCTGATGAAGACGCTCCGAATAACTTGTGACGGGCTGCTGGAGCAGGGCGACAAGTGGGACACTCATGTCTATATCAAGCCTATTGAAAACGGTGCCGAAGTAAACCGGATTGATTTCGGCAACTACAACAGGCTTTCAGAAGATGTCGCGCAGAAGCTGCTTTCACAGCTTGCCGAAGAAATGAAAAATCTTGACGCGGTCATAATAAACCAGCAGGTTCCCAACGGAATACATCTTTCAAAGACCTTTCAGAGAGGGCTCCAGAAGCTGATATGCGGGAACAAGAAAAAACTTTTCCTGCTTGACAGCCGCAGTTGCAGTGATCTCTATGTGGGCACAATCAGGAAGCTCAACTCATATGAAGCTTCAAAACTCTGCGGTCGCAGTTGCGCCCCTGACGATGTGATAACCGAGGAGGATGCGAAATCGGCAGGTGCAAAACTATGTAAAAAATGGATGAAGACTTTGTTTGTCACAAGAGGCGACAGGGGATGCCTGGTTGTCGAAGAAAAGAAAATAACGGTGGTTCCAGGACTTCACATAATTGAAAAGACCGATCCTGTGGGCGCAGGCGACAGCATGCTCGCCGGAATAACAGCCGCAATGGCGGGCGGAGCAGATCCGGTTACCGCTGCGGCATTTGGGAATTTCACCGCCGGAGTCACGGTCCAGAAACTCTATCAGACAGGAACTGCGTCACCTGACGAGATAAGGAAGATCGGAACTGACGCCGATTACATCTTCACGCCTGAAAAAGCCGATGACATGCGGTCGGCAAAGTATTACAGGAATTCAGAGATCGAGATCGTCCGCGAACCGATATGCATTGAGAAGATATCACATGCTATTTTCGACCATGACGGCACTATCTCCGTTCTGCGCGAAGGATGGGAGAAGATCATGGAGCCGATGATGATGATGGCCATCCTTGGGCCCGTCTACTCAACGGCGGACGAATCCACATATCACAAGGTGCTGGGACGGGTCAGGAAATTCATCGACAGCACCACCGGGATCCAGACGCTGGTCCAGATGCAGGGGCTCGTGAAACTTGTCAGGGAGTTCGGTTTTGTCCCGGAGAAAGAAGTCTTGGACGAGTCAGGCTACAAGAAGATTTACAATGAGGCGCTCCTTGAGCTTGTGAGGAAGAGGATAGGGAAGCTCATGCGCGGCGAGCTTAACATCGATGATTTCGCGATCAAGGGTGTTGTCCCGTTCCTAAACAAGCTTCACGGGGCCGGAATCAAGCTTTACATGGCGAGCGGATCGGACGAGGATGATGTCGTCGAGGAGGCGGAGGCCCTTGGATATGCCAGCCTCTTTGAGGGTAGGATTTACGGTGCAGTTGGGGATGTGACAAAGGAAGCGAAGAAAATAGTGATGGACAGGATAGTCAAGGACATCGGCGTTGAAAACGCCAGGCATATTGTGGCGTTTGGTGATGGGCCGGTAGAGCTCCGCGAGATCAACAAGCGCGGCGGACTTGCGGTCGGGATTGCAAGCGACGAAGTGCGCAGGTTTGGGCTGAACCAGCAGAAGCGAAGCCGTCTGATCCGTGCTGGCGCCGATATCATTATACCTGATTATTCACAGATTGACATTCTTTGTAAAATACTCAAAATTTGAATTTATCGTAGGGGAACTATGCCATATTCAATGATAGACAGGGACAGGCTCAAGATCAAATCCTTGAAGGAAAGGTACAGCAAGGTCAACATTGAGAGGGATCATCTCACTGTCGATTCCAAGGTCAGGAGATTCAAGGGAGACGATGCCAATCTTCTGGAAGAAACAGCTGGCCGGATCAGGAAAGCCAGAAAGAACAGGAAGTCGGTGATGCTCACTTTCGGGGCGCACTCTATCAAGAACGGTCTTTCGCCGGTGTTGATAAAACTGATCGAGGATGGTTGGGTTACTCATCTTGCGACAAACGGCGCTGGAATAATCCACGACTGGGAATCTTCATATCACGGCAACACTAGCGAGGATGTCGGGACAAATGTCAAGAAGGGTGAATTCGGGATCTGGCAGGAGCCCGGATTTTTCATAAACCTGGCAATTATAGTGGGAGCCTACGAAGGGCTTGGATACGGGGAGTCCGTAGGTTCGATGATCCAGAATGAATGCCTCGATATTCCAGGCGCCAAAGAACTCCTGGCTGCGATCGGGAATACTAAGGACTTGGAAAAATCAGCGGCTGCCGCAGATTTACTTTTTGTCATTAACAAATTTTCATTGGCCTCCGGACCAATGAAAATTTTGCATCCTTACAAGAAATACAGTGTGCAAGCCGCAGCCTACAGGTTGGGAGTTTCGTTCACCGGACATCCGATGTTCGGACACGACATCATCTACAACCATCCCATGAATCATGGCGCCGCGATTGGACGGACGGCCCTCCGTGATTTCCTGGTGTTCGCAAAACAGGTCAGCAACCTTGACGGTGGAGTTTATCTTTCCGTTGGTTCTGCCGTAATGTCGCCGATGATATTCGAGAAATCGCTTTCAATGTCACAGAACCTTTTAATTCAGAAAGGGAAACATATCGACAACCATTTCATGTTGGTTGTTGATCTTGCGGAAAGCACCTGGGACTGGGGAGGGGCTGGCGAACCGCCTATGGATAATCCGGCGTATTACCTGCGCTATTGCAAGACATTCAGCCGGATGGGTGGTACGATGAGATACCTTTCCGCCGACAACCGGGATTTCCTGATTAATTTATACAGGGATTTAAACAGTTGAAAACGGCTTCTGTGAGTCATGGATATCAGCAAAACGAAATTAAGGAAGAATAAAATGCTTAAGATGTTTTTGATGTCAGTTCTGATCTCAATGTCAATCTGTGCCCAGCAAACATATGCCGGTGTCGATGTTGTCGGTGTTTACCGTGACAATATGGTGTTGCAACGGGATATGGAGTTGCCGGTTTGGGGCGGCGGCAGGAAAGGGGAAAAGGTGTCAGTGGAATTTGCGGGCGCCATGAAGGACACGGAGGTTGATGCGCACGGCAAATGGCTGGTGAAGATTAACCCTTTGCCCGCAGGCGGGCCTCATGAGATGAAAATAACTCAGGGCGGTTCCTCTGCCACGATCAAGAACATCATGGTTGGCGAAGTGTGGATCTGTTCCGGACAGTCCAATATGCAATTCGGGCTTAAGATGGTAAATGATGCTGTAAAAGAAATTGCCGATGCAAAATATCCCGGCATCCGGTTTCTCACGATACAGGGGACGGCTTCCAGCCGACAGCAAGTTATCCCGTGCGGTTCTCTGAATTGGCGTGAATGCACGCCGGATACGGCAGGCGACTTGTCTGCAGTCGCATATTTTTTCGGAAGGGAGCTGTATAAAAAACTGAATGTGCCAGTCGGCTTGATCGTGACCGCCCAAGGGTCAAGTCCGATCCGCTCATGGATTAGCGCCGAAACCATGAACGCCAACCCGATTTTCAAAGGGACCCTGGAGGATTATAAGACATATCCGGAAAGAAAAAAAGCATATGATGAAAAACGGGAGGCCTATGATCAGGCGCTGGCCAAGTCAAAAGTGGACGGGACTAAACCGCCCCCATGGCCCGGTTCTTTTGAGTCGGACGGTTATCCTGGACCTTACTTTTACGGCAGGGTCTTCCCTCTGGCGCCTTTCGCCATGCGCGGAGTCATTTGGTATCAGGGAGAGAATGAAGCGATGGATTTCCAAGGGATAACTCATGCTGAAACATACAAGGATTTCTTTCCAGTTATGATAGGGGAATGGCGTTCGCTCTGGGGATGCGATTTCCCTTTCCTCTATGTGCAGCTCGCCCCTGGTGGCGGCCAGCAGAAAGACCCTGTTGAAAGCTCATGGGCGGAAGTTCGTGATGCGCAAAGGCGGACGCTCAATGTGAAGAATACTGCGATGGTGGTGACCACCGACATTTGTGAGGCCGATCTCCACCCGCGCAAGAAAGCAGATGTCGGGAAACGGTTGGCATTGGCTGCGCGGGCAATTGCCTACGGTGAATCACTCGTATACTCTGGGCCGATTTTCAGCCGGGCTGAATTCGAAGGCGGAAAGGCAACCACTTACTTTACCAATGTCGGAAGCGGCCTCTCTGCAGGAGACGGCCAGCTCAAGGGCTTTTCCATCGCCGGTTCCGACCGGAAATTCGTCTGGGCCGATGCACAGATAAAGGGAGATTCGGTGGTGGTGTCCAGCGCTCAGGTTACGGATCCAAAGGCGGTCCGATACGGATGGGCTGAAAATCCGATCGGCAACCTGTTCAACAAGGAGGAATTTCCCGCCTCATGCTTTAGAACGGATGATTGGTGAGCCGGAATATGGAAGATATGAAATGCAAATCCGATTTTTATGCCGGTGTTTTTTGGTCTCTGACAAGTGCTTTCTTGTGGAGCACTACGTTTGTATGCGCCCGTTACCTTATGCGTGACAGGGTGATTGATCCTGTTTCACTTTCGTTCTTTCGTTTTTTTGCCGGCGGGATAGTTTTGTTCCTGTTCGGATATTTCTTCATGCGGAAAAAGCTGTTCACGATAAAAATAAAAGATATCCCGGAGCTGGCATTCCTAGCTGTTTTCGGAGTTGTCGGCATGAGTGCGCTATTGTTTCTCGGACAGCAGTCTACTACTGCAATAAACACTTCCATGATTATGCAGATAAATCCCGTAGTGATTTTCCTCCTAGGTCTTTTCATAGGGGAAAAAGCCTCTTTCATGCAGTTCCTTGGAATCATAGTGAGTTTAACCGGGTGCCTCTTGGTGGTGGATGTGATAAGCGTTCGGGGATTCGCCTACGATCCCAAGCATTTGTCCGGTGACCTGATCATATTCGCATCGGCATGCTGCTGGGCGATATATTCGGTCTTCGGGAAAAATGCAGTTAAGAGGCTCGGCGGTTTTGCAGTAACAACCTGGACTATGCTTTTAGGAGCGGTTGAGCTCCTTTTGCTGTTTATGATCCTGCCTGGAGAAAGAATAGTGCCCGATACCGGATCTGCTTGGTGCGTGATTTCCTATATTGCCATATTCCCTACGGCTTTGGCGTTTTTCGCCTGGTTCGAGGCGATGGACAAGATTGATCTGTCACTGCTCAATGTCATGCAATATCTGACTCCTGTTTTCACCATTGTCATGGCTTGGCTTATCCTGAGCGAACGGATCTCAATGCTGAACGCAGGGGGCATAATACTTGTTATTGCAGGTGTCATTCTTATCGGCATGAAACGCAGAATGCATATAATAAAGATGGGATTAGATGATTTCCGCCAAGTTTAGTCGCATTCTCCTCCATCCTCTGAGTTCCCTGCGGAAAGCCTTGAGCCTTACAACCCCTGGAATAAACCTGATAGAATTCGAATTGCTCGGCTTGAAGCTGAAATAGTTTCCGGGAAGATACCTGCGGGCTACCGCATTCCCGGGGAAAGGGAGCTTGCCGTCAAATATTCGCTCTCGCATATGACCGTCAATAAAGTTGTTGGGGGCTTTGTTGCCAGGGGGTTGCTTGTCAGGAAGGGGAATCACGGAACCTTTGTCGCAGAACGTTCGGCGGCTGTTTTTTCAAGGACTGCGGCCCTGCTTTTCGATGCAAATCCGGAACACCATAATCCTTTCCTCTCCGAGCTGCCCCGTGCCTTGCAGAGAGACGTGTTCAATACTCCTCTTGTTGACACCGATCCGCAGGCCGGGAACACGCCCAGCCATGGAGATGTTGCCAATGTTTTTGCACATAGCCCATACGGCCTTTGATTTCCCCCAGAATTTTCTCCCTAATGTAAGCCTGGGCAGATTCGTTGATACCCTCGTTGAAAAGCTCCTGTCCGAGTGTCTTGATCGCCTGGACAAGCAGTCCGCTCCTGTAATTACTCAGATCCGCTTCTTTGAAACTGGTCTTCTTGAACTTGAGAGTCTGGCCGTTGTCATTGTACGTCTTGTTGCGGGCCATAACTCTGTGCTAAGGGTTCAATCCCCATCTTATTTCATCAGGGTACTCCTGTTTCGGCCAGATCTCTTAGAATCGTATAACGCCTTGTCGGCTTTGGCGATAATATCTTCAAGTGTCAGCTCATTTGTGTCATCCTGAAAGCATGCCCCAATGGAGATTGTAAGGTTAATGGTGATACCTCTGTATTCAAAATTCCTGTCTTGGATATGTGTGCGAATCCGTTCGCAAAGTTTCTCAGTGTCACCAAGAGATACCGCACCCCTCAGAAGCAGTATGAATTCATCCCCGCCATAACGGCAAAGCAAATCATAGGTCCTGATGGAATCCTGTATTATGCCCGACACTTCATGCAATATGCAATCCCCTGCCAAATGGCCGTATGTATCATTTATTCTCTTGAGATAGTCAATGTCAATCATGACTAACTTCAAAGATGTATGCTCCCGTCTGGAAATGGAAAGCTCCTGTTTTGCAATCTCCTCGAAATAATGACGGTTGTAGCAGCCGGTTAGGAGATCAAAGTTGGCACGGTGATAAAGACTCTGCCGCAGCTCTACTTCCTGGTCACTCAGGAGTTCAAGTTTCATGACGGTATCGCCAATCTGGATATTGGAACCAACATTCAGAACACAATCATCAACGCTCAAGTTGTCAACAAAAACACTGTTCCTGGAATTATTATCATGCAATGTGATGATTCCATTAGAATTGGTAACACGGCAATGCTCCCAGCTGACCAGCTCATCGTCAAGGGAAATAGATGATTCGGGATTACGGCCTATTGACATTGTACCTTCTATCGGTATCATCAATCCCATGTCCTTTCCTACGCAAACGGTCAGGCAATGTCTTCTTTTTGCCGCATTGATTTCAGGCAAATCAAATTTGGGCATGGTCTTTGTAATGTTATTACGCATAAAAGTGTTATTCCTAAAGCATAGAGTAAGGCGGAAACCTTCAATATCAAGTCGCAAGCAGGACATTGTCTTTCGCGGCGGACCACAGGTGCTACTGCATGCTCTTCGGCGTTCCCGTCATCCGCTTTGCCCGCAATGGCCCTGAGCAAAGAAATTGCATGCAGGGCTTAAAATATCCATTTCCCTGTTTATATTATCTGCATAAAATCATTAGTTATCCGCCCTTAGCTGCTTGTTCAGGGCGAGGCATCATATACACGGTCTGCCTGATCTGGGTGGGTTAAATTACAAAGCGGTCAAAATGAAGAGAAACAATGACATAACAATTTGGAGTCTCCGGGAGATAACCCGTCTGATAAAGGAAAAACAGACCAGCTTAAACATTGTCAGCATCAGGAGTACCGACCTGGCACACGGCACATATGACGACTTCGACGAATGCCACAACAACTACGGAGACGTGATTATAGAATGTTTTGATGACATTGTCGCTCCGCAGGACGGGTACACAGTCCCCACCAAGGAGCACATCATTAGAATCCTCAAATGGGCGATGTCCAAGGAACATATTGCCGTCCATTGCACCGCAGGTGTCTCCAGGAGTTCGGCCATTGCATATCTCATATCCTGCCACAGGAGTTCGCCGAAAGAGGCATTGAAAATACTCGACCCCATGAAACACAGCCCCAACCGGCTCATTCTATATCTAGGCATGGAAATCCTGGGGGATGAGTCTGTAATGTCGGAATACATGGCGTGGTTTGAACGCTCATATTGACATATGCAATGGGTAGCACCTACTTCGAAAGACGCCTCCGCATCGACGCATCGCGGGTATTCTTTCGGCCTACGACGAACTGATGGAGAACAGCCAGCGGCGGATCAAGATATTGGAGTTCATGGCGCGCGCCCTCTACCGCGAGTGGTTCATTCATTATCGTTATCTTGGCCATGACAAGGATAACGATAATGAACCCTCAACCCGGCCTTGCAATCGAGGACACACTCGATGCCGGACTTCCCAAGGCCTACACACCGGAGCTTGACAAGCAGAAATGTACTGCATTGTTCGAGCACGTTTGTGAGAGCTATACGGAAAAGAATGTAGGCGTATATGCTGTGACGTATTGATGATGTACCGTTATCGTAGTAACAGACCTGAATCTAAATAATAAGGAGTCTATCATGCTCAATTTCATAGTCGACGATAAACGCTGCGTGCGATGCGGCAAGTGCGCGAAGGACTGCATTGCCGAGATCATCGAACAGAATGGAAAGGCACTGCCCAGCATCAAACCCGAACAGGAGGAGAACTGCCTGCAATGCCAGCACTGCCTGGCAGTCTGCCCCGCTGGCGCCGTCTCCATCCTTGGCCACAATCCCGGCGACAGCCTGGAACTTAAGGCCGGAGGCATGCCTCCGCTGAGTCAGATGGCAACTCTCATCAGAGGTCGTCGCAGCATCCGCCACTACCGCGATGAAAACGTGGAGCCAGAGTTGCTCAAGAACCTTCTCGCAACCGTGGCCAATGCGCCCACCGGTGTCAACCGGCGCGAACTCACTTTTACCGTGATTGATGACAAGGCGGTCATGGGACGGTTTCGCGACAAGGCGCTGAACGAATTGCGCCAGGCCATAAAGGACGGCAGGGTGGCTGAAAGCGCGGGATATATCCTGGAGGCGGTGCCAGCCTGGTTCGAACGCAAGCAGGACATTATCCTCCGTGGTGCACCTCATCTTCTGATCGTGTCGGCACCGCAGGACGCACCATGCCCGCAGGAGGACATTGCCATAGCCCTGGCCTATTTCGAACTGATCTCCCAAACCGCCGGAGTCGGGACAGTATGGTGCGGGTTAGTGAAGTGGCTGCTGGAAGCCCTGCCGGAACTGAAGCCGGCGCTAGGCCTGCCGGCGGACCACAAGTACTACTGCATGCTCTTCGGCGTTCCCGCCATCCGCTTTGCCCGCACCGTCCAGCGTGACGATGCAGCAGTGGTTAGGAGAATTACGCTATAGTTTCTGCTGGGCTGAAACCTTGACTTAAAGGACTGGCATGGTCTATTTTAATCTTAGTTGGGTCCAATTCCCCGACCCTTGGGTCGGCTTTGATTTTCTTT
>CAZION010000163.1:0-15540 GCA_964540865.1 uncultured Victivallis sp.
GGTTACCTGTTCGGCTGGACAGGGCAGTCATTAAGATTGGCGTGGTGCGCTCTGAACCTTGGAATCAGGGATAATGACAAGTCCATGATAGACAAGGGGCTGGCGGTAATGGACTGTTTCGATAAGGCACCAGAGTTTCCTGATGTTCGCGGCATGAAATATCATTATTATGATTTGCTTGACAAGGCATGGTATGCCGACGCAGGCAGAAGGACAACGCTTTTAAGCAGCAGAATGGCTGGAGAATCTCTCTCGAATTTCGCTGACTGCGTGATGCTGTTGCAATCAAACAACATGACGGTTAAGGAATCGTGGAATGATACTCTCACAGGTATTTCGAGATTCCTCTGTTCGGATAAACGACTTACTGCAGATGGGATTTATCCCGTATTTTTCAATTTACAGGGACAGGCAAATGAAAACCTGATTACTGGAGGCGGCACGTCATGTGTCGCTGGGCTAATTGCGACTGCGGAAGTGACTGGGAATGCGGAATTGGCGGAACGGGGAATAAAAATACTGAAACGATATTATGAGTTGTTCGGAGAAACCATGGAACGCCCGTTCAGCAGGGCCACTCTTGACGCATCCTGCGAGGACAAGGAGTCCGGAATATACTTTTTCCTGGCGGCGTACCGCGCGTTCAAATTGACCGGCGACAGCATTTTTGCCGAGTACGCCAGGCTCGCTGCTGAATGGATTTGCACTTATGTGTATTTATGGGACGTGAAGTTTAGGAATGAAAGCATCTGCGGCAAGAATGGTTTTAATTCAGTTTTCTGGCCCGGGGTAAGCGTCCAGAACATGCATCTCGACGTGTTTTTTCCCGCCTATGAGGTATATGATTTCGGAAAAATCACAGGAGATGAGGTTTTTGCAAAAATTGGCAAAGGGGTTATGGATGCATGGACTCATGGGATTGCGCAATATCCGGGACATTGGGGATATCCGACACCCGGCGAACAGGGTGAGCAGTTCAATCAGACAAACTATTATCAGGGACCATATTCCATAAAGGATTGGCGGGGCGGATTCAACCCGTGGAACCCGTCATGGATTATATCCCTGGTATTGCAGGCCGCCTTGAAATTCGACAGTAAGTGATGGTGTGACCATTGCTAAAAACAGAATTCTGGAATTTTCTCAGGTTAATGTAAAGGGAAACATGAAAAAACTTAGATTGGGTATTATCGGAACTTGTCGCAGAGGCTGCCTTGGAGACAATTATCTCAAGGAGGAAGACAATGTCGAGATTGTGGCCGGAGCCGATATTTCTAACCATCAGCTTGACCGATTCAAAGCCAGGATTCAGGAAAAACTAAAAACCGTGCCGAATTGTTATCTTGACTATCGGGAAATGATAGAGAAAGAAAAACTCGACGGGGTTTTCGTGACCTCTCCGGATTTCTGCCATGAGGAACATGCGGTTTTCGCACTCAATCATGGTGTAGGAGTTTATCTTGAGAAGCCGATTGCCATTACGGTTGAAAGCGCTGATCGAATCCTGCGGGCTGCATATGAAAACAAAACAAAGCTGGTACTTGGACACAACATGCGCTATATGGCATTTGTCCTTAAAATGAAGGAACTTATTGACAGCGGGGCCATTGGCGAAGTAAAGACGATATGGTGCCGCCACTTCATCAGTTACGGCGGAGATGCATATTTTCATGACTGGCATGCCGAGCGCAGATATTCCAACAGTCTCCTTCTCCAGAAAGGCGCACATGACATTGATGTGATTCACTGGCTGGCCGGCTCTTATACCAGGCGAGTCAACGGAATGGGCTCCCTTTCCGTTTATGGAAATTTGCCAAAGCGCGAAAATGATTCGGATAAACCTGTTGAAACCACATGTGATATTTCCAATTGGCCGCCTCTCCAGCAAAAAGATTTCAATCAGGTTGTTGACGTTGAAGACACCAGCATGCTCAACATGCAGCTTGCCAACGGTGTTTTAGCCACATACATGCAATGCCACTACACTCCTGACTCCTGCCGTAACTACACCATTATCGGAACCAAGGGGCGGATTGAAAACTATGGAGATCATCATGAAGACACTACCATAGAGCTTTGGAACGATCGGAAAGTGGATGCGTTCCGGCTTCATGGCGACGCAACTTTTCGCACTCCTCCGGTCAAGGGTGGTCATGGTGGTTCAGATCCGGCTATCGTCAGAAGTTTCTTTGCCGTCTTGCGTGGCGAAGGACTCCCGAATTCCTCTCCACAGGCAGCCCGTTACAGCGTTGCTGTCGGCTGTGCAGGAGCCGAATCAATCCGTTCCGGTGGTATGCCAATGGATATTCCATGTTTACAGGAAGAACTTGAACATTACGAATATCATAAGTAATGTTTAAATTCGTGAACTACTCGGACAGCTCCCAAAATTCACATATGACGTGATCCTGGAAGTCTATCAGGCGGTTCTCGACCGTAATGACGTGGTTTTTGGAATGGTGGCGGATGTTCAGACTTTCGGGGGGCTTGTGCACTGGCAATATTTTGCCTTGCGTCAAGATATATTTATTTTTTCAGATTTATCTTTTGTAAATTGCTGGCGAGTTTCCCGTTCCAAGCAAAATCTATTCAATAATCACTTTGAGCTGATCTCCTGGAAGTAGGAGCCATCACGCATACTGACGGGCACTATGCCGTCGCCATAGGCTATGACAGCAGAAACATCTATTTCATGGATCCGTCAACGCTTGGAAACAATACATATCTACCATGCGATGAGTTCGTGAAGCGCTGGCATGACGAGGACAAGGGCATGAAATATCCTCGGCCGATGATATCCATAAGCAAAACCACTCCGCCGGCATACAAGGCCACGGCAATATCCAAACTCGATTGACTTGCCGGCTGAGTGTTCCGCAGGTCTTTCAGTCCGATATACGCTGGGGTGCCCTTTAAATGATTGGTTTTTTTATTGGTGAAATTGAAAAATCGGAATTGATGCATATTATAGTTTTACTTTTTTTCTGACACAAGAAACGTTAATGGAGTATAATAGTGGAACTAAGTGTGCAATGGTTTATTGCAGCCGTGATTGAGAATCACATTCTGCCTGTTGATATCTGTAAAAAACTGATTGATGCATGCGGGGATGATGTGGAGCTTCTTGCGCTTGCACAGAAAATACTGGACGATGGCTTATCCAGGGACGTTGACCAGATTCAGGCAATCATAGAATATGCCTGTACTCAGGCGACCGGCGGGCAGGCTCCGGCTACGGTGTTCTCAGTTGACAATCAGATCCCGTCGCTTGAGAATATTCCCAGCCTTTCAGACCCCCAGTTAAAGAACTTGATGCTTCAGCTGTTCAATTCCATTTGCCATCTCTCGGCAAGCGATTTACATCTTTCGGCGAACTCAGTTCCCTTTCTCAGACTCAACCTCAAGGTGGAGAAATTCGGCAGCAGTGTTTTGAACGCTGAAGATTCATATCGTTTGAACACGATTCTGCTTTCACCGGAAAATAAAGCCATCTTTGATCAGAAGAAGGATCTTGATTTCGCAATGTCAGTTGGAACCGGTAACCGTGTACGCGCCAATATCATGGAACACAAGGACGGTGTTGCGGGAACATACCGTATGATTCCAGAGAAGATACGCGAGCTTCATACACTCGGTTTCTCAAAAAGCAACTGTGAGAATATTTCAAAGATGCTCGACCACCACAATGGGCTTATTCTGGTTACAGGACCGGTGAACAGCGGCAAAACCACCACCTTGGCTGCACTCGTGGATGTCATGAACAAGAAGAGGAAGGATCATGTGGTGATGATTGAGGATCCTCTGGAGATCATCCAGCCTTCATTAAGCTGCAATGTCACCCAGCGCGAAGTGGTCAGCCATACCAAATCATTTGCGACTGCGCTGAAAGGCGCTCTCCGGGAAGATCCCGATATCATTGTGATCGGCGAACTCCGCGATCTGGAGACGATAGAAATGGCCATTACAGCTTCAGAGACCGGACATTTGGTCATAGGCACCCTTCATACCAATGATGCGGCAAGCACGCTTGATCGGGTTCTGGATGTATTTCCCCCGTCGCAGCAGCAGCAGATTCGGACAATGACGGCCGGCAGTTTGCGCGGGATTATCTGCCAGCGCCTTTTGCCCTGTAAAGAGGGGGGGCTTGTTGCCGCGTGCGAGCTGGTGATTGGCAATATTGCCGTCAGCAATCTGATTTCCGAAGGGAAGACGCATCAGCTGAAGGCGGTTATGCAGACGGGCACACGCCAAGGCATGTGCACGATGGACCAGTCTGTTTTTGAACTGTTTGAGCAGGGGGTTATTTCATATGAGACAACGGTTTCAAATATTACAGACAACGAATATCTGCACAAGGTTCAGCTGAAACTGGCGGCAGATGCAGCAGCTGCGGCTGCTGCCGCAGCCGGTGTTGACAAGAACAAGAAAAAAGGATGGTTTTGATAATGGCTAAATTAGATCAATTCCTGAGGTTCATGCTGGATAACAAGGGGTCGGATCTTCATATAAGCGTCAGCCTCAGCCCGAAGATCAGGATACACGGGAGTCTTGAACCGATTGACGAACCGCCCATGTCGAGCGATCAGGTCGACACTATTCTCGAGGAGATTTGCCCTCCTGTCCGCTGGCAGCACTTCCTTAAAAACAAGGATCTTGACTTCGCCTACGAAATACCGGGGCTCGCCCGCTTCCGTGCCAACTACCTGAACAATCATCATGGCAAGGCGGCGGTGTTCCGCCAGATACCTACGAAGATCCTGACCATGACCGATCTTAACCTTCCAAGCGTGCTTAAGAAGGTGTGTGAGCTGAAGAACGGGTTGGTCTGTGTTACAGGCCCCACTGGAAGCGGCAAGTCCACGACAATGGCTGCGATGATTGACTATATCAACGAATATCACAGCAAGCACATTATAACCATCGAGGACCCGATTGAGTTTGTGCACCAGAACAAGAAATCTGTTATTGTCCACCGTGAGGTCGGCATTCACAGTTCAACGTTCGCCTCGGCGCTGAAGAGCGCAATGCATGCTGATCCCGACATAATCCTTCTGGGCGAGATGCGTGATGCCGAGACGATCAGGCTGGCTTTGACATGCGCATCTATGGGCATTTTGGTTTTCGGTACTCTCCATACCAATAATGCACCCAAGACTATCGATCGAATCATTGACGCTTTCCCTGCAAATGAACAGCCTCAGATCCGGACGATGTTGTCGCAATGTCTGAGGGATGTGATTTCGCAGCTGCTCTGCCGCACTTCTGACGGCAACGGTCGTGTCGCGGTTCACGAGGTGCTCCTTTGGACGGATGCGCTTCCAAATACAATCCGTGAAGGGCAGATTAACAACATCCGCAATATTATTGAGAGCAATGGAGCCATGGGGATGTGCACCATGGATTCAGTGCTTAAGAAGCTTGTCAGGGAGGAAGTAATCACTCCTATGGAAGCCTATATGAAGGCCAGTGAAAAGAGGGAATTCGTGGGATTCCTCAATAATGCGGCCGGAACCGAACACTAAGTTCCTTGATGGAAGCAAGGGCCTGAGCTACTATCTTCTCTCCCGCGTCTGCTGCCACAAAACTGTTTGCCGTTGCGCCATACCCGCCTTCTTTTACGGCTTGTGCGGTCGGTATATAAAGAATAAACGGAGAGCCTTTGCCGGTATAGGCAATCCCGAGTAGAAAAGTGTTGGCGACTGATGAGTTCCTTGTCAGATCTAGCTGGTGCTGGATAAAAGGTTCCCCTGGCACACTCACAAGCGCCAGGTCGTTGTTTATCACGACCGTCATGATCGCGACATCCATTACGTTGCTTCCATTCCGGAGGGGGATCTTGACCAAATCCTCTTTCACTTCGATGGATGTGTTCTTTTTATCCTGCTGTGTCTTTATGATGTTCGCCGCGCGCAGGGCTCCTTTCCCGAGTGATATTCCGGCCTGCCGCATTACATTAAAACCTTGTTCATCTATAAGCTGCATATCATAGGGATCCTGATCACCTTGGGCTCCCTGGAGGAACATTGCCATGCAATCACTGCCCAGTTCCCTTTCAACATAATCCACCATGGCGCCTGGAAAATCACGGGAAAGAAATCCTGAGCCCATCAGGCCTACGGGATGGCAGGCAAAGTGAACTAGAAAGGCACGGGGCTTGTCCGTATCATCGTTAATCTGGATGAACCCGACTGTCGGATCAACCGGTTTTGTCGGCAGTCTTTTCGGATTGTCCCACATGGCGGTAACTTTTCCATCCGCTCCTACAAGCCGCCGGTTATGAGCCATGTAGCCGCTCTCGCTCGGTCCCTTGCCCGACACTATATGTGCGGGAAATAAATTCTTCATCGCTTCTCCGATTGCAGCGACTACCTTTGCCTCAGTTTTCGCATACCACGGATCCTCGGAGAAGCCTGGCCAGTCCACCAACGCCGCTGGTTCGTCCATTACTCCCTCCCAGGCATGCCAACCTTTTGGAGTCGGGCACAATCCTCTAGGCACCATTGATGAATGGGTATGCGTGCTGCTGAGTATTACGTGATCCAGCTTCCATTTTCTCTTGGATTCATCGATCACTTTCTTTGAAGAAAAGAGAATGAGATCCAAGGAGACGATAGCCACGGATGTTTGCTCGTTCTTGAGCACGACAACTCGCGCGCAAATTGGATCAAGGACTTTTTTCGGAAGTGTCTCTTCACCGTTGACATTGTCCGGCAAGCGGAAGGCGCAACCACCATTGGGAACGATAAACGCCTCCTCCACTGGGGTGATATCCACTTTTGATGTACCTGCATAAAGCTGGCTTTTTGATTTTTCCCCCATTTCGATTACTTTAAATAGAGGTTGCCCCAGCGATTCAAGGTGGCATACGAGCTGGCCGTAGGCGCGATTGATTGGGCAACGCCTCCGCACCCCGCGGCAAAACGGGAACGCCCGACCTCAATTCCCCAGGGATGCGCTTCGGTTGGGCCGTTCTTGCCGAAATCCTTGGTCGGAATCATGATTTCAACCATCCAACGGTCTTTCTCCTTTTTGACAACCGCCTTGGTGCCTGGATTCCACAGAATCGGGAGGGTGTCACGGTCCACAATCGAAACATCCGTACTCTCATCCCAGATGGCGCCATTGGGATTGACCACGATCTTGAAATATGAGCGTTCCGGTGTGTTGACATATACTTCCACCACATCATCGTCGAAGATGCTGAATGTGTCGTTGAGCTTGCAGTCCGCCTTGAGCTTGTCCATATTGTCCTCATAGCAAGTTACACCAACAATCAATGACGAATTGTCCGGCGTCATGGCAAGAACTGCCTCGGTCTTGTTGGCCGTTGGAAGATCTCCGGTCGTATTGTCGCGCAATGGCACACGCCACTCGGCAGGGTATTTGCCAAGGTTGCTGTCGAGGGTGAACGGCGCAGGGGCATGATGCGCCTCGAAGCTAGGACCGATGCGCTTCAGGCTCGGGAAAAATTTCCTGATCGACGCCATTTCCTCCTCCATCTGCGCAATTCGCTTTTCATAAACCGTGCCGGCTCCGGCTTTTTCATGTGCCCGTTTCAGGATTTCAAAGTAGCGTTCCACATCCTTTTCCTTGAGAAAACCAGTGTCTGGCGTCACGCTCCTGGATTCCTGGCGCGTCCATACAGCCTCGGCAAACTCGTAGAATTCCTTCATCTCCGCCCGGGCCGGTCCGAAATACAGATCGTAATATTCGTCAAGCATCTTCCTGCGGTCAAGATCCGGATCCCAGAAGAGCTTGCTCTGCCAGTAAACCATCAGATGCATCAATCCTGGTACGCCCAGACGCCAGCGAGGGAACTTCTCCCCTTCCACCTTGTATTGTTCAGGCTGTATTTCAATGAATTTACCGTCGGAATACGGAAGCATTTCCTTCATCTCACGCTGCAGGGATTCCGTGAATAACACCGGGTAGCGGGGAAAATCCTGAGTGCGGTAATAGAGATAGTAATCCCATACCGGGCCCTTGGAGATTTCTTTCAGTCCGGCTTTCTTCAGGGCGGCAAACCATTTCTGGCGGGCGGCAACCACTGCGCGGTCAGTGCTTTCAATAACCCGGTTGGCGCTGTATGGCTGGGCAAACGGCAGGATGAGGTTGTCGGGAGATTCTACGATATTGGTCGGAACTTCATTGGCCCCTGCGCCAGACATGTAGATGAGCTTCTTGTCGGGATGTGATTTTTTCAGCTCCTTGGCAAGATATACATGGAAATCCCAGACGTAGTTCGAAGCCTTCTGGTTTATCGAATCATCCGGCTTGCCATACAGATCTACATCGCGGGCGTCCATCTTCACGCCGCCGTCCGGAGGGCCGATAGTCAGCCCCTTGAGCCCGGGCATCGCATCAAACACCTTGTTCATGTATATGACTGCGGCCTTGCGGAATTCGGGATTGCTGTAGCGCGGCATGCCGGCTCCAGCCGGGTGCCCGGTGTAAGGCTTGCCAGCAGAGTCGCAGGCCAGATATTCCGGATGCAGCTTCTGCTGTTCAGGGGAACTGTAGATGTCGTAGGTGGTATGATTGAAGATGATGACATTGTTGTTCCCGAGCTTGAGACGCTTGAACCATGCGATCCCGGCACTGTCATCCCTCATGGCGCCATAGTAGCAGAATTCTCGCCGTGCGAATTTCGCTTCTTTCTTTAAATTCTGATCGGCAATGGAAATATTTTTCTTTTCAGGAACAATTGTTCCGTTTTCAGAAGGCGAATAAAAACGCATCCCTAGCTGTTCCAGCAATTCCGCCACCGCAGACCAGGTGCCAGTGTCGTCATTGGTGAAAATATTCAGCTGTCCGTTAAGGTTCCCAATGCCGATGTCTCCCGAGGACATGAACGAAAATTTCTGACCGCAGAACTCCTGCCATTTCTTCAGTCCTTCCGGTCCGATATAAGGTGTTGGCGCCCTCTGGATATCCATTCCGGCGAGAATAACGTAATTGTTTTTTGCGACAATCTCGAAACCGCTGTTCTTGAATTCGCCCAGCTTGAATCCGAGTTTTCTGGTGAGCTCGCTTTCGCCGACATAAACGTGGTTTTTCACATCGGCGCCAGTCTTAGTGACTATTGGAAGTTTTGCGCCGGACATGAGTTCTGTGTATTTCTGCAAATCTTCTGCAGCGAGCTTCACACTTGACAATGGTTTCTCTGGCAGGACTATTTCCGCAACAGCCTTCCCTTCCTTGACCAGTTCAACCCCAAATGCCGCAGCCGCTGAAAACAGCACCGCGGAAACCGTGGCAACCAAAGACATCTTCCAGTTCAACATTTAACTCTCCTGTTATATTAATTTAATTTTTAACTCGCACACAATAAACTCCTGATTTGAAACATGCCTTGGAAGTATGTTGGGCTTTAGCCCGACACTATATGCAGAGTGGTCTTTCTTTCCTGCCCTGGGCATATTCAAAGCAACTTGTTGAAGGGATCACTCCTGTTTATTTAAATATTGTCGGGCTAAAGCCCAACATGCTTTTTGTCCCACCGATTATCAAACTTAACGCTTACCTTTCTCAGGTTGTATTTGTCCTCCAGGAGGGCGGAAGGCCTTTCTTGTTTTTTTAAGGAACCTCGATTAATTCAAATGCTTTAATCTCCCTCACCACATCTTAGCCCAAGTGGTGTATAAATATGGGTTCCTCTAATAATTGATTGAACATGTACTACAACGACTATCATCTTGATCTATATTGAAAGCAGTTGAAGAACGAACAACTGTAAAATGGAGAAAAGGATGTTCAAGAGTTTTTTCGATTAAGTTTAAGTCTTTCGAACTTCCCATAGATAATCAATCCCGTACCGACGCATCAACTGAAGCTCCATAATAATCACTCATCCAGAAAGGTGTAGCCGGTGGATCGGCATAACCAAAACGCATCTGCCCAGTCCATCTTGTGACCGAATTTATGTTCCGTGAGTCAGCGTGAAGATCAACATATAACGCATTGAATGCCTTGCCATTCATATGCCTCAAGCTGACGGAAGAGGTATTCGAGACATCCATTGTTGTCAGGTCCAGCATGTTGTAGCTTATGAAGTGGGCGTCGGCGACGTATGAGAGCCTGCTGGGATATTTGAAGTTTGGTCCACGCAAGAGAGCATTACCTTTCAAGTTGAGGTTGGCGGCAAGTGAAATTACCCAGGGATCCTTGGCCTCCGGGCAGGCTAATGCGCTGCCTTTCCGACCAGACCAACTATATTCATTTACGGGACCATAGGAGTATGTTCCTGTAGAGTTTGCGCTAGGGGCGGTAAGTCCTATGGGGGGCACATTGCCATTGCCGAGATATCCCAGATTTACTATGCCCAGATGCCAGTCCCATGTCCTGTTCCAACCCCATGCAGAAGACGGCAGGTATCCGAAATCATTGAGATACAATGAGCATGCCAGGCCTGTCTGCTTCATGTTGCTGAGACAGCTTATCTGCTTTGCCATTCCCTTTGCATTTTTAAGTGCCGGAAGCAGCATCGCCGCCAGTATTGCGATTATCGCAATTACAACTAAGAGTTCTATGAGTGTGAATGTGCGGAAAAATGACCTGCAACCAGGATTGAAGTTTTTTGCCTGCTGATTTATTGGAACTTTGCATTTCATTTCACCCCCCCTTTAATATTACAGATGATTATATTGCAAATTTCGAGGCATGTCAATGGCTTATTCGATTATACTGATGGGCGATACGATTAAATTGACATTAAAAGATGGCCTGTTCAGCGGAAGGGTCGCCAAGGCTGGAGGCATATGCTTTTGGAGTTACGCCTGTGAGGCGTTTGAATATTTTGAAGAAAAAAGAGGGGTCGCTGTAACCTACCGCTGCAGCGATGCCATTCATTGGAATCGTACCGTCAAGAAGCAGGCGTTTGGCGGCTTCCACGCGCAGGGAGTGGATTATCGAACTGAAGTTTTTTCCTGTCTCTTTGCGGAGCAGGGCCCGCAGATGCGATTCGCTTACACCAACCGCGAGTCCGAGCTTCGTCAATGTGAGCGGGTGTGAATAGTTTTCAAAAATAGCCTGCATGGTTTTTTCGACTGTCGCCGACTTGTAATTCTGAAGATAGGCCGGTTTTGTGAGATGTTGTTGGTGCGGGGCCTTCATATGGCGCATGAACCGGATGATTAATTCTGTGAAAATAACGCCGAGCATCTCCTTTCCGAGGAATGTCTCGCCCAGGCTTTCCTCGCGCAGTTCTTCAAGCAGTTTTCTAAGCCTGCGGTCAACCGTGAAGACATGCTGGAAGAAATCGTCTGGCAAGGTGCCGCGGAACATGATGTTGAGATAGCTGAACGGCATATTCTCCTCACCTGTGAACGAGTGCGTGACGCCACCGTGTATGAATATGCACTCGCCGGAGTTGAGCGTAATTTCTGCTCCGTCCAGTATAAGGTTCATTTTGCCGTAATCGACGTAGATCATCTCGTGTCCATACCATGCATGGGCGTCTGGCTTCTTGAATGCATTGCGTTTCTTGCCTATGTGGGTTACATATGTGATCCGCCGGACAAGGGTTGTTTTCAGATTATAATTAAGCAGCATGGAAATGTCTCCAGTTTTTTGCAATCTCCTGTCTTCTGACTTCTTTTGGGTTGCGGGCAAAGCCCTCCTTGATGTAGCGCGGCAATCCCGTCCGAAATAAATTATAAAACAGGAGAATACTCCTCTTTATCGTATGCCGCAAATAAGAAGTTCACCGGAGAAGTTCTGTCCGAATTCAGAAAAATCACGTTCGGAAATGATTCCTTGAGTTGGACAGACTGGGTAGGACTGATATATTTCGGGCCTAAGTTTTAAATTTAGAGGCGACAATATATCGGGAGGCTCAAATATGCCTGAAACAATTATGATTGGCATGGTGATTTGTGTAATCGGATTATTTTTCTGTCTGTGGATGCTGGTGGACTGCATCTATTATGAAGTGAAGGAATGGGATAAGACAATATGGTTGTGCGTAATAGTTCTTTTGAACGTCTTCGGGGCGGCTCTTTATCTGCTCTTGAGGTATAAGACGAACAGGCGCAGCGTATTTCCCATTGATACGGATAAAGGTCCACACCGCGCTGAAATTACAAAGTAAACAAGTAGAGGAATATAATGTTTAGAAGAAAATGGGATGACAAGTCAATAATAAACCATATTATGTCGAAGTATGGCAGGAAACCGCTTAATTCGTCATACTATGCAACGAATTATTCTGCGGTCTATGCGGCTGCGGAAAGGATTTTCGGTTCATGGAAACACGCTATTGAAGCCTGCGGCCTCGATTACGGCACGATAAGGAAATACCGCATATGGTCAAAGGAGATAATCGTCAAGGAAATAAAGAAGAGGCAAAAGTCCGGCCTGTCCCTGAATTCCAACTATACCCAGAAAAGCAACAGGCCATTATATATGGCGGCGGTTAAGAGGTATAGGAACTGGGGTGCGGCTGTAACCTCAGCCGGTATCGACTATGGCAAAGTCAGGCTCAGGAGAAGTATGAGCAAGGCTGATATAAAAAGGGAAATCATCGAACTTTATCGCAGGAATGTGGATCTTGCTTATCCGAACATGCGGAAGAAATATCAGTATCTCCTTGCTGCCGGTATGAAGAAACTAGGCAACGGCAGTTGGGAGAAGGCCAGGAAAGTTTGCGGGCTGCATGTCAATTTCAGGCTTTCCGATGCGAAGATAAGAGCATGGAGAAAGGCGAACGAATAATTGGGGTTTCATTTTGGGCAATTTCATCATAAGGCCTTTTCTGCTTGCGCTTTCACTTCTGACAAGGATTCCTGTGAAGACGGGGGTATGCGGTGATTTAGAATGGGGAAGGAGTTCGGGTTACTTCCCGTTCTGCGGTTATATCCTCGGATTTATCGCCGCGCTTCCTTTCATGCTCCTGAGTTTTTTCGGAAACAACACCCAGCTTTCCGCCTACGCGATAAATATCCTTGGCGCTTTCTTTTTTGTCGCTGTCCTCGCCTGGCTCACTAAAATGTTCCACATAGATGGATTCTGCGATGCCTGCGATGCCTTTACTTCAACCGCCTCCACAAAAGAGGACAGGCTCAGGATAATGAAGGACCCGCATCCAGGAACCGCCGCCAATGCATATCTCTCGCTTCTTTTCATCGGGAAAATGCTCGCAGTTTATTTTGTAATAATCTACGGCCAGTTTTACGCCACCGAAAGATTTTTAATGCTCTACAGGGAACAGCTTAACCAGCATATGAACCTATTGAAGGTATGCAGGGCGCTGGCCCCACTTGGATTTCTCGTGGCAATACCGGTCATTGCGAGATTTGCAATGCTGCTCCTTGCGGCAACCGGCCGTTATCCCCGTGAAAAAGGCACAGGCGCAATAATTGTCGGGAAAGTCCCCGTGGTGTTTCTCATCCTGGGATTCATCTGGCTTGTTCCTTTAGGATTCCTGATTCCCCTGAGAAGTCTGGGGCTTGCAATACTTCTCTCATGGTTTGTCCTCATGTACTGGAAGATCAAGGCGGACAGGCTTTTGGGCGGAGTCACCGGTGACATATTGGGCGCCTGCTGTGAAACTGCGGAACTCGCGGCGGCCTTCGGTTTAATTTTACCTGAAATCTTAATGTGATTGAATTATGAGTAAAAGCAAAAAAGATTTATTGGGAAAATACAAGAAGTTCTTCCTCAGCGATGTCTGGACTATGGAAAAGGACGCAGCCCCGTCATTCCTCCGCCCATTTATTGCGCCAATCCGTGTCATCTATATGATTGTCCATGATTTCATGCAGAAGAAAACACTTTCCATGGCTTCATCCCTCAGCTATACGACCGTTCTCGGTATGATCCCCCTCCTTATAATCGCCGTGACCTTTTCAAAAGGTTTCCTGCGTGACAAGGCGGAGGAATTCATTCCGAGGGCGATCGACAGTTTTGTCGAGAATGTCGCCCCGCAGCTTGAGTCGGTTCCGGCCGGGGACAACGGTGACAAATTGAAAATATCCGCAAAGGAGCTTGCAGTAAAGAAACTGACCGATCTCCTCATAAAGCTTGATGCCGGAAAACTCGGCCTTTACGGTATAATCCCCTTCCTTTTCATCGCGTATTCAATGCTCCGCACCATTGAGAATACGATGAACGATATTTGGAATGCGAAAAGCGGGCGGCCAATATGGCCGCAGTTCCTTCAATACTGGCTCTGCCTCACACTGCTACCCCTGCTGATATTTATTACAATGGGGCTCACCGGAACTCAGTTTGTGATGTTGGCCAAGGGGATAAATAATTCGGCGACTTACGTAATGGTGAAAATACTTCCATATATTACGCTCTGGTTCGGCTTTGCAATATTTTATAAGATTGTCCCGAATGTCCAAGTCAGATTATATCCGGCAGTTATCGGCGGAATTGTCGGTGGTACACTCTGGCAGATGAATAACAACCTGAGTTTCATTTATGTGGCAAAGGCGGTTCAGATGCATACTTTTTTCGGAAGTATGGCGGTCATTCCAATCATGCTCGCAGCCCTTTACTTCGCCTGGCTTATCGTTCTGTTCGGAGCCCATGTCGCATTTGCAGTCCAGAATATCGACCTTTTCAGGAGGCGCCTTCTCGCCTCGGATATAACTCCTTCGTATAAACAGAAAATTGCCCTTGCCTGCCTGCTGATGATAAATGACTGTTTTGAAAAAGGGAAGCCCCCTCCTGACAGGGAGGATTTGTCCACCCAGACCGGAGTTCCTGAAACTTTCATAGAAGATGTCCTTCCTTTCCTTCTCCAGGCCAAACTGATAAGGGAGAACAATGAAAAGGATATCACATACCTTCCGGCGCTTCCGCCTGAAAAAGTACATGTACGGGAAGTTCTTGAATCAATAACCGGACCGCTGCATCAGGATATCTTCTTCAAACCGGACAGTGTGTACTGGAAAAAAGCCGAGAAGACATGTGAATCCTTCCATGCAAGCCATTCCCCTGAATCCAATCCTGCACTCATAGGACTCCTCTAGTTTTTCCGAAAAACAATTTCATTCAAGACACGCTAAAGCTGTGAACTCCAACAGAATTCTTTCGCGGTCAATTCATGATTTAAATCTGTCACTTTCCCCCATGCTTTTTTATTAGCTTTCCCGTAGTAGCTCGGGTCTATCTTTGACCCGAGAGTTGCGCCGTAAAAGACCGCGGGTCAATAGACACCGCGCTACTTCCCCATTCGATGTTGGAGGTTTCCGCTGCGGCGGATTGAATGTTCGATGGTCAGATTATTAAGAGGTACTGCTGTTGGCAGCCTAATTCAACGTATAGGAATTTCAAAGTTGGAACGCCGGCACCCTTGCCGGCATCGCATTGAGGTGCGGAAGGAAAAAGAGGAAGAGAAGACTGCCAGCAGGGGTGCTGGCGGTCCGTAAGAGTTGCGGCCATTGGCCGCCTAATTTAACGTTAAGGAATTTCAAAGTTTTGAACATCCAACATTGAACATCCAACATTGAACATTCAACGTTGAACATCGAATTAAAATGTCTTGTCCTGATATAAGTTGACACATTAACAATGTCAAAGGAGGACAAGAAA
>CAZION010000164.1:0-15453 GCA_964540865.1 uncultured Victivallis sp.
TGAACACCAACAAGAGATATTCCCGCGACAACAGTTTTCTTGCATTTTGAAATCAACTCAACAAGCATAAGCGATTTCAAATCCTTGAAATCGCCTATTGTTCGAATTCCGAATCCGGGACATCCACATTGATTTTGTAGTCGGAGAGAGTCATCAGTTCCATCTTGCCGTCGTCATTGATATCCATCTCAGTTTCTGACGCAATCATTATTCCCTTGACCAAAGCATATTTCTTTATTACAGCTACATAAGGTTTCCCTGATTTCAATGTAATAATCTTTCTCGTAAGATAATCAGTCTTGCTCACAAAAAGAACAATTGGGGCCAAGTCTTCCATCTTCGGATAGCAGAACAGAATATAGCATGGTGATTCATAAATCCTTGCTTCACCTGCGAATTCAACCTTGCCGAAAACATCAATGATCGTTCCTTTAGGTGATGACATTTCATCAAGAAGTTTAATGCGTTCCAAATCCTTGCCGGTAATATCGGATTTCTTATTGTTGCGATCCACTACCCAGCATCTTCTTCCGTCACAGACGGTTTTCTGGATGAGTTTCCCATCAAGAAAGGTGAGAGTCTTGGACTTGTCGGGGTTTTTGAATGTGACTTCAAAAGTGAAAACCTTATCGTCAAATACTAAATCCTGTTTGATGAAATATGAATTGCTTTTCCGGTAAATACCGTTGGGGTCGACAGCATTCACCATTTTTTCGGCGAGCTCCTTAAGCTGGATGTCGGGAACATAGCTTTTATCCGGAACAGGCAGGGCGTTTTCAGAGACACAGCCCGAAACAAAAAGACCGGCAAGAAACAGGATCAGAATATTCTTCATTAGTAAAAATCCCCAAAAATATATTTATAGACTTAATGAAGGGGAATATACCCTCTATTAAAATCATTTCCACTTTGATATTTTCCTGATTACGGATGATGCAGATTCCTCGTCTTCGACCCCCGAGACTCCCAGCCACACACCTTCAGGTTTCAGGTTTTCCATGATTATGTCAAGTTCATCACGGAAGACATGCAATTGTATACCCTTTCCAGCAGCCTGGCATTTTTTGTAAACATCAAGCCAGTCCGAAGCACGTCCCCTGCCCGCCCCGTAAACCCACTGCACTGCATTAAGCTCTTTTATCTCGAGCAGTGAATCCAGATGCGTCAGGGCCTGCGGCCCGTCAAGATGGTAAATACTTGCTTCCGCCATTCTGCATTCCCTGATAATCCCGGGCAGAAAAACATCATCGAACATCTGCTTTGAAATCATGCATGAGAAATCGTTCGATGGCACATGCCAGCGCTTCGAGGAAACAATCCCAGGCCATGAACAGACAGCCTGACCGGCGCCAGACAACTTGTTCATATAGAAGTTGAAAACCTCTTCAAATACATCATCGACATACCCCCGGAGCTTCTTAACCTCATCGGGATAATCAATCATGTCCATATTGAGGTTGAGCGGATCGCGGAATGCGGCAATAGCGTCAGCACCGGGATGCAGGTCAGTGTAGCCCGTGTAGAAAACACCCCTGCCCTTTTCCAGGAGGACATCGGTAATCTCGATTATTTTCTTCCAGTAGGGATTGTCCTTTGAAAATCTGATTTTTGAAACGTCGCTCCAGTCGTGCAGATTCGGAATCCCCCAGCCGGTGTTCTCTGAATATTCCATCTCCATTCCGAAGAATGCACTGAAGACCTCCGGACCAAGGTTCGGAAATGCGACCGGAAGAGCGTCTCCACAATAAACAGTGTTCCTAGCATTGAATAACGCAGTGTCGGCAATCCTCTCCGGATCCAGCCAACGCTCCTTATGGTTCGGATAATTCCTACTGCTCGGTTTTCTGTCTTCTGGGTTCTTTTTCGGGAAGCTGATGAGCACTACTGGACGATCTATTATTTCTCCAGCCCAGAAGGCATCATGTCTTTTTATCCTCATCTCCCAGTCAGCAATGTTTTCAATCGGCATGATCTTGTCCATTATCGTCTCCATATAGTATTTGTTGCTTATATGGATTATATTATATTATAATCATACACACATCAATATCATTTATGATGCATTTATAGCTATTTTGGTGCAACAATGAATACATTCAAACAGCACGGATATCCTGTAAGCCCCAGGTTCAATGATAAAGCCGGATGGGATATATTTATTTCGTACATAGGCTTTTTCGAAAGCAGCGGTGATTTCCATTGGGAACAGTCTTCCCCGATGTTCTGCATACATTCCGTCCAGAAGGGAAAGGGGATATTCAAGAGGAACGGAAAGAAACATGAAGTGAAAGCCGGAGAAACTTTCACGTTTTTTCCAGGAGACCAAATCGAATATTATGATTTCCCTGAAACACCATGGCAATACATATGGTTCAGATTAAACGGCAGAAAAGTGGAAACAGCCCTTTCTCTATCAGGGCTCACTCGCAAAAATCCACACAGCGCAGTTGCAAAACCTGGAAAACTGGAAAGTTACCTTCACGAAATCTCTTCAGCTTATGCGAGTGGGAAATATCATGGGCTCTTGCCAATGACAGCAGCATGCAACTGTCTGGAAATGATTTCAGGCAGAGAGTCTTGGAGCAGAAGTTCTCAGTCTGGCGGTAAAAGCATCTCGGAATCGTTCATCTCCATCTTGGAAAGCCAGATTAATGCGGATCCATCCATAAACGAAATAGCGGAGTCCATGAAAATAAACAGGTCCACTCTTTTCAGGGCGTTTATCAGCGAACACGGAATATCCCCTAAACGATATCTTGAAAACCTGAGACTGGATAAGGCTTCAGGCCTCCTCTCAAAAACAAAGCTGAGCGTAAAGGAAATCTCCGATGCATGCTGCTTTTCACATCCCAGTCATTTCGGAAAAGTCTTCCAAGATCATTTCGGGGCAAGTCCTGCCGAGTGGAGAAGGAAGAAGTGCGAGCAACCAACTGGCAAAGTCATAATTTGAATGATTTGGAGTGCGGATGCAAAGCTACCGCTTTTTCATCGGGCACGCGAAGTTTGGCCGTTAAAGGCGGCGAAATAAATTTAGCCGGAAACAAAGCTGATGCTTCAGCAGTCCAAAGTCTGGACTGGAAGCCTGACGATAAAACATTACGGAAATCATCTCAAGATAATTCTTCTCAATTAATTCAGAACCCGTCCACAAAAAATTGCTTTTGTGGACGGGCTCAAGTTTAATCGCACTGACACTCCGTGGAAGAGACAACATTATCCTCGAAACGCACACCTTCAACACCTTCCAGATCAACAATCGCGGGGCGAGCGCAATCCACAATGGTATTGTGATGGATCTGCCAGTTTGCATTGCGTGGATAGACTGCAAACCCATCACCGGCCTCAATGGAAATACCTTCCTTCAACGTGATTGTCCGGCATTTCGTTTCGTAGCATTCGATGATCGATGTCTTTCCCGCATGGGTTCCAGTCAACCAGCGGAGACTCCAGTCGCGATAAGGTGTGAGAGTGTCACACAGGAAAGGAAGCGACTTGTCGCGGAACGCATTGGCTCCAATGCCCTCCAGCACTTCTGATTCCGTGTGATGAAACTCGAAATCACCGCTCTCGCCCTTAAGGACGTAGAGACGGCGTCCAGTGCGAAATCCGCAATGACAGTTTTCGATTAGGTTATCGTGGATATTGATGTTCACCGCGTGATCGGCAACATGTATGCCGGTGACTTTTTCGGATCTCTTTCCACGGACGTAGATCTGGTTGTCGGCGACAGTGACATTCGACGCTTCTACGGTAATGCCGCAGCGGTAATTGTCAGGATTATCTCCAATCCGCGTCATGTCAATATGGTTGCCAGAGACAATGACACGCCTTCCTCCCAGGATCATGATGGCGCACTCCTTGCTGAAGCCATTGAATATATTATTTGAGACAATGACTTGAGTAGCGTTATTGCCAATGGAAATACCGCCCAGGAAAGTTCCGCCTTCAAAGACATTGTCCGAGATAATCGCCTGTGTCGGCCCAACCTTGTGCGGGTCTTCGGTGGAACCTCCATGAACACTTGTGGCGCAGCCGTCCAGACAATAATTGCCGATAATGCGGGTAAAACGGCTTGCGTTCTCGCAGAAATTGGCGACATGTTCCACATGGCAGTGGAGGATACTCGTATTTTCCGCGTGATCGTTATTGTTAAATGCGTTGAATCCGCAGTCGCTTACATGGCAGCGATGGAAGACACATGACTTGGTATACTGTTTCTCAAGTTCCGGCATTCCCTCATGCGGCGCCTGGATATACGGTGGTAGTCCGTATCTTTCCGAACCATGCGAGTAAAACGCCTCCGACGCCATGCGACTGACCTTGAGATCCTCAAAAAGCAAATGCTCCGTTCCCACGAAGTTCGCCGCGGCACAACCCTTGATCTCCATCTGCTGGTTGGCTGTTGGCCAAAAAGCGAAATTGGTGGCGGTGCTAAAACTGCGATGGGCTGGCAATTCCAAGAATCCGGTGTGCCCAAGCATTCCAAGATTCCTGATAACCACCTCGCGCCCTCCGGCAATCCAGAAAGCGGCTGTATGCTCCTCACTGATGTCCAGAGTTGTATGCTCACGGGACGCACCCTCAATCCGTACCGAGGAATTACGTATCCACAACCCTGTTGAAAGGCGACGCTCTTCCCCGATTGCCAGTCGAGTTTCTTGAACCGTGCCTCGACGCCGTCTGTCAGTGCAAACCAATCACGATTGATCGGCAAAGACTTGCCCTGCCAATCCCATTCGCGGCGGAGAACAGGGGCGTGGCTGGTCTTGGTCTGGAACCTAGGATCCACCGCCATCCAACTGAAAGTAACCGGTTCGGTCTTGTCGAAATGAATGATAAATGTCTGCCAGGCTGTCTTGTCGTCCAAGCCACGGAACTCCAATTCATTTTCCATAATTTTCTGGTTTCTGGCATAATATGGTTCCATCTCATTGTAGACCGTACCATAATAATGACGATGGCAACGAGAGACCGCAACTTCCTGTCCGACCCTGAAATCACCAACATCCTCAACCGATATCTCATTGGATCCTGCACGTATTACCCCAACACTTTGGAACTCGGATCCGGATGCTCCGCAGTCAACCGCGTTAATCCAATCTCCAGCAAATGATGCCGCCATGCTACCTGATTCAATCGTAAAACATACCTCCTTTTTTTCTTATAGTCACATTTGATTCTTTTCACTACTTACTCTTCCGACACCAGAAACCCGACGGACACATAAATGAACTCAGTCGCTGGCGGTTGCGTTTGCAGTAGGCGAATTTATACGCCGTTCAGCATATATTAACGTGCAATAAATTGCACTGCTAGCAACATAACAACCTTTAAACACGAGTTGCCATCAGTCCAACTTCAGCACTGCATAACCGTACGCGCCATCTACCGACAAAGAAAGGCCTTTGGATGGAACAATCGTATCGGTCAACAGCTTAACTGAAGGCGTTTTCTCCACTATGCTTATTTTTTTCCCTGATAAATAATCCGGCAGTTTGATCATGTCATTCTCGACTGACTTGTGGTAATCCACGTAAAGAAGGTATGAGTCACTTTCTTTGTGCCAATAAACACTTGTAGCGTTTTTATATGCCGATGCATCAAAATACTGCCGGTAGGCCAGGCAGTGAAATTCTTTCCCCGCCGGTACCGTTCCCCCATCAACTGCGTGAGGATACGTTTTATTTGAAACATAAAGAAACAGGGAGGCCTCACAGTTTGCGGCGCGCGTCTCAGGCCGTGTGATTCCTTGAATAAGTGAATATCCGATCACATAGCCTATTTTGCGTTCAGTCGCTCCATTTTTCTTTTCCCCAAGGAACTGAATGAATCTGTCTGGCGGATTTTTGGAATCCGAAGTATTCTTATATTTAGGTCCGAACAACAGATCTCCGGGAAGTTTCTGAGAGAAATCCTCGAAGTGCGCAAAATCGTATTTCCGGCCCTTCAGTTCAAAGGGCAATGTTTTCGGAACATAGTATTCATGGGTGCTAAGCGATCCTGTTTCCAGCTGTGCCGACTGGATGAAACCGGAGTAGGAAAGATTGAATCCGCGACGCGCGGTTGATATGTGCTCCACTGTACATGTTCCCATGGGCTGGAAACGGTAGACGATACGGTTTGTCAAAACGGCGTCAAGATCTTTCGCCCTGAAATCAGCCTCTTTGCCTGGATTCCCCTTTATGCTTTCAAGAAGCGAATCAGGGGCGATAATATCATACTCTTCAACAATGTCAAAGTAATCGCATACGGCTGACTTGCCCGGAGCCAGGGGGTCCTTGCCGTTGACCAGATATTCCTGTCTATTCATCCTGCATGCAGGCCAAAGCTGAGTGACTTTTGCTGTTTCAACGTTCAATATTTTGCCATCGGATACGCGTTTAAGCTCTTTGCCTTTGAGAGAGCGCGTAAATTTCCATATGCCGTCTTTACCTTCGTTTTCGGAAAGAACCTGTATAATGTCTGGCTTAGGGAGTTTTATCACATAGAATGTTTTCCCTACTTCATCTGTCCATGCGCTTCCGATGTCTTTCACCGTGAAACCATGATTCTTAGCGGTAATCTCAATTACATCGCTGCATCCGTGATTACCGCCAATATAGGTTCCGTTCAAATTCCATGGAGTTGCATCATCGCCACAGTTGTGGATTATTACACCTTTCGCTAAGGCTCATTAAGAGTAGCGCGGGTCCATCCGACCCGCGAATCTCGGGTCAGATAGCCCCGAGTTACTTCGTTTGAATGTTTTAACGATGAGCGAAGCGAATCCGCGGGAGTGCGCAGACGGAATTCCATGCAGTCTGCACTGTTGATATACTAACCGACCATGTATGGCCGAAAAAGCCTGAGCAGAGACTTTGTCACACGCACTCCTGGGTCAGGCCAAAGCGCCTGACGTAAATGCGTATAGTAGGAAGGGCTTCAGCCTGAGAATCTGGAATCTTCTCGGTCTAAAGAACCGCATTACTTAGGATATACCCCCAGATTAACGCTTAAGAAATTCCTGAGAAAACCAGATGACAGACAAATCATCTGTTATAGGTGGAAACAGCTTCACAGGCATCCCACAGGATGACGGATTAATGGATTTATGGATTGCTGGATTATTGGTTTTGAGTTCAAGGAAAGCCATAGATGCTGGATTTTAAGAAAAATTTCAAAATAGGCATTTCTGATTCTTCCCATATGGTGTTTTCTGCATAACTCTTTGATTTGCAACAATCCATTAATCCAGCAATCCAATAATCCATGGGACGGGAGTGAAACAGGTTTGCCAAGAGGATTTGATAATGTAGAGTATCGACATGATAGCGAAATGCGTAAAAATCGGAAAAATTAAAAAGTCATCCCAGAAAGACGACTTGAAATACTGGCTTGGAAAAACGCCGGAAGAACGAATAGGGGCAGTAGAAATCCTCAGGAAGCAGTATCATGGAAATACACAAGGACTTCAAAGAGTTTATAGAGTTGTTCAACTCGCACGGAGTTGAATACGTTTTCTTTATTTCCAAAAACGACTTCATTAAAAATAAAAAGTCGATTTCAAGGCATAAAGATCTTGCTGACATTGAAACATTGGCTCTCGTCACAAAATAATGAAACCTCTAAGATTTCGCATTTTTCTGCGGATATTCTCAAAAATCGTCTTCCCCTGTTTAATTTTGCCATAAACTCATTAAGTTATGCTTCAATCGCTTACACAGGCAAGATGCCTGTGCTACATTTTTTAGAACAAGAATGGATCAATGAATATGAACTGTTTCAATGAACTGAAGGAAAGAAATTTCATTTATCAGACAACTGATGATGAACACATACCGGAAATACTCAACAGGGGCAAGAATGTCTACTACGTCGGATTCGACCCGACGGCCGACAGCCTTCACGTCGGACATCTCCTGCCTGTTATGGCGATAAGGCATGTGCAGGCGGCCGGCAACATCCCGATCGTACTTGTCGGCGGCGCAACCGCACTTGTCGGCGATCCTTCCGGAAAACAGGAAGCCCGCCCGATAATGTCAAAGGATAAAGTCGCCGAAAATGCGGCCGCAATAAAAGCCCAGCTGGCTCATTTCATCGACACCACCGAAGGGAAGGCGATATTTGTAAACAACGCCGACTGGTTCGCCAGCATGCTCTACATTGATTTCCTGCGCGATGTCGGCCACCGTTTCAGCGTAAATAAAATGCTGACAGCAGAATCCGTCAAACTGAGACTTGAAACCGGCCTCTCATTCCTCGAATTCAACTACATGCTCCTCCAGGCCTATGACTTCTATATCCTGAACAAAGAGCACAACTGCACGTTCCAGCTTGGTGGACAGGATCAGTGGGGGAACATCGTCGCCGGGATAGACCTTGTCAGGCGCATGTCTTCAAAAGAGGCGTACGGAATCACAATGCCGCTCCTCACAAACGACCGTGGCGAAAAATTCGGCAAGAGCGTAGCCGGAGCCGTCTGGCTTGATGAAAAGAAAACTTCTGTTTTCGACTACTATCAGTTCTGGAGGAACTCCTCCGACAGCGAAGTCGAAAAACTCCTCAACTATTTCACAGTTCTTCCAATAGATGAAATAAAACGGCTCGGCAGACTTCAGGCCCCTGATATAAACAGGGCTAAGGAAATCCTCGCATTCGAGGCGACGAAGCTGGCCCACGGCCTTGAAGCCGCATCCCGCGCATATCTTGCGGCATGCGCGAAATTCGGGTTTGCGGATCCCGATGGAAAAATTGAAACCTCAAGTTCGATAAAAGGCGTTCTGTCCGACAGCGGTTCGATCACCGACCTTCCCACATACAAGATTCCGGCTGCTGATTTCGCAAATGGCGGAATCTGGATTGTAAAACTCATGACGGAATCCGGGCTCTGCAATTCGAGCAGTGATGCCAGGAGGCTTATCAAAGGCGGAGGCGCATACATTAACGAGACCCGAATAGGCGACGAGAAGGCAACCGTAGGAAAAGACAATTTCTCAAACGGCGCACTGCTTCTAAAGGCCGGCAAGAAAAATGTCAGAAGGATTGTGCTTGAATAAGATTGTGACGCGGGGACGGGAAACCCTTTTAAGGAAAGGTTCTTCCCTTCCCCGCACCCCATCCCTTTCCAAACCTGTTTGCCACTCCCTCTGATTGCATCCGCAATCAGAGGGAAGGTGAAAGTTTTTGTAAAAGAAAGATGTATTCTTTTTTAACTCGGACACTAGGACACTCGGTATCTTGGACACTATCATTCCATTCCTGCATAATAATAGTTTTGCGAGTTTCGCAAAACGGATTGTATCGGAGTTCGTTTCATTCCCCTGCCCCGCTTGCCTGAAAACCATGCCCGACTACCGTTCAGGCCTTTGTTCAGAATGCATGGACAGGCTCCCTCTTGTGATAAATCCGGCATGCCGTGGCTGCGGAGCTGAAAATGACGGCATATTCGAGGTGTGCGGAAAATGCCTTAAGGAGGAAAAGAGGAAATGGAGAAAGGCCGTAGCGCTTATGAGGATGGAGGATTACGGCAGGGAGCTGATTCACAGGTTCAAATATAAGAACGACACAGCGCTTGCGAGGCCTTTCGGAACAATTGCATCGGAGCTGCTGAAGAAATCCCGTATAAAGCCGGACTTCATCGTACCTGTCCCCCTTCACTGGACAAGAAGCCTTACCAGAGGCTACAATCAATCCCGCATCCTCTGCCAGATTATTTCCGGTGAAACCGGAATTCCGACGCGTACAATTATGAAACGGATAAAACGTACCCCAAAACAAGCCAATCTGAGCGGAATCCAGCGCAGGAGAAATCTTGAAGGCGCTTTTTCTGTAACCGATGGTGAGATTTGCAGAAACAGCGTTATATTGTTGGTTGATGATGTGCTGACTACCGGTTCTACGCTTACGGCCGCGTCCTCAGCGCTTCTCGAATTCGGAGCGAAGGAAATAAACATTCTTATATTGGCAAGAGGTTAAAATTATGGGTCTATTCGGAAAATCAAGGTCTTCCAAGCTTGGCACTTTGACAAAAAAAGGCGTACCTCACGGGATATGGGATAAGTGCAAGGACTGCAATGAGCTCGTCTTCAAGAAACAGCTTGAGGATAATCTGAACGTATGCCCGACCTGTGAATTCCACCATTCCATGACTGCGCAGGCCAGGATAGAGCTTCTCACGGATCCGGGAACCTTTTCCGAAGTAGACATCAACATGGCATCTGTAGACATTCTAAAATTTGAAGGCGTCGCCCTCTACAGTGAAAAACTCCAGCAGAACCAGGAAAAAACCGGAATGAAAGACGCTGTCGTCTGCGGCACGGCAAAACTGAATGGGAAAGATTATGCTCTGGCAGTAATGGATTTCCGTTTTCTCGGAGCAAGCATGGGCTCGGTTGTCGGCGAAAAAATCACAAGGATAACTGAGATTGCAACCGCAAAAAGACTGCCATTGGTTATTGTTACGGCCAGCGGTGGCGCAAGGATGTACGAGGGAATGCTAAGCCTCATGCAGATGGCCAAGACAAGCGGAGCACTTGCAAGACACGCTGAGACAGGACTTCCATATATTGTAATAATGACCCACCCCACTACCGCCGGCGTGACCGCGAGTTTCGCATCACTCGGCGACATAACTATCGCGGAACCCAAGGCACTTATCGGCTTTGCAGGACCGCGCGTCATAAAAGACACCACTCAGGCAAATCTACCAGAAGGCTTCCAGTCATCCGAATTCCTCATGAAAAAGGGAATGATCGACAGGATTGTCGAACGGAAGAATCTAAGGCATGAGCTCGGACTTCTGATAGAATATTTTGCAAAGGCATGCTGATTAACAAGTGATCAGTAAACAGTTATCAGTAGCCAGTGAAGATTTAAATCCATCCGACAATGAATCAGATATCGCATTAGCCCTTGACGGAATGATTCTTTCTTCGGTCAGAAACTGTAGCCATGATATAATCAGCGCAAAAAATCCGTATGACAGGAATGTATTACAAAACATATAAAAAAACATCCAGTTTTTTTATATCTGCGAATGTATTATTTGAAACTGAAGTTATAGTTGTTTTGTCGTGGCCGGTTTCGCCGGGCCCTGTGCGCTGGAATCGCGTTAACCGAGTCAGATGGGGAACCAAGCAGCTACGTACGATGAATCCAGGCGCCGCAGGCAACCTGTAGGAATCGGTCGCGACATAATTTTTATAAACCGTAAATTCCAAGCTTCAAAATCTAAACTCCAGACAATATTTAAAATAGAAAACTCCAAACAATCCCTTGAAAATCCGGAGAAATCCACGGATTTAAACAAATCCAGTTTGGAAATTTAAGGCTTGGAACTTGTTTGTGATTTGAAACTTGGAATTTGGAACTTGGAGTTCACCGATGGCTGAATATCAGGTAATTGCAAGAAAGTGGCGGCCACAGAAATTCTCTGAAGTAATCGGACAGGAACATGTGATCCGGACGCTTCAGAATGAGCTTGTCCAAGAAAGAACCGCACATGCCTACCTTTTCGTCGGGCCGCGCGGAATAGGCAAAACCACAATCGCCAGGATTTTCGCAAAGGCACTCAACTGCAAGAACCCAGTTTCCGGCGAACCATGCTGTACATGCACCTCCTGCGCTTCAATCGGCGACGGCAGCAGCCTGGATGTGATTGAAATAGATGCGGCAAGCAACAACTCGGTTGAAAATGCCAGAAACCTCTGCGAGGAAGTCCTATATGCTCCCGTAAACAGCCGCTATAAGGTTTACATAATCGACGAAGTCCACATGCTTTCAACCCAAGCGTGGAATGCACTCTTGAAGACTGTTGAAGAGCCTCCGGCCCACGTGAAATTCCTTTTCGCCACTACCGAAGCACATAAAGTCCTTCCGACCATTGTCTCACGCTGCCAGAGATTCGATTTGATGAGGATATCAACGAAGCTTATTTCGGACACGCTTGCGAAGATCGCAGAATCTGAAAAGGTGAAAATATCAAAGCTGGCAATTGACGCCATAGCCAGAGCGGCGGACGGCGGAATGCGCGACGCGCAGTCGCTCCTCGACCAGATGATTTCATTCTTCTCCTCAGATTCAGCTGAAATATCGGAAGAGAACGTATTATCTGTATTCGGCCTCACCGGCGAAGCTGAAATGGAAAGCCTCATCTCGGCGATGCTCACAAATGACAAGGCAACGCTTGTTTCGCTGATACATGTCTTGTCCGGCAAAGGTAAGAATCTTGAAAAGCTGTTTGATGACCTCCTATCCTATCTCAGAGGTGTCGAACTATGCAAGATCCTTCCGGATCCGTCGTCAGTCCTAGAAACAGGGGAAGAGTCTGTTGTAAGCTTCAGGAAGCTCGGCAAAGACATTGACATCAAAAGGATTGAAAAACTACTGGAAATGCTTTCGCCCGCAGGCAGAATCCTTCATGACGCCATAAACAAACAGGTCTTCATTGAAACAATCATCTTGAAGGCCATGCGATATTCGCATTCAGTTCAGATAGAAGAACTGATTGCAAAACTCATCAGTCTCGACACAGGCGGGGGAATGGAAGCCCTGCAGTCAGCTCAATACATATCGCAGCCTGTCGAAAAAAAAAACATTTTCCTGAATGAGACGGCTGCTAATCCTAATCCCGCATCAGTAAAGGAAGCTCCATCTGCATATTCACCTCCGGCGCCAGCCGCACCAAACATTCCGCGAACCGCGCAAGCAGCACCTCAGTCAACCCTGCATAAAGCCGGACCGCAACCAGTTGAAAGAACGATAAATACACCGCTCCAGCCGTTGCCGCAGATCATCAAAAAAGAAACAGTCACGCCTCCGGCAAAACCTGTGGTTCATCATGATGAAAATGTAAAAACAACAATTTCACCGGCACTTGCACTGGGAGCTGACACCATTTGGCATAAGGTGATTTCGGAAGTCGAGCATACAAACAAGCCGATACTTAAAAACTATATGCAGGAGGGAATGCCGGACAAATGGGAGAACGGAACGCTTACAGTTCTCTTTGACCAGGAATTCGAGGACGAACATGTTGAATTCATAAAGAGGGATCTCCATACAATCAACAATTGCCTTCACCTGACAACCGGGATAAAAAACGCATCGGTGAAAATTGAAAAAAAGACAGGGATAATGTCTCCGCATGAGATGCCCAATCAGAATATCAGAGACATCGCCGAAGTCAAAAACAAGGTTAAGTCAAATCAATATGTCAAGACAGTCATGGAGCTCTTTGACGGTGAAATAGTTGATGTGAGAGGCTGATTTACGGGAAGGTAGAAGATTAAAAGTAGAAAGTAGAAAGTAGAAAATGTTTTCTAAATTCTAACTTCTAAATTCTAATTTTCCAAAGATGGAAATACTCAATCGATAACAACAGCGGGTGCAATATGTTTGGCAAACTTGGAGACATGGCGAATCTTATGCAGAAAGCCCAGGAAATGCATAAGAAGATGGCGGAAGTACAGGAGGAAATCTCCAAACTGGAGGCAAAGGGTTACAGCGCCGGAAATCTGGTTGAGGCTGTCGCATGCGGCGACTTCACAATCAAAAGAATCACGATTAAAAATGAATGCGCCAAAACCGGTGATGCCGAAATAATCCAGGAACATGTGGCGACCGCTGTTAACAACGCACTAAATGAAATCAAATTCCAGTCAAAAGAAAAAATGGGGGCAATAACAGGCGGGATGAACATTCCAGGTCTTAACATCTAGAAAATTTTTCCGGAACGGAAAAATCAACAATCAAACTGGCTGAATGCCGGAAACTGACAGCATTTATGAAACATGATTATCCAATGGCTTTCCAAGAACTCGCAAACCTTCTGAAAACCCTTCCCGGCATCGGACGGAGAAGTGCAGAGAGAATGGTTTTCACAATGCTGAAATGGCCTCCTGAAAAGCTTGCCCTGCTTGGCACCGCAGTTTCAGAACTACAGAAAAGAATCACACAGTGCCCCGAATGCTGGAATCTCTCGTCTGACGGGGCTTTATGCGGAATCTGCATTAATCACTCCCGCGAAAAAACGCTGATCTGCGTAGTCGAGGACGCCTCCCAGATTTACAACATAGAAAACAGCGGCTTGTTCAAAGGCGTATACCATGTTGTAGGCGGAAAACTTTCACCACTTGAAGGGAAAGGGATAAAGGACAGCAATATTCAGTCCCTCCTCAAGCGGATTGAAGCGAATACCGTAAAGGAAGTCATACTCGCATTCAGCAGCGATGTTGAAGGGCAGGCTACATCCATATATATAGGTGAAGAGCTTAAAAAGAAAAATGTCGCAGTGACACGGCTGGCGCACGGACTGCCAGCAGGTTCGGATATATCATACGCTGATTCCGCCACCATAGCGGCCGCACTGCACGGAAGAAGACCGCTCTGAATCTATTGGAATAGACAATATTTACTTCTTCACATCAACCGGCATTTCCATGGGCTCATTCTTGATGTCTTTGACATCTATATAGAACTGCGGACTTTCGTTCTTCAGGGACGGATCCCGAATGCTTTTCAGCGTTCCGTATATGGTCAGATTAGCATTCACCATTGTATTCACAAGTGCATTGACCGCTTTTTCGTTATCCCTTTGAATGATTATGGGTGTATGGAAAGGCTCCACAGCAAGCAATTGGAAATGCGTATCCTCCGATATGTTTGAAAGCTTGATGAACTGGGGGGGAAGCTTGTTATCAATGTCCTTGAAGCTGATATTGAACTTGACCTTCCTGTCCAGGAACTTGGCATACTGGATATCAATCCTGCGAAACTCAACATCCGTGAAATCATCAATGTCCATGAAATCCAAAGAATTCCCACTGTCTTTTTCGGAGGAAATCAGTTCGATGTCATCTATTTCGAAGAAATAAAATCTCTCATTGTCGATATTAATCTTCCCAGGCTTCCTGAGGCTGTATGTCTTATGGTAAAGAACTCCAAAGAACTTTATCAGTTTTCCAGGTTGGATTTCACTGATTACCTTCCTCAGATCCTCATTTTTGCTTGAAAACATAAAGGGTATGGATTTGGCGTTTTCAATATTGACAATATTATAGCTGGGGAGTAATTCGTCATAAGGTTTTGGCGGTTTGAGAGCTATGTTCTGAAAAACAGCGTTCAGGACAAGTTTCTTCCTTGAGAAATCCTTGGGGTTTTCAAAAATCTGGGCATAACTTCCCTCATCCCTGTATTCCTTTTTTTCCTTGTCAGAAAGCCTGTCGGCAAAGGAATTTCCCTGGACAAGGAAAACAGCTATGAGCGCGAACGAACGGAGCGATGATTGTATTTTCAAACAGGCCTCCTGAAACAAAACATTTTTTTGAGATTACCTTAAGGGAACCTCTAAAAATTGGCATATGGCGCGAGACAGGAGATTATGGAGATACGGCTAGGAGCAAATACCAGGAGCAGCCCCGTGGCGGGCTGTAACTGGTTTTGCGACAACGCCGGAATCCATAAGAATCTGTCTCC
>CAZION010000165.1:0-15341 GCA_964540865.1 uncultured Victivallis sp.
TCTATGGAGTAGCATCTTAAAAATATCAATACGTAATTTGTGTACAGTAAGTTAAGATTAGTGGTGAGCTGTTTTGTTTTGACTTATATGTTTTCTAACCATAATTAAGGATTGGATAATGAAACTGAAATTTGCAATCGCCGGGTTACGGCACGGACATATTACATCGTTGTGCGAAAAACTGAAGAAGCATGCTGGCTGCCAATTGGTCGCAGCCTGCGAGGAAGACTCTGACGCCAGGAAGAACGCTCGTGAAAACTGGAAGATCGAGATTACACACGAGTCTTTTGAGAAAATGCTGGATGAGGTTGATTTTGATGTGCTGGCTGTGGGCGACTATTACAGCAAGCGCGGGCAGCTGATCATAGCCGCGCTCAAGGCGGGTAAACATGTCATCGCAGACAAGCCGATCTGTACAAGCCTGGTAGAACTTGAGGAAATAGCCCAGCTCTCGAAGGCGAAAAATCTGAAAATAGGCTGCATGCTTGATTTGAGGGATAATCCCAACATGAATGCGGCCAGGCAATTGATATCGGGCGGCAAGCTTGGCGAAATACACGCCATCCAGTTCGGCGGGCAGCATCCGCTTATGTTGGGAACTCGTCCGTCCTGGTATTTTGAAAAAGGCAAACACGGCGGCACCCTTAACGACATTGCCATTCATGGCCTCGATCTGGTTGAATGGCTTACAGGGCTGGAAATCACGGAGCTGGTGGCCGCCAGAGTTTGGAACGCCTTTGCCGAAAAATTCCCGCATTTCAACGATGCCGGACAACTGATGTTGAAGCTTTCCAATAACTGCGGCGTAATAGGGGATGTTTCATATTTCTCCCCGGATTCATTCGGCTATAAGCTTCCTTACTACTGGAGGGTCACTGTCTGGGGGCGTAACGGTGTCATCGAATTCAACTGTGCCGAACCCGGCGTAAAAACAGCGATTAACGGCACTGACGTTATTAGTGTTACACCTCAGGTTCCATCTGAAATCGATTTCCTGGATTCATTCCTCAATGATGTTTCCGGCAAGCCAGTGTCTTTGGACACCGGACATATCCTGAGTATTTCCAGGAAGACCTTGAATCTCCAGAAAATGGCGGATGAGTTATCCAAATAGGAAGAGAAATTTTCCGTGGGGGAAATATACAACCATAAAACTAAGAGAGAATAAATCATGAGCAAAATTGCATTACTTGGCGGTGAAAGGACTATTTCGGAAGTTAAAGACGAGCTGTTCCATTGGCCGATAGTCACGGATGAGGACATTGCCGCCGTTACTGATGTCCTGAGAAAAGGCACCATGAGCGGCACCAGTATCACCAAGGAGTTTGAAAAGGAATATGCTGCCTGGAACGGCACTGATTATGCCCTTGGAACCTGCAACGGTACCGCTGCCCTGACGGCGGCCGTGTGGGCTTGCGGTGTCGGCGCCGGGGATGAAGTGATCTGCCAGTCGCTCACATACTGGGCAAGCTGTGCGGCAGTGCTCACGTTTGGAGCAACTGTCAATTTTGCAGATGTGGATCCGGAGACGCTTTGCATTGATCCGAACGACATTGAACATCGAATAGGGCCGCGTACAAAGGCGATCATAGTTGTGAACTACGCCGGAATGCCTGCGGATCTTGATGCCATAGTCAAGATAGCCCATCGCCATGGCATAAAAGTAATTGAAGACAATTCCCATGCGCAGGGCTCCATGTACAAGGGCCGTATGTGCGGGTCGATCGGCGATATAGCCGGAGCGAGTCTCATGGCAGGAAAGTCTTTTGCCATCGGAGAGGCCGGGATGATAACGACCAATAACCGGGAACTTTATGAGAGATGTGTCGCGTTCGGGCATTATGAACGTACTGGCGCACCAAGCCGTTTTAACCCGGTTGATCAGCAGATTACCCTGGGGGATTTGCTCCCGTTCAAGGGATTGCCTCTGGGCGCCGTCAAACACAGGATGAATCAGACCTGCGCTGCAATGGGCAGGGTGCAGTTGAAGCACTATCCGGAAAGAATTGCAGAGATTGACAAGGCTATGAATTATTTCGCCGACCAGCTTGACAAGATACCCTGTCTACGGGTGATCCGTCCGGCAAAAGGCTCCGGATCGAACAAAGGTGGTTGGTATTTTCCTCTATGCCATTACGACAAGACCAGGAACAGCGGTTTAAGTGCTGGAAAATTCGCTGAGGCTCTAAGCGCCGAAGGCGTGTCCTGCGGAAGCGGCTCCAACAGTCCCTTGCATCTGCACAATTATTTCCACAAGGCTGACATCTTCAATATGGGGAAGCCGACGGCAATTGCATTCGGACAACGCGATGTCAGGCAGGGGCCGGGAACTCTCCCTGTCACGGAAAGCGCCGTTGAGAATATTATCAATCTTCCGTGGTTTAAGAAGTTTGACAGGGATTCCATTGACAGGTACGCCAGCGTCTACAGCAAAGTTGCCGCCGCCGCAAAAGAACTTGTCTGAAAAATAATAATAAATCAAGGTTCTCTATGAATGATGAAAGAAAAATACTTGACGGGATAATTGAAAAATATTCCACCCAGCTGACGCAATATTATTTCCTTCTGCACAAGGTGATGCCGGAATATTTCTTCAAAACATTCTCTGCGGAACAGCTGGCGGAGGTTTTTCCTCTTTTGCTGGCGCTGGAGTCGGACAGCGGCGTCCAGCGGAGCGAACGGGCGGGCCGGATAATACATGTCTATCTGAAAAGCGAGAAGAACAATCTGCCGGAGAGCTCTCGCCTGATGCGGGATTACAAGATCTCCGGAGCTGTCATACATGAATCGAAGGAGCAGGTGACAATCAATGGGCGCGCCGGGACGCTTGTAATCGAATTCTTCACATTGTCCGACGGGAGCCGCGGTTGTCCGCAGGCGAACTTCAAATTCAATGAAATATCGGAGCTGTACCGGAAGAAGTATGGCGGCATCACCGCGGATCTTAAAGAGCTATATGCACGCCTAAACTGGGGGGAGATTTACGATCTGAGCATTAACCGGCTGGTGGAACGAATGCATCTCGCCCTTTCCGCCCAGGACAAGGATTACGTTTCCGTGGAGTTTGAACGTGAAGGCAGGAATAAATATCGGATGCTTCTGGCCTGTCCCGGAGACGCGCAGAGGGACGGTTTCTTTTTCAAGATAATTGATGCGGTCAACCTTTCCAATCTCAATATCGAACGTGCGTATTGGCGCGAACTTTCAAAGGGCGCAGGCAGTGCTGAATTCAGCAGACAGGCTGTTACAATCGCCAGTTTCTACCTTTCCGGTGAAATGAGTGCGGAAGCGATTTCTAAGCTGGTTAGAACACTGAAGGTGATTTACTGGACAAGCTTCGATGATCTGTTTCACAGGGAGCTGGTTGTCAAGCACCGTTTCAACCCGAATGATGTCAATCTGATACGGGCGGTCGCTGAATTCGTCCACAGTCAGTTCGCCTTTGTCGACAACAGCGCCTACAATGCAAAGGATGTTCATCGTCTGCTGGCAATCTATCCGGCCCTGCTCAAGGAGCTGATCAAGCTTTTTGAACTGCGTTTTGATCCCTCTGTGGATCGCTCGGCCCGCAGGGAGGCGAGCGAATGGCAGAAGCTGGAAAAAGCCGTCCGCAACATTAACAGCGGCGTCCATGAAAAGGACATCCTTTCGATAAACATATTTCTTGCAGCGCTGAATTTCATAAACAATATCCAGAAAACCAATTTCTATGTCGAGGACAAAAGTGCCTTGTCTTTTCGCCTGAACCCGTGGTTCATGAAATTCTATGAAGGCATGTCGGATTCATACGGGGCCGCGTTTCCGGCGGACCGCCCGTTCGGAGTGTTCTTCTTCTACAGGCAGTGGGCCTCCGGTTTCCATGTCCGCTTTGCCGATATTGCGAGGGGTGGATGGCGGACGGTCATTCCAAGGCGAGGAATAAGCGAACTCGAGGAGTTCGACCAGTACGATTCGGCGCGGGATGAGTTCTTCCGTGAAGTTTTCGTGCTTGCCCACACGCAGCACATGAAGAACAAGGACATATATGAGGGCGGAGCAAAAATGATCACGCTCCTGAACATGCCGAAGGAAGCTGATGTCAAAAGCACCTTGTGGGAGGCTCAGCGCTCAATTGCCGAGGCTTTTGTCGCACTTATCAATTACGGCCCAGATGGCAAATTGCGCGATCGTAGGATTGTGGATTATCTAGAGGAGAAGGAGATCATTGAAATCGGGCCCGATGAAAACATGTTTGACGCGATGATCGAATACCTTGGCGCCTATGCCGAGAGAGTAGGCTACACCCTTGGCGCAGGCCTGATTTCAGGCAAGCATGACCGGGGTATAAACCACAAGGAGTTTGGCGTCACTTCGTTTGGAGTGCATCAGTATCTCCTGAAAACGCTGCATGAGCTTGGCATCAATCCCGCAAAAGACGCATTTTCGATCAAGATTTCCGGAGGTCCTTCCGGAGATGTGGCCGGCAATGAAATGAAACTTCTGCTCGCCGTGGAAGGAGGGAAACATCTTTATCCAAATTTGAAGATAGTGGCGATCACTGACGGTCCTGCGGCGATATATGATCCGGCAGGCATCGATCGGGAGACGCTTTCCGGTCTGCTTCTGAAAAACAGCCTTGACGCATTCTCACCTGAAAAGTTGAAGGGTGATGGTGCCTGCATAATCTTCAGCAAGCCAATTCAGGAGCAGGGGGTGGAACATTACCGGCAGCTTATCCGCCGCTCCGGAAAACTGCTTGAAGTCAGGTTGAGCCGCGATGAGTTCTCACGTCTTTTTCAAAACAATATCTACACCTATGCGGATGTCTTCATTCCATGCGGAGGCAGGCCCTCCACCATAAACGGATCCAACTATCGGGAATATCTGCCGGATTGCAAGCCGAGTTCAAGGGCGATTATTGAAGGGGCAAACTCCTTCATTACGCCGGACGCGCGGATCAAACTCCAGGATGCCGGTGTTTTGATCGTCAAGGACGCATCTGCCAACAAGTGCGGGGTAATCACTTCATCATACGAGATATTGAGCGGGCTGATGCTTGACGAGAAGGAATTCATGAAGGTCAAAGGCGAACTGGTCCCGCAGGTGAAGGACATTCTAGCACGCCACGCCAGGCGCGAATCCGAGTGGCTTTTTGCACAGCGCAAGGCTACGGGACGGCATTTGACCGAGCTTACCGACATGCTCAGCCGCGAGATAAACGCCAAGAATGCGGCGATTTCCGAATATCTCGGAAAGCATCCGGAAATGATCGCCGACGAGATAATACTCGCCCATCTTCCGCCCATGTTTGCGGAACGCTACAGGAAGTTGCTGCGCCTGATTCCAACCGAGTACCGCACCGCGATTGTCGCAGTCGAACTGGCGACCAGGATTGTCTACAGTCAGGTTGCAACTCTTGACGTCGAAATCCGGAACGCCGTTCAATCAATAGCGGCAAAATAGGTGATCGCACGTTTTTTTGCATCATGGCAGGCTCAGTCAACACAGTCATCCCACAGGATGCCAAGGTTGATAGCTGTATAGACTGAAGGCTGTTAGGTTTTGACACAAGTCATTTTGCATTTTTAAATCCACTCTTTTGGATTGCAACCTATTTGCCTACAGCTAATCCGGAAATCCAATAATCCATGGGACGGCAGTGGAAAAAATTAATGATAAGGTTTAAATGAGATTGGCTATTGCCTTTTACCCACAATATAATTAATTTAATATTTGGATTTCACCTGAATGTTATTTTAAAGGGGGAAAGAAATTGCCGTCTTCTGAGAAAAATCAATCATCCCGGAGAAATCACATGCCGGATTACACCTCGGGTGATGAGTCGGAGTCTGACTTGGAGCGGACCGACCAGAATGAGTTTAAAGACCCTTCGCGTCGCAGGCTGGACGACGGAGAGCTCGACTCCTTGAACATTTATTTCCGGCAGATGGCGGAGACCCCGCTTCTCAGCTGCGAGGAGGAATTGTATTTCACGAAGCTTCACAGCGATGCCATTAATTCGTTCCGTGAAAACCTGTACGGTTTTGGATATGTAGCGCTTGATCATGTCCTTATCATTGAGGAAGCCACAGTCGAGAGTCTTGACAATTATTTCAATATCAATATTTCCGCAGACAATAATTCGAACTCCCCTGCCGCCTCCGTGTTCCTGAAGTTTTCAGGGTGGAAGGAATCAATAAAGAGGGACTATGCGGAATTAAAGGAGTCTTTCCTGGCTGGCGGGAAAAACACCGAGAAGCTTCGAGGTATACTTGTTCAAAACCTGATAAGCCATCATGTCCAGAGCGATTATCTTGACGAATGGTATGATGTCGCCGGTGAATATTACGGTCAGCTTTCCACGGCTAAAGTTACGGGCAAGGCTGCTATTTCCGCCCCTCTCTGGAAAATCATAGAGGAGAAAATCCTCATGAACAAGGAGGATTTCCGCGTCAGGATGCAGACATTGAAGAAATTCCGGGAGCAGGCCGAGCTTGCAAGGAGGAAAATACTTGAGGGGAACCTGAGACTCGTTGTCAGCATAGCAAAGAGATATCACAGCAAGGGGTTGCCAATAACGGATCTGATACAGGAAGGCAACATGGGCCTAATGAAGGCGGTCGATAAGTTCAACCATACGCTCGGCCACCGCTTCAGCACATATGCCACGTGGTGGATAAAACAGGCTGTTTCCAGAGCTATCGCCGATCAATCCCGGATTATCAGGATTCCGGCCCATATGGTCGCCACCATAAACAAGATGTTCCACGAGGAGCAGCGTTTCCTCCAGAAAAACGGGAAGGAGCCGACTCCAGAGGAGCTGGCCGCAATACTTGAAATGCCCAAGGAGAGGATAAGGGCGCTCAGGAAAATGGCACAGCAGACTCTTTCCCTGCAGGCTCCCGTTGGAGACGAGGGAGAGTCGATTCTCCAGGATCTGATAGTGGATTCAGAAAGCGACAGTCCTTCCGACAATATTTCCTTTGAAATGCTCAAGGATAGGATAAAGGAGACCCTCGGCACTCTTTCAGAACGTGAACAGCAGGTCCTCATGATGAGATTCGGACTGACTGGTGAAAAGGAGAAAACGCTTGAGGAGCTCGGCGCACATTTCAATGTCACAAGGGAACGCATCCGTCAGATCGAAATAAAGGCGATTGAGAAACTCCGCCATCCGGAAAGAAAAAAACTCCTTGACGGATATTACAAATGAGCTGCCTCCCGAGTAATCCCATAGGATGACGGATTATTGGATGTATGGATTAATAGGTTTGAATAAAACAGTGTCAGAGTGGCCAAGTGACCAAGTTGCCAGGTGTAAATTAAAGACTCCAATTTTAAGAATAAGACACGCTTCCCCCTTCGCTGGGAAGCTTACGGTGGACAGAGAAAGCTGTGAACTCCAACAAAAACATAAAACTTCCGCATTCCAGGGTTCTCCAACTGATAACCGACACCTGTTTACTGATAACTCTCCAATCATCCCGAGGGCGGCAGTGAACAAGATCTCTCTCGACGGCAGGGATATTCCGGTCGAAATAACTGTAAAACCCATCAGAAGCAGGTACAGGCTTGCCATGTCCGAACATGGTGTCAGGCTTGTGATTGCGAAGTCCAGTCTGCATGAAGCTCCCGACATTTTGAACCGCCATTCCAGGTGGATCTCCAATCATTACGAGAAGATAAGAAACGATGTAGCTGAAATTCCCGAAATTGCCGAAGGGGCCGACATCCCGTTCAGGGGTGGAAAATGCCTTCTGAATATCATAGGTGAAAACAAAAATGCACTCTATGACGCGGAAAAGTCACTTCTTCAGTTATATGTGGCCGGCAAAGATGTGGAAGATGTAAGGCGCAGGCTGTGCCTCTGGTATTTCGCCCAGTCTGCGGATTTCGCAAAAAAACTTTGCCTCAGATGGAAGGTGAGGGAAAGATTCGGTGCACGTAGGATTGTCATGAAGGATCTGCGGACCCGTTGGGGTACCTGCAACATCAGGAGCAAATCCATAATCCTCAACTGGCGCCTTATAATGGCTCCGGACGACATATTTGAATATGTCTTGGTTCACGAGCTCGCCCATCTTGAAGTCGCGGGGCACGGCTGTGATTTCTGGAATCACGTGGAGGACATTCTGCCGGGTTCGCTATTGAAAAGAAGGTGGCTGAATAAAAACGGTTTCCCTCTTCTCAGATTCCTCGGCGATTACAAGCTCTCGGCAGAACGGATAATGTAAGGCCAGCCTGTGCTCACGGTACAATGTTTTAAAATACTGATGAAACAGGGCAATGCAAACTTGTGAAAGGGGCTTGAAATGGTTAAATTGTGTTTGTTGACGTTTGCAATGTCGGCTGTCTGCATGACAGGTTGCATTTCAGGTAAACAAAATAACATGGAGGAAGTCGCAGTGAAAGAAATCAAACTCAAAGGGACCCCGATCCACATCTCCGGGAAGCTTCCGGCAGACGATTCAAACGCACCTGACTTTGTCCTCACTAAAACAGACATGTCGGATGTGTCGCTCAAAGATTTCAAAGGCAAAAAGATAGTGCTCAATATTTTTCCGAGCATTGATACGCCCATCTGCGCCATGTCCGTTAGGAAATTCAATGAGGAGGCATCGAAGCTTGGGAATACCGTCGTACTCTGCGTCTCCGAAGATCTTCCTTTCGCACATGCCAGGTTCTGCGGCGTAGAAGGGATTAAGAATGTTGTTTCTGTTTCGGATTTGAGGAGGAAGGATTTCGGGAGGAAATACGGACTTGATATTGTTGACGGTCCGATAGCCGGCCTCCTTGCCAGAGCTGTGATTATCATCGATGAAGACGGAAAAGTGAAATATACGCAGCTTGTTCCTGAAATCGCCCAGGAACCGGATTATGAAGCGGTGCTTTTGGCCCTGAAGGATTGAAAGAAGTTTTAAGTTTCAGGTTTTAAGTTTTAGGTTAGGATGTTGTTTTCTGGGAACGGCAAACGCTCTTCTTAACACTTGAAACTTAACACTTAAAACTATGGAAAGAACATGACAATTCTCCAGAAACGGGATTTGAAGCACGTCTGGCATCCGTGTTCGCAGATGAAGGACTACGAGCTGTTCCCGCCTCTTCAGGTGACAGGGGCGAGGGGGCCTTTTATCTACACTGCCGATGGCAGAAAGATTATTGACGCCATCAGTTCATGGTGGTGCAAGAGTCTAGGCCATTCCCATCCCAGGATCAGGAAAGCGGTTCAATCCCAGATTAAAAAGTTCGAACATGTGATCATGGCTAACACTTGCAATGAAACGCTTGTAGAGCTTTCGGAAAGATTGTGCTCGCTGATGCCAGGTCTTGAAAAAGTTTTCTATGCCGACAACGGTTCGACCGCCGTTGAAATAGCCATGAAGATGAGCCTGCAGTATAACCTTCAGACAGGAAGCCCGGGAAAAAATAAATTCATTGCCCTGAAAAACGGATACCATGGCGAGACAATCCTGGCTCTAGCCGCCGGTGACTGCGGAATTTATTCGGCGCCTTGCAAGTCAATGATGATCAGTATCCCGAAAATCGCGGGAGTTCCATATCTCTCCGGTTCGGACTCGCCTGAATGGTTGAAAATGGAAGACCTGCAATGGGAGAAGACCGAAAAATTCCTTGGCAGATTTTCCGGAAAAATATCGGCGATAATTTTCGAGCCGGTGGTCCAGGGCGCGGGAGGCATGCTCGTCTACAGTCCGGATCTCTTGCGCAGACTCAGGGGATGGTCCAGGAAGAACGGTGTCCATATGATCGCGGATGAAATCATGACAGGGTTCGGGCGCACCGGAAAGATGCTTGCGTGTGAACATGCACGAATCGTTCCTGATTTTGTCTGCCTTTCCAAAGGCCTTACAGCGGGCTGGGGGGCGATGTCGGCAGTGCTGTGTTCCGATAATGTCTACAAATCTTTTTACGGTGATTACATGAAAGGAACTTCTTTCCTGCATTCGAACACATATTGCGGGAACGCGATTACGGCTGCGGCTGCACTGGAAGCCATGAAAATATATGAGGATGAAAAAATTATTGCGAATGTCGCAACACGAAGCTGCGAACTTCGCAGACGCATGGAATGGGTCGCCTCCGAAACCGGAGCACTGAAAAATGTCAGGGGAATCGGTTTTATTGCAGCCGCTGATATAATAAATCCCGGAACCGGCAAGTCTTTTCCGGCAGAGCGCAGGACAGGTTTCAGTTTTTACAGGAATGCCGTTGAGCTCGGGGCGCTTCTCAGGCCTCTGGGTGATACTGCATATTTCTTTCCGCCGTTGAATACCTCTGACAAAGTCCTGGACGACCTCGCGGAAATAGCAGTCAAAGCATTGAAGAAAACTATAAGGAGTTGATCTGATGAAGTTTCGAATAGTGTTAGTTGTCATATTTTTAACGGTTTCAGCTTTTTTACTTTCGGGATGTTCGACTCCTAGGCCGGTGCTTTATCCGAATGCCTATCTGAATAAAGTTGGGAAGGCCCGTGCTGATAAAGATGTTGATGAAGCGGTTAACAAGGCCAAGCAATATGGGCTTAGCGCCACTTCACACGGACAGGATGCGGCCGACACAACGTCTGATACCGGGGTCGGCGCTGCGGCCGGTGCCGCTTCAGGTGCGGTGGCCGGACAGTCAGGTGCAGCGGTCGGAGTTGGTGCTGCCGCCGGGGCGGCCGGTGGTGCGGCTGCTGGAGGAAGCAGAATTTTCTTCCGCTGGCTTTTCGGATCATCGCAGCCCTCGGAACCTTACAGACGGTTTGTAAATAAAACCTTAAGTGAAAAAGGATATGAGGTCATCGGCTGGGAATGAGGAAAAGAAGTTCGGAAGTTCTGGAGTTCTAAAGTGCGAAAGTTCAGGATATTGAATTAGGTGGCTAAGGACCGCGATTCTGAATATCCAATATCCAGCACGGAATATCCAATGTCCAAGTTAGGATTTTCCTGAATTAAAGTCCGATGGAATCTGGAAATTGAGTGTTGGATATCGGGTTTTCATACTTATACGTTGAATTAACCCTCGCATGGAGGCTTCCTTCTTCGCAGCTACACCGGACGTAATGGCGTGACAAGATGTCTGACACTGTCGGGACGGGGAATTAGTTGGAGTTCACCGCTTTAGCGTGTCTTTGTATTTACTCTTCACCGTAATCTCATTAACCTGAAAAAATAATCATTTTCTTTAAACTTTGTATTGCAAAGTGCTTTGCGTTGAGTTATCGTATTGCTATAGAAAGGATAGCGGATGATTGCGAACCACATACATGATGCGCTTGGGCAGGTCAGGAAAATGCAGGAGCTGATCCTGGCAAAAAGGAATTTCCGCGGATACTCGGGAATTGCAAGAGCTCTTGGCGGGGTTTCGGCTCTTGCCGGTGCCGTCTTTATCTATTGCCTGCCTGTTGCGCATAATTTAAATTCACATCTTTTAATCTGGGGGATAGTCCTCGGTTTTTCGCTGATTTTGAATTATGGAGCGCTTTTCCGATGGTTTCTTTATGATAAGAAAACGGAAAGGAACCTGCAAAAGCTGCTTCCTGCAGTCGATGCATTGCCAGGTCTTGGCGTTGGCGCGATATTGACTCTTGCCTTGGTCCTGCATAATCAGTACGGTATGCTTTTCGGTGTCTGGATGATGGTCTATGGACTTGTCCATCTTTCCTACAGACTCTCTCTTCCAGGCGAAAACTGCATTGTCGGCCTTTTCTATATAGTTTGCGGTACCATATCTCTATTTATATTCAACGATTTTTTCAACCCGTGGCCGATGGGTATAACTTTTTTCATAGGCGAACTTGTCGGTGGATTCACTTTCAGGGGAAACCGATAGAGACTTAACCACGGAACACACTAAAACAACAGAGGAAAAATATATGAGTTCAAATATTAATCAGCAAAGCGAGTTGCTTGAGAAAATATTCCATGAACCTAACAGGCTTTCCATAATGTCCACCCTCTGTGCGTCCGACAAGGGAATGTCTTTTAATGAGATAAGGGAGGCGTGCGGTCTCACCGATGGGAATCTCAGCCGGCATCTGAAAGCGCTTGATGAATCGGGAGCCATTGTCATCACCAAGAAGTTTGTTGACAATAAACCTAGGACCACGGTTTCGATATCGGCTTCCGGAATTGAGAGGTTTCATGAATATCTGACGGCATTGGCCGCGATTCTCAGCAAAGCCAGGGAATCAATGAAACCCGAAAAGAAGTATGCGTCAGTTATGCATGGCAAAACGGCAAGAGCCTGATAACGGGAAACATTTAAGATGAATTTTCCTGTCCGTAAATTATGCAGGGGAGTTCCTGCGGAACTTGTGGAACTTGTAAGGGAATCAGGGAACAGTTTCCTGTTTTCCTGTTTTCTCCTGTCTGTCTTGTGCAGTTCTATCTTTGGCCTGAGTGTCGGTATATGGAGGGCGCCGCTCCAGGGTTTCTATGTCGCCATGAAATTCCCGCTCCTCATTGTTCTTGTCACCGTTGGGAATGCGTTGCTTAACAGCATGTTTGCAAAGGTGCTGGGAGCGAAGCTGAGCTTCAGGGAATCTTTCACCGCTGTCCTGATGTCGTTTACGATTGCGTCGGTGATTCTAGCATCTTTCGCCCCGCTCATGATTTGCCTGATATGGAATTGTCCTTCCGTTTCGGAGCCGGATTCCACGATATCTCATCATGCTATTTTACTGTTCAATGTGGTGGCGATAGCTTTTGCGGGCGTGGTTTCTAACCTGCACCTTTACAAGCTGGTTTTGCATCTCACGGAATCTAAGATTGAGGCGAAGCGGATAATCTTCTCATGGCTTGCCGTGAATCTGCTTCTGGGCTCACAGCTGTCTTGGATTATGCGCCCTTTTATCGGCGGGCCTAAAGGTGCTGTCGAGTTCCTGAGGGATAACGCCATGTCCGGGAATTTTTTTGAAGCGGTATTCCATACTGCTAAGGATCTGCTTTTTTAATAATAAGCTGTATGGATGGGGGGGGGTAATATTTAAGTTATATCAGGCATCTACTAGGAACTCTGCGAACTTCGCGTCTTCCCTTTGCGATCTTTGCTGTTAGGATTCAATGCCTTTACCGCAGAGTTCGCTGAGGATAAGACGCAGAGTTCGCAAAGGGAAGTGGGATTAAGGAGAGTATTTGTCGGAGCAAAAATATTGATGGCGGGATTGCACCTGTAACCAGTTAAATACAAAGACAAACTAAAGTTTGAACTCCGACAAATTTATTTGCAATACAACGTTTTCTCTATTTTCGCACTTAACTTTTGTGTGTCGAGGAATGTAATTTTCTTTTTACTCGGACACTAGGTCACTTGGCAACTTATAATATAAAACAATAAAGGAGATCGTTATGGACGATGAAAAAAGCAGTTTGAAGGTGGCGGAGGGCGGTAACGGTACGGAGAGGCCTGACGCGGATGATGTAAACAAGCTGTCATGGCTGACGGAAAATCTTCTCAAGGATCCGCTTAAAGTCATAAGCGGCTTCGAGCGGGTGTCGACCTTCAGGTTCTTGGTCAACGCCATCCTGATAAACGTAGTCTGCCTGTCGGCATACGGCCTTGTTGTGGGAAGTTTTTCCGGAGGGGTTCAATGGTACATGTCCCCGATTAAAATCATAGTTGGGCTTATATTGGCGATAACATTCTGCTATCCCAGTTTTTATATTTTCATCTGTCTTGCCGGGATAGATGTCAAGCCGGGAAAGGCATTGCTTGTCTTGCTTTCAGCGATCTCTGTGTTTTCTATTTTGATTGTGGGGTTTGCTCCAATAGCCTGGGTTTTTTCACAGTCAACAGGCACGGTCTTCTTCATCGGTTTCTTCCATCTCCTGTTTTGGTTCATAAGCACCCTTTTTGGAATGCGGGTTCTTCTCAAGGCGGCAGGTTCACTCAAATGCAGAAATATGTTTTACCCTTTGTTCTGGATATTGATATTCCTTATCACATCCCTGCAGATGATGACGGCCCTCCGTCCGGTGATCGGCACGGCCGACACGATTCTGCCCAAGGAGAAAATGTTCTTCATGTATCACTGGGGGAAACTGTTCTCGGAAACAGTTGATAATCCGAATGAGAATAAAGGAAAAATAGGTCGTTAGTCTATGAAGCTGACACTTACACAAACACACTGGATCACGGCGATAGTATCCACGGTGGCACTGATTCCTCCGGTGTGGCCCTTGTCCTGCGGTAGAGATGCAGGTCTTGCACCTATGGCATGGCTGTTCAGCGGCCGGGCTTTTGCAGACCGGCCGCTCATAATGGTTATCCGGGTTTCACTGGAGAAGACCTAACGATACGCTGTCGCCGCCCTGCGGGGGCTATTGATCATTTTATTTTCTTATTCCCAAGGCTGACGCCTTGGGCTACAATATGTCACCCGCTTTGCGAGCTTTATTTTAGCATTAGCCTCCGCAGGATGGCATAATTATGTAGCCCCATGCGTAAGCGTGGGGGATGATAAAATAAAAAAAGCAAGAGTCCCCGCAGGGTGGCGACAGCGTGAACCTGCTTCCCGTCTGCAATTTATCTATGGCGGGTTAGCTTGTTATGGAATATATTGTTGCCAAAACTAAAGCACATGAAAAACTGTATGGATAATGTCTGACAAATGAATCTTCCCGTTGAAAAAATACTGCCGCAGCTGAAAACTTCTCTGGCTAAGGCTAATTCAGTCATACTCAAGGCTCCGCCAGGGGCGGGGAAAACTACAGTTGTGCCTCTTGCCGTCCTCAATGAGCCTTGGCTTGCCGGAAAGAAGATAATCGTGCTTGAACCGCGCCGTCTCGCAGCCCGTTCCGCAGCATACAGGATGGCCGACAATCTCGGGGAGCCGGTCGGGAAGACCGTCGGTTACAGGACGCGGACTGACAGCAGGATTTCGCGTGACACTAGGATTGAAGTAGTGACCGAAGGGATATTCACCAGGCAGATACTCGGTGATTCAGAACTGAAAAATGTGGCACTTGTCATTTTTGATGAATTCCATGAACGCAGCATCCATACCGATCTCGGACTCGCCCTTGCACTGGATGTGCAGACTGTCCTGCGTGACGACCTCAAGATTCTCATAATGTCCGCTACGCTCGATCCCGAAAAAATATCCGTCCTGTTCGACAAGCCTGAATTGGTTTCCTGCGAAGGTCGCATGTTTGAAGTCAGAACGGAACATATAACTAAATCCTCCAGGGAAAGACTGGAGGATTTAGTAACAAGGGGTGTGAAAAAGGCTCTTGAATGCGAGAGGGGCGGCGTCCTCTGCTTTCTGCCTGGTCTAGGCGAAATTCGCAGGGCCGAGGATAAAATCAGATTGGAGCTGAGACCTGCAGGCGATGTGATAATCTGTCCTCTTTACGGGGATT
>CAZION010000166.1:0-15208 GCA_964540865.1 uncultured Victivallis sp.
CACTGGTCACTGGTCACTGGTCACTGGTCACTGGTCACTGGTCACTGGTCACTGGCCTTTGCCTGCGTATCTAGATACAGATGCCTGAGCCTGTAGAAATAATTGGCTCCTGAATAGACGGTGACAGCTATGATAATCCATTTTGATATTTCCCATAGCCAATAGGCCCATGCGACATTGGTTATTTCAGCGCCTTTCCATCCGAGCACCCAGAAAGATCCGCCGATAACTAGGAATGCCATTTGAAGTGAGGTTTTGAGTTTTCCGGTAACGTCGGAAGGAATTACAACGCCTTTCCCGGCCCCTAGAAGTCTTAGCCCAGTAACTAGGAATTCCCTGGAAAGCACTATGACCGCAACCCACCCTTCAAGAATGCCCTTGTCAACAAGCATTATGAAAGTCGTGGCCATAAATATCTTGTCTGCCAGCGGATCCATGAGCTGTCCGAAATCTGTTATCATATTGTATTTCCTGGCTATGTATCCGTCCAGGATGTCGGTAAGCCCTGCGAGAAAAGCAAAGAATAAACCGACCGCTTTCCAGGTCATTTGCCAATCCTCTGGAAGCTGGTTATCGACGTTGCAGATGACAAGGAAGATGAATATCATCACTATCCTAGCCATTGTTATCTTGTTCGGAAGATTCATTTTTCAGCACCAGCCCGTTCATATTCGAATATTTAGTATCAATAAGAGTACGGTAATCTAACACGGATATGCAAACACACAAAGGGGGAACCCATATTTATGGGAGGAAATGTAATGTGTCTTTACGTGGATACCCGGCCGCTATTTCCAGTATGGTGATATTTGTCTCAGTCTTGCTATTACAGGCGGGAATTTTTCGATTATATAGTCAACTTCCTCGTCAGTGTTGAATCTTGATAGGCTGAAACGTATTGAGCCGTGTGCGGCGGTGTACGGGACACCCATCGCACGCAGGACATGTGAAGGTTCAAGGCTTCCAGTCGTGCACGCACTTCCACTTGAAGCGCAGATTCCAAGCTGGTTGATCAGCAGTAGAATAGCTTCCCCTTCGATGAACTCAAAACTTATGTTTGTCGTGTTCGGAAGACGGTTCTGGATGTCTCCGTTCACTCTTGTCTTTGGAATCCTTGACGTGAGTTCTCTTTCAAGCCTGTCACGGAGCTCCTTCACTTTTGTGTTCTCTATTTTCATATTGTCCTGCGAGAGTTCTGCGGCCTTGCCAAGGGCTACAATGCCGGTGACATTCTCTGTGCCACCCCTTCTGCTGCGCTCCTGGTGTCCTCCGATTATATAGGGGCGGAACCGTACGCCGCGTTTCACATATAGGGCGCCTACGCCTTTCGGAGCATGCAGTTTGTGACCTGAAAGACTCAGCATGTCAATATTCTCTTTTGAAAGGTTGAGCGGTATTTTTCCGACAGCCTGCACTGCATCTGTATGGAAGAGTGCACCGTGGAGGTGCGCGATTTCCGCAATTTCATGAACTGGATGAATATTGCCGGTTTCGTTGTTGGCCCACATGACCGACACGACAGCTGTTTCGGCGTCGACTTCCTGTCTGAGCTTATCCATGTCCAGGCGGCCTTTTGCATCGACAGGTATTTCCTCGACCCTGTATCCGCGCCTGACAAGTTCGGAACCCAGGTTCTTGACGGCTGGATGTTCGACTTTGCTGATTACTATTTTTCGCCTGTCCGGGTTCAGGAAAAGGGCGCTCATGATTGCCGAGTTGTCGCTTTCAGTTCCACAGCTTGTGTAAATGATCTCGGTAGGTTCGCATCCGAGCAGGGAAGCGAGGGATTCCCTTGCCTTTTTTATATGGGAGGCAACCTGTCCGCCAAACGTGTGGATACTCGAGGGATTCCCGTACATTTCGCAGAGGAACGGTTTCATCGCCTCGAAAACTTCAGGATCGGTCCGTGTGGTGGCATTGTTGTCAACGTATATCACTTTATCCATAAATAATTCCTTTTTTAATTCTTCGAACATTTTGAAATTTCCACGGTCAAATGTACGATTTCGCTTTGCGCGCTTAATATATCCTTGTAATATTTTAAATCACGGGGATTGGTTGCGACTAATGAAACAATGCAGGCATACTTGTTCATCCCGACCTTCCATACATGCAAATCGCTTATACGCGTGTCGGCATCGGATTCGATGATGTCTTTTATTTTTCCGGAAATTGAGCTCCCGAATTCCTTGTCCAAGAGTATGACTCCTGTTTCCTTCAGCAGGAAATATGTCCATCTTATTACAAGGAAGGCGCCGGCAATACCCATTATGGGATCGAGCCAGCTCCAACCCATGAATTTCCCTCCGAGAAGTGCGAAGATCGCAAACACCGATGTCATCGCATCCGCAAGTACATGGATATATGCGGCTTTCAGATTGAGATTCTCGTGTTCTTGATGGTGGCCGTGCTCGTGGTGGTCATGGCCATGAGCGTGTCCGTGTTCATGATGATGGTGGTGGTGCGAGTTGTTCTTCATGTTGAGCAACAGAATGCTAACCAGATTTACAGCAAGTCCGATTATTGCAATCAAAATAGCTTCATTGTATTTGATCTCAAGCGGCTGGAAGAGGCGGACTACGGATACATATCCCATCAACAACCCCACGAATCCGAGCATTATACCGCTCGTGAATCCGCCGAGAACTTCGAGTTTCCATGTTCCAAACGTGTAACTCCTGTCTGCTGCATGGCGACGGGCGAATATGAAGGCTAGAAGCGAGATTGTGAGCGCCAGCGCGTGTGTGCTCATGTGCCATCCGTCGGCGAGCAGGGCCATCGAGTGATATAGCCAGCCAGCAACGATTTCTATGAACATCATCCCGAGAGTGAGAAGTACCACCCAGAATGTCCTTCTTTCAGCTTTCCCTTCCGTCAGACTAAAAATATGCGAGTGCTGATAAGGCGATATGTCTTTTGTATGCATTAGCCCTTTATTATATCTTTTGTCAGGCATATAAATTTTTCCAGCAGGGGAAAAATTTATTACTTTACTTCTTCGACCGTCAGTTCCTGGGCTACGAATTCGCGGAGCTTGTCCTGGACAGTGTTCTTCAGAGTCACCCCTGATGCCGGGCATGTCGCGCATCTTCCGCAAAGACGTACAACAACTTTATCGCCCTGGATGTCAATCAGCTCAATGCTGCCGCCATCCTTCTCAAGCATAGGCTTTATTTCCTTGTCCATGACTTCCTGAACTTTCATGACTTTCTGCACGGTTGTCATTTTATGAGGGGCAGGGGGTGCTATCGGCTTTTTAGACTCTGTCCTCCATAGTTCGTCGAGGATCTGCTGGATATCGTCTAGGCAGCATCCGCAGCCACCTCCTGCTTTGGTATAGTTCGTTATCTCCTCGGCCTTGCGTAGATTGTTAATACGGGCGACCTCACGTATTTTCGTGTCTGTCACACCGAAGCACTTGCAGATGACAACTCCGTCATGGTCGGCATCTTCGACTGCGGGCTTTTCTCCCTTGTAGTTCGCAATAGCGGCTTGAAGCGCTTCCATTCCCATTACGGAGCAGTGGAGCTTCTCTTCGGGAAGTTCGCCCAGGACATGGACTATGTCCTTGTTTGTGACCTTTGCCGCCTGTTCAAGCGTCATGCCCTTGACCAGTTCTGTCAATGCTGACGATGAAGCTATGGCGCTGGCGCACCCGAAGGTCTTGAACTTGACGTCCACGATCTTTTCTTTTTTCGCATCGAGTTTCAGGAAGAGTTTCAGCGCATCGCCACAACGTATGTTCCCGACTTCTCCTACGGCGTCAGCATCAGGTATTTCACCAACGTTTTTCGGATTCAGAAAGGCATCCATCACTTTTTTATTGTAATCCCACATAAACCACCTTTGATGTTAATTTCCAGACAAGTTTTAATTAAGACTGTGGCAAGTGGAATTATACATCTCTGCAGAGGCTTGTTCAAATAGTATCGGGATTTTCATTTATCGAATGGCGGCACTGTCGGAGAATAACTTTTTGTAGCCGGTTTTCAAGCAGCCAAGATCTGAGCCTAGCGCAAAAAAGGAAACCCCTCTTTTGCTGTAATCCCCGATATTCATTGATGCCTTCAAAAGCATTCCCACCTTCTTCCCGGATCTTTCAGCGGCGGCGAGTACCCGTGACTCGGCATCCAGCATTGTCTTGCATGAAAAATCTTCAAAACAACCCAGATCCAGGCTCAGATCGGAATGCCCGATGAACAGGACATCAATCCCCTTGACTGCTGCAATCTTTTCAATGTTTGAAATGCTCTGCCGTGTCTCTATCTGCGCGATTGCTGTCATTTTCCTATTGGCGTCACGATAGTATTCCTTGAAGTTGAATCCGTACCCGGAAGCGCGGCTGGAACCGCTCATTCCCCGCGTCCCGTCAGGAGGGTATTTTGTCGCCTTGACGAATTCTTCCGCTTCTTCAGGGGTATTTATCATCGGCGACATCACGGCCGTCGCACCGTAGTCAAGTACTTTTTTCAAGATGTCGTTCTTCCTGGACGGTATTCTTACGACAGGACAAGTAGCAGTATTGGACAGGAGCTGTATCTGATTCAGGATGTCGGATTCACTGCAGACACCATGTTCCATGTCCAGGAGAGCCCAGTCGAAACCGGTCGCCGCCGCGAGTTCCGCAGCCACGTGTGAACCGGTGGAAAGCCATATTCCCCTCATCAAGGGTTGTTCATTGCATTTGTCCTTAAGCCAGTTCATAATCCTCCCTTTCTCAAAACGTTCATCGAGCGTTCTATTTTTAAAAATGTATACTCTTTAAGTGAAATATCACCTGTGTTTCCGGAAAGGAAAAAATCATTGCCCTTCTTGAAGTATCCCATGTAATCGCGCAACATCGTTTTCCAAAGCATGTTTCTGAGCGTGTGGAGCCATATCCTGGTTTGAAAATCCCGAGATATGGCCTCATCGCCAAAATAACCTTTGAAGACATGTGACATGAAGTCGTCTTCATAGAAGCATTGAAGTATTCCGAGGTCATCGGCCGGATCGCCGCCAACTGCGTCATCCCAGTCTATTATCGCAGTGATCCTGTCGCGGGTGCCCAGCACGTTCCACAATGCCATATCCCGGTGAACAAGCACGCCGCTGTCGATATTGAGCAGAGAAGAATATTTCTTGAAGAGCTGTCTTATCTCATCTATCGTTTCAGGTGTCAACAGCTTCTTGCTCGACAAGTAATCAAGATGGTCATCAAGCCTTTTGTCAAAGTAGTCCGGATAATTGTTGTCCAGGCATCTGACAGTTCCATTTGTTTTCAGCAGATCAGTGTCAACAAAACCGAACCCGTCCATCCTGATGGAATGAAGACGGCGCAGGTGGCCCCCCAGTTCAAAAGCGATCTTGTCCGCCTGCAATTCATTGTTCTTCTGGTAGATGCTAAGGCTTCGTCCCTCGACCAAATCCATAATCTGAAATCGGACCGGATATCTTTTCAGTTCGACGTCCGTATGATAGACATTCGGAACGGGGATTCCACTGTTTGAAGCCATAAGCATCAGCCTGCTTTCCGCAAGCATGTAATCATCTCCGCCTGAGCCTCCATCCGCACGGAAGAAATAATTGCGGCCCGGATAAGTCACTATGTAGGCGAAATGATTGCCGTCGCAGTCGGCGGCTTTTATTTCCAATGGCGAACTCCCGAGATGATCCGTGCAGGCTGACCGCACAAGATCCTCCATATCTGAATTGTTATATTTTTCCTTGAAGTATAACTTTTTCTTCTCTTCAGTACTGTGAGGGCTGTCGCACTTCCAGTAATACACATTGTTGCGTAATGACATATTATCCTTTTTCCTTAATTGCTGCTGCGGTCATCTGCACCTGAATTTTTAGGCGACATGTCTTGGAAACAGGATTCCCCGCAATTATGTCTTCCTCGTTAAACACCGCCAGGAGGATCTCTCCATCAATGCGCTTGCGATCATAGGTGACATAGATTCTGCTGTCCGGAGCTTGAAACCCGTCCGGATAACTGACATTTTCACGTTCGTCTAGAATCAGGCCGCCGTACCATGTTTCGCCTTCATCGTCTGAGATGTACGCAGTCAGATGTGAGCGCCCTGTTTTCTGATGAAGCGGACCGTGTTTGACCAGGAGCACTTTTCCGGAACTGAGACGTAGTGTGAAAATCCTGGCGGTACAATGCTGCAACTTGGATGGTTCCGGCTTGGACCAGTTGAAACCGCTGTCATAGGATCTTGTTTCGGCAATCCCGTAATGGGTCCGTATTAGGCAGCGGAGTTCGCCGTCTGATTTTTCAATGAAAACCGGTTCGTCGAATTTCCGTTCCGGAGTCAATACGCCGCCACGCCGTTCCCAGGTTGCGCCATTGTCTATTGAAACCATGAAATTGCTCATCCTCCACTGGTCCAGCTCCAGAAAAAGATTGCTTTCCCCCAAGTCACCATGGCCGAGACGTATGAGCGGCCTTTGCCAAAGGGTGGTCGGCAGCATCCATTCTCCACCACGGAGGATTATCGGTTTGTTCAGGACAAAACCATGGCAGAGGCGTTTTGGCACAGACCATTTCAGCTCTTCGGAATCCGGATTCTCACATGTGCTTGCCCATACACCGGCACGTCCGTCACAGAAACCTATTGAATAAGCGAAGAAGCACCAGAGTCTTCCCAGCGGATCCGTCCACAGGTTCCCACCCAGTATTGAACGGTGAAAACCGTTTGGTGTGAGTGGTTCCTTTATGATGTAGCGCGGTTTTGACCAAGAGTGTCCGTCATCATCGCTGGACGCCATCATCATATATGCCTTTTGTCCGTCTTCACCGCCGAACCATGAAACCCATAATCTTCCTTTTAGCGTCATGGCAATACCTGAGCTCATAGTGAAGCCGTTGCGTTCCGGAAGAAGTTCCGGTTCATTGAATTTGCGTATTAGCGGTGGAATCAGGAGCAATGGAGCATCCTCCATCACCTTCGCCGCCGTCATCTTGATTTCTTCTTCGTTCATCTGTGTTTCCTCATGTTTTCAAAGATTTAATCCTGTTATCCTGTCAACTTCCTTATGGCTTTGCGCATATGAAATCATGTCCGGCTTATATGTTCCCGGATGATTGCGCAGGCACCTCCAGAATCCTCCGCCATGATTGCGTCGAGAAGCGCCTTATGCTCTTTGATGCTGATCTGCTTTGCCTTTGGATTTAAAAACTTCCCACGGTATTCGCGGCGGAACAGGAGGTGTATCACGTTTGAAAATATCTTGAGGATCCGGTTGCCGCAGATGTCGAAGAGTTTGACATGGAATTCCCTGTCCAAGGAATCAGCCTTATCCGGGATGTCGATGCATTTTTCCATCTGCCTGATGTTCTGTCTCAGCTCCTCCGCCTTTTCTGGTGTAATCCTTCTGACGATTAGCGGAATGATGGACAGTTCAAGATAGAGCCGCGCCTCTTTCAACTCCTCAAAACTGAATCCTGAAAACTTGAAGCAGAAAAACATGCTTTCCTCTAGTTTTCCGTATGCGAATTCACGTATGAAGGTTCCTTTGTTCTTGATGCGCTCGATTACGCCCAGGAACTGCATGTGCATGAGAACCTCACGGATGCTGCCTCGCGACACATGGAAGCGTTCCGCAAGTTGCAGCTCATTGTCAAGCCTGCTACCGGGCTTGAAATCGTTTTCAAGGAGGTAAGCCTTGAATTCCTCATCCAGTCTACTGCTCATAATTCCGTTATGTATGTATTATTATATTGATATGTTAGACATATTATATGGCAAGCTGACGGCAAAAGCAAGCATTGATTAAAAAATATAACAGTTGATGTAAGTGCGAACGCCTATGTTCTAGCAGATGGCGAATCTATGTTTTCATAGTAGGAGACTGCATCTGAAAGCTCAATCTCAGCCTTGTTTGAAGGAGCTTTCTCCTCGTATTCCTGCTGTTTGCAGAGATTCATCCTTGCCTGCTGAAGAAATCATTTATATTCTGGATTCTTTTCCCGATGGGGGGATGTGAAAGGTAATGTTTCAGCAACCATCCGGAAAGTCCTGAATATATGTATTTAGATTCTTCTATCAGATATTCATCGTTCAGCTTGTGGACAAGCAGGTTCCCTATACATAATCTTTTCAGTGAGGTCTTTGCGGTTTCAGGATTTCCTGAGAAAAATGTTCGCCAGCATTCGCGTGTGACGTAGGTGTCTATTACCATCCACGAACCCCTGCACATTTCTTGATACGCGCAAATGCTTGTTTGTCCTTCCCTTTGTGCGTCTTTAGCCCAAGGGTTGCCAAGAACGACTCGAAGGCAGGGATATTTAGGGCGTAGTATTCTGTCATTGATTTGACATCTGCCTTGGACATGTCGCAAAGCCAAACGAAGTTGATCATCTGAATCAAATCGGTGTGTTGATCCCACGCAGCGAAGACCGCCTCAATGAACTCCGCCTGTTGCTGCTCAGAACTCAAATTGTTAATTCCGCTCGGATACCCGGTTTCCAGCAGGAACACGGGCTTGTTACCGGCAATCTGGACCAACTGGCTTAGTTCGGTGCCGACGACGGTCGGTGGGCGAACTGTAAAGTCATCATTGAGCGGATAGTACGTGACCATAATCGCGTCGGCCACTCGGTTCATCGCTTCAATCTCCCTCTTGTGTGTGTTGACGATTGCACGCCAAGTTGTTTTTACGCCAATCGGTATGCCGGGATGAATGGCTTTGATGTGTTTAGAAACTGCTTCAACGAAACGCGTATACTGTGACCATTCCTCGGCGTCATCAGCAAGCCAGCCATCCACTTCGTTCCCGATGGACACGGCAATAATCTTTGCGTTCGGTAGACCAGCAAAAACGAAATCAACGAAGACGTTGAATTCGCGGATGACCTCCACGCTGTCGAACGGCTTGCCCACGAGGTGTTTTGGAACACGCGGCCTGGAAGTATCAATCGGATTGATCGAGAGAACGAGGGATGTGTTGGACGCCGGATAGAATTCGTTGGCTATTTTCAAAAACGGACTCTTGAACGTTCCCGGCGACAGCTCTACCTCGTCCCATTGTTGGGCCAGTTCAACAAATTGAATTCCAGCGGCCTTCGCTTCACCGAAGGCGACTTCGTAGCCGATGGAACCCTCCGTGACGCCGAAGCCGAGCAATCGCTTGCCCCTTGGTTTTACGTCTACGGCTCCTTTGTTGTTATCGTGTGGAGTCGCCTTTTGCATCTGTGCCTCGGAACATCCGAGCAAAGAGAGTATTGCAACAATAGTGAAGATGCGAGCAGACATGAGATTAGACGTGTTCCTTTTACTGGCGAACTGTGTTTATATGTAATTCCTGTTTTGCAGGAAGTTACTGTTGTAAAGTGTAAAAGTCAAGTTGAAAAAGCATTGACGCTCTTAGATGAGGCGACAGCTTGTTTCGGAAAAGTAACCTTTTGCAGGGAAATAGCAGTGCTGGAAGTAATTCGTGCCATTGGGAGAATTTGGATGGCGAAAGTTCAATAACTGCATAAAGCATCTCCGGGTTCATGCCTTGCTCAAATATTTACCAATAAAAATTTGCTAAAAGCACAATAAAACTGGTTAATTGTGGGCGATTGAGCGGATGGACCCCTTCCACCTTGCCTTTCTTCATGATTCCTCAGCTATCTGTACTTTTCCATCTCTGTCTTGACTTTGCCTACAATGAAATCGACAATTCCCTCAAGCGGGAGCAGGGTACTCTCTTTTTGACCTCTTATCTTGAATTCCACCTGGTTGTTCGGCAGGTTCTTGGGAGAGGTGATTATCCTGAACGGAACTCCGAGAAGGTCTGCGTCGGCGAACATGAAGCCGGGCTTTTCACCGCGGTCGTCGTAAATGACTTCGATGCCTTTTGCGAGCAGATCATTGTATATTTTATCCGTGACCTCTCCGACGTTTTTGTCGTTCGGGGTGATGGAGCAGATATGGACCTGGTAGGGAGCTATGGAAATAGGCCAGATCGGTCCGTAATCGTCAAAGTTCTGTTCTATCACCGATGCCATTGTACGTCCGACGCCGATGCCGTAGCATCCCATTATGATCGGGTGCGATTTTCCGTTCTGGTCGAGGAATGTGCAGTTCATCGCAGCGGAATATTTTGTCCCAAGCTGGAATATGTTCCCGACTTCAATTCCGCGTTTGAGCAGAAGCGGCTGGCCTGTGACCGTACACGGATCGCCTTCGCGGACTGTCGCTATGTCGGTGACTTCAGCGCCTGGCAGATCCCTTTCGAGATTGAAATTCTTGTAATGATGATCAAGTTCATTCGCTCCGACGATCAGGTTTGATGAACCCGCGATGGACTTGTCAACAACTATCCTGATTTTTTTCGGATCCAGGGACAGAGGGGAAGCGTAGCCAGGTTCTGCGCCGGCTTTCCTGATCCTGTCATCGTTTGCGAATTTCAGATCGTTCGCCTTGATGAAGTTTATGAGCTTGCTTTCATTAACCTCGAAGTCGCCGCGGATCATCGCGAAAACAAGATTGTCGCTGTCGTCAATGTAGAACACAGCCTTGCCGGCGTTTTCAGGTTTCATCCCAAGGAACGAGGCTACTTCCTCGATTGTCTTTTTTTCAGGAGTATGGACTTTTTCCAGGGGCAGGGCAGGGGCTTTCTCATATTTCCAGTCGGCGACCGCGACTTCGCGGTTTGCCTTGTATGAACCGTCCGGTGACATGAATATAGTGTCTTCTCCGCACTCGGCTATTGCCATGAACTCGTGTGATACGTTCCCTCCCATCATTCCCGGATTGGAGCGGATTGAGACGCAGTCTTTCATTCCGACCCTCCGGAAGATGTTCTCATATGCCTTGTGGGCTGTTTCGTAATATTTGTCAAGGCATCCCTGCGAAGTGTGGAACGAATAGGCATCCTTCATAGTGAATTCCCTGACACGTATCATTCCGGCGCGCGGCCTGGCCTCGTCACGGTATTTTGTCTGGATCTGGTAGAGCATGACGGGGAGCTGCTTGTAGCTGTTGACTTCCGTCCTGAGAAGGTGCACGACGGCTTCCTCGTGGGTCATGCCTAGCAGCATATCCTTGTCGTTCCGGTCCTTGAAGCGGAGAAGTTCCGGGCCGACGGTGTTGTAGCGTCCGGATTCCTGCCAGAGCTCGGCGGGAAGGACTACGGGCATCTTGACCTCCTGGCCTTCGATAGCATCCATTTCCTCGCGGATTATCTTTTCTATATTCTGGGTGATCTTGAAGCCGACAGGCAGGACTGAATATATCCCGGATGAAACCGGACGGACATAGCCTCCCCGTATGAGGAATTTATGGCTGACAGTTTTCGCATCTTTCGGTGCGTCTTTGATGCGGCGGCCGACTAGTTTTGAGATCTTCATGATTTTTAATTCCCAAGGGTTTTAGGCACAAAGGCACCTGTTTTCGCCAAGACATTTCCTTCTTCGTTCTGTGAGTTACGAAGGACATGACGCCGTGGCTAGCAAAGGAGCAGAGGCACATGGTTTATTTTTACACGGAATTTATTTTGCTAAGTTAACCTTTAAGTGCGGGAAAATCAATCAGGGGATTTTTGCCTGCTTCATGAATTTTTTGGAATCGGGCTTTATAATTTTAAAGATTAAGGTTATAATAAAAACAATTATAGGTGATGCCTGTGTTGCATTTTCAATTAAAAATTTATCATATTGGGAAACGATCATGAGATACAAGATTTTGAGTTTTATAATTCTTGCTGCGGTTCTTCTAACCTGTTCCGGCTGCGGGACTTTTCACGCGATGACTTATGACGGGCACAACACCTACAGAACTGTGGAAGCCGCCAATTACGGCATTACAAGGAATTTTCCGAAGACATTCACTGTTTACCCATTCAAGAACACAAGCTGGTATCAGGAAGCTGCGGAGCGGGGACGACAGGCGATTTATCAGGCTTTCACCCTCATTGGTCCATGCGCAAGGCTTGATGAAACTGAAAAACTCGCGACCCAGCCTTACAGTGCGTCGGATGCCTTGAAGGTGGCAAGGCAGCAGAACAGCGAGGCGGTTATCGTGGGGGAGGTTATGAATCAGGATCATTTCTGGTTCCTCCTAATGTCCTATTCATACATTATGATTAAGATAAACATTTATGACACCAAGGATGGACGGCTGATTTATGCTGGGAATACTTGGGCTATAGATTCAGATTTCGGACTTTCCATCCTGTCGCCTGTGACTTCCTTGATCGATCATATAAACTGGTCACGGCTTACACAGGGCCTTTACTACCGCACCGCCATGGATTTCGTGCATGATGTTAGGCCGGATGTGACTGTGACTAAATAAAGGTTCAAACCGAGATTCTTGTCTGGAATATCCTCGGCCAAGAATGACCGCGTAATTTTATAATAAACTTTGTGTCTTGGTGCCTTTGTGGTTAAATCAAAAAAAATCCCCGGACTTGGAGTGATTGTAGTTGCGGGCGGCAGCGGACTGAGGTTCGGCGGATCAAATAAACTCCTTGCTGAAATCGCAGGAATACCGGTGTTCATTTATTCCCTCAGGAATTTTCACAGTCTTTGCCTGCCTGAAAACCTTCTCCTGGTCGTTAAGAAATCTGAATCCGCGAAGTTCGCGGCAGCGCTCAAGAAATTCCTCCCGAAAGTCAATGTCAAGCTGGTCCACGGTGGAACGACGAGGATGCATTCGGTTGTGAATGGACTTGCCGCCCTGCCGGAAACTGCGAAGTTCGCAGCGGTTCATGACGCTGCTCGTCCACTGGCCACCGCCAAACTTCTGATTTCATCATATAAGGCTGCGAAGAAACACGGTGCTGCGGTAACCGCAAAAAGACTGACCGATACTGTCAAACAGACGGATAACAACGCTCTTGTCATTAGAACCATTGACAGGAATAATGTCTGGCGTGTTGAAACTCCACAGGTTTTTCCGGCAGCCGAACTGGCGGCCGCCTATAGGAAAGCATTTGCTGAAAAACTTGTCCTCACTGATGATTCAGCTGTTATGGAGAACGCCGGATACAAGCCTTTTCTTTTCGAATACAAGCTGCCGAATGTGAAGATAACCTATCCCGAAGACCTGAGAATTGCCGAAATGCATTTGCGATTACGCAGCTGATAGCTGATAGCTGATAGCTGATAGCTGATAGCTGATAGCTGATAGCTGTGAGCTGATACCGTAATCAGAATCCAGCGTTCCGGCGGCATTCGGATATCGTCCTCATGACTTCGCGGGTTTCGCTGATTGGCACGAACGGTGGGCGCCCTCCGGCAAAATATTCCCGGCATTTCTCGTAAAAATCAATATCCGGGAAATCCTTGTTGGCGATAATTTTTGTTTTCCATGGTATTTTTTCGCCGCTGCCGTAGGCGCGGTTGGCGGCAGCCAGGCCTTCCTGAAGATTGACCTGCTCAAGATCTGCAGGTTCGAAATAGAGGAGGTTCCATTCTTTGCGTACGGAATCGAAAACCGCGGCGCCGCAGCTCCCGGCAATGTACCACGGCGACACTTCATGTGCCGCCGCCATATTGATGTCAAGATCAATTATGACTCCGTTTTCCGCAGTGATGACTGCTTTGACGACATCATCGGCATCGCCAAGCGTGGCGACTGCGCGCAATTCGCAACTTATCTTGTGGAACTTCGACTGGTTCAGATACAGCAGCTGATCGATGAAATGAGCTCCGTAGTTGTTGAGCATGCCGCCTCCGTTTTTACGGAACGCCTGCCAGTCGGCCCTCCTGTTGAAACTCGCGACGCTGTGCCTGATGAGATAGATTTTTCCGAGCAGTCCCCCGGATAAAATAGACTTGATGGCCGAGGCTTCAGCCGTGATCCTGTGCGGCTGGTAGACCATAAGCTTCCTACCCGACTTATGCATCGCCTCGATTATCTCATCAGTTTCTTCCAGTGAAAGTGTCAGCGGCTTGTCGCAGAAAACATCGCATCCGTGTTCGAATGCCTGCAATACCTGCTGCTTATGAAAAGCGGTGGGTGAAGCAACAACTACTAGATCCGGTTTTAGCTTTATGTACATTTCTTCACATGATGTAAAGAAATGTCCGGGACTGAATTTTTCAGCAGCCTCGCGCAGCCGTTCCGGGAGCGGGTCAACAACTGCAGATAATTCGAATCCGGGATTGCTGATTATTTGCGGGATATGGAAGTACCAGGCGATTCGCCCCAATCCAAGAACCGCCGTCTTTAGCTCATGTGTATTTTTTCTAGTTGCCATAACATTCCTTTCATTTCAGTATCGAATAATAGTGTCTACCCGTCAAAGTGTCAAACAGATGAGGTACATGAAACATTTAGCTTTACCGGCTTCGCCGGGACTTTTCAATTTAACCTTCCCCTGCCAGTTTACCTGGCAGGAAAGGGAGATTTGGAGGCTAAAGGAATGTCCTTTAGCCTCCAAAGCTTTGCCTCCTGCGGGGCAAGCCCCAGGGGGGCCAATAAATACAATTTCATATACGATTAAGTTATTTTTCTATAGAGAGACCATGGACGAACTTGTTCGTTTTGATCCCCATCTCAGTAGCATCGGTGATTGCCTTTCCGTTCAGGCGGATCCCGCGCAGTGCAATATTTTCCACCTGATGATCTGCATCCACACCATGGAATTCGGAAGGCGGCATGGATTCTCCGTCAACTGTCACTCCATCAACTATCTCGGGTATGATTCCCGTCCGGGATGGCAGGACAACCGCATTGCTAAATGACAGCTTGGGCTTTATCGCCACCTCCACTTTCGACTTGATGTCGAAGATGGCGAATGAGGCGGTCTCCCCTTTGCAATCAGGCTCATGGGTCCATAAACCTTTGTTCTCCAAAATCTTCGCCCGTACCCGTGCCTGGTGGACAAACACCGGTACACCTTCCACAGTCAACTCATAATCCAAAGACGCCTTTTCGCCTGTCGGTGCCGGCCAGTAAATAACCTTAGAACCCATATTAGATTCTCCTTTGAAGCTTGCCTTTAAAGTATGTTGGGCTTTAGCCCGACACTCTTTGTTTTTCAAATTATTGTGTTCAATTTGAAAACATTGTCGGGCTAAAGCCCAACATACTTCTTTGCCTGACAATCTTAAAGTTTCTTGTTGATAAAACTGCGGGCACCGCAGTAGGCCGCTGAATTCTGACTCCTTTTGAAATTGGCTCATTTTTTCAACAGCGGGACCGGAATTTCCGGGATTGAATTGAAGCAGACTTCGCACTGTTTTCGGTTAATGCGAACCGACAGATCCTTGTTCTTAATCTTC
>CAZION010000167.1:0-15165 GCA_964540865.1 uncultured Victivallis sp.
CAAGATTGCGATCCCAGCAGAGGCGGTTGTGGAGATAAAGCATCAGGTGGTTGAGACCCGGATAACGGGTTCCCAGCTTGGTGCGTTCCCTTTCATTTGCCGTTGACCACGCGACTTCCAGCGTGAATCCGGCGCAATGATCGTACAATCCCTGGAAATTCTGCTGCATCAGTTTGGTGAAGATTACCGGAGCCGGCGGAAAATTACGCATCGGCGCATGCTGAAGGTAATACTCCCATATCAGCAACTGATCCTTGCTCCCCATTTTTTTCAGCCATTCATCCCGATCGCTCAATTCACTGTTAGGCAGCATCCAGAACTGGCTGGTCTGACAAAATCCCACCGTTACATTGTCCGGTATTTTATCAACGTTAGTCGGGGGACGACGTGTATTGCTATATGCGAAAGCGGTGAACTTTTTGTCCGGATGTTTTTCCATGATGCGCTTGCGGATATCCAGGATGAAATCCCAGGAGTAGTCGCTGAAACGTCCGAATTGGCCGCGCTCGGCAAGTTTGTCCCAGCCTGCGGCCGCGTCGGCACTGTCCATGACCGACCAGCCATCCGACTGGCCGATGCATGCGTAGTCGATTCCCGGGAATGCCTGGTCTGCGAATTCCAGGTATTCGATCAAGTCCTTCTTCAGTCTTTCGTTGGTCAACTTAGGTATACTGTAATCTGTCTTCCCGTTCACGAGGCCATAATATTCTGGGGGCTGCTGAGCCTGTTCCTTAGATCCCTTTTTCAACATGGGGCCGCTGAGACTGTGATAAATGGGCATGACTTTAACCGCACCCACCCGCATTGATTTGTACCATAGGAACTCATCCAGGGAATTGCCGGCTTGTATGTCACTGGATACCCGCTGCGAGAATTCCGGTTCCCTCTTGAGGTTCTGTTCCTTCACGCTGATGTTTTTGCTTTCCGGGACTACTGCACCCATTTCCGTCGGCATATACCAGCGGAACCCCAGCTGTTCCAGCAGTTCGTAAGCTGCGTACAATGTGCCGGTCCCGTCCTGCACATGAAAATCGCACTCCTTGCTGTTTTCGCGATAATCGATAATGGGCGGCAACCTGTATTTTTGTCCAGTGAACTCCTCCCAGGCTTTCTGACGATCTTTCGAGTTTTCGTAATCTTTGAATTTCGCAAAGTGGTTTTTGGCATTGGGAAATTCCTTGCCGGCGATAACGATATAGTTCTTTTCTGCTATAATCTTGAAGCCGTCATATTTGACGTCATCCAGATTGACCCCGAGTTTGCGGGTGTAGTCGCTCTCTCCTACATACACCTGATTCTTTACATCCGGGGAGACGCTGGTGACAATTGCGAGTTTCGCACCTGACATTTTCTCCAGGTTCCTCTGCAGTTCATTTGCCGCAGTCTTGACACTGGGTTCTGCGGATTCCGCAATTACTATTTCGGCAACCGGCTTGCCATCCTTGACCAGATCCACCGCAAAAGATGCGCAGGCCATGGAAAAAATAACGGCTGCTGATAATAAAAACTTGTTCATTTCTCCCCTTATTATGTTTTATTTATTGTATTCTAAATTGTTATAATTCATAATTCATAATTCATAATTTGTAATTCGTAATTCGTAATTCGTACCCTACTACTGCTTCAGCTATGAAACCCCAGGGCTTGCCTTTACTGGTGCGTATAGCGATGACGATTTCGTTTTTGCCTTTCTTCCATGTGACTGGAATGTCAACGGTCTGACTGAGAATGGGGCTGGCGTTGGCGTTGATCTCTTCCGGATTCGTATGGCAAGCGACTTCCTTGCCTTCAATAAAAACCTTGAACGGGGCATCCATGCGGATGTGGAGTTTTGCGGCACCTGCCTTTTTCGCGGTGAAGAATCCGCGTGCATAAATCAATCCCTCCCTGTTTGTATCTCCAGCAGCATACCTCGGACGGACATCATTGAATCCATCGTTATATGCCAATGCGGAGAAAGGGATGTTTTTGCTTGGATATTTGACAGCGGCAATCCGTGTCTTTTCCGGCAGCAGGTCTGAAGCCGTGAACTTCTGCAGGGAGGATGGACCATCCCCGAACTTCTTCTTGAGGGAGGCCACGTCCTTTTTTAGTGCGGGCAGAAAATCTGCCGACAGCACCTTCTTTTCCTCTCCAAGTTCCAGCATTTCAGACAGCACCCGTGCTCCATCCGATTTCGGGTAGGCATTCACAATTGAACGTGCATCTTTATAGACCGCCAACAGGCTGTCATAGCTGTCTAGCAGCTTGACTGCTATCGGCAGGAATTTTTCCGGTGTCGCAATTGCGGACTGCACCTTCTTCCAATCCGAGTAGGCGCGACAGGTGTGCGATGATGAAATAAGACCTTTCATGGTTGTGCTGAAATTGGAGGCCTTCTCGTTTAGTTTGGCGCCGCCGAAGACGCCTCGCTTGACATCATAGCGTTCAATTTGCCAATCGTCGGAACGGTAACGGTCGCGGTCGGCCTTCTTTCGGAAATCCGGTATTTCCATGGGTTTGCCGCCTTCCCGCGAACTCCGCAACGCCTGGATGCCTGGGATGGTTACGTCGCAGCCGCCATAGATGTCGAACGGGCCCTTTTCGCCGGTGAAGATTTCACGGGCGAAGTAATAGAGCATCCAGAAGTCGCCGCCGCCGTGTCCGGTTGTAGCTGCCAGTTCACCCAGGAAGCCTTCCCCTTTCGTAATAACCTGCATTATTGGTGAGCGACCGGATGCGCCGAGGCGGAGATCGAGGCGGGGATTCAGTCCGTAATGGTCATGGGTTCTCTCGTAAGCGCCGAGCGTTCCCCAGACGCGCTGGTTATGCGTGTCGTTTGTGGTGGCACCCATGAGGTTTCGGACCACACCTCCGTTGCTCATGCTTATGAGCGACGGAGTCATTGTGCCCATGCCTTCCCCATTTCTGATGAGGTACCCGGCGACCTGCTGCCGGACGGGGAACGTCTCCACCATCATCGGGCGTGTGCCGGTTATCACCATGACCGGTCCGAGCGAGTGGGTGCAGTAATAGTGGTAATTCAACCAGCTCCGCCAACTGTGGACACTGTGTCCGGGTTTGATCGGAGTATGGTCTGCATAAGTGTAGGCGAGGCTGCGAAGTTCGTGTACATATTCATATTCGGCATATATCAGTTCCCCGAACAAACCTTCCTTCCAGCGATTCGCCAGCCAAATGTTTGCCGGGGAGAAAGGATAGTTTTCCGCGAGATTGTAAACAAGCTTCCGCTTTTCCACTTCTTCCACCAATTTTACGCCCTCGGCCATTGTGAAGAACGATGTCACTTCTGAAAGCACATGTTTTCCTGCCTGCAGACATTTGATGGCGTCAATGGCGTGGGATGGGCAGAACGTGGCGAGCAGCACCGCATCGAAATCCTGCTTCAGGAATTCATCCGCGTCTGCAGTGGCGAAGGCTCCGGGGTTTTGACTTAGGAATCTGTCACGCATGTGCTCATTGTAGTCGCATCCTGCGACAACATCGATGTTGAGGAACTTGCAGGTATTGTAGAAACTCATTCCCCGTCCAAGACCCCATATGCCAAGCCGGATGCGTTTTTCGGTGTCGAATACTCTAGCTGCCTTAACTTGTTTCATATGCTGACTCCTCTATATTTTAAGAGCATTGTGAATGCCATTGTCATTGTATTGTATCCCTATTGTTTGTTCGTAGTGATGTTTCCCATCATCTCGAACCCCTTGTTGAAAGCCTGGCCTGTCGGCGAAAGCTGGTAGAACTCGGGCTTAGCTCCGGCAAGGCGCTGATGCGAAATCTGTATGCCCCACGGCGCCGAGACATTAGGGATAAGTGCGTCGAGCGAAGCGTAATCAATCCTGATCTCGATGCACCATTTGTCGGCGTATTTCTTCACGGCAAAGTCGCTAACGCTGTAGAACTCCGGCAGGTTTGCCACGTTCGGATCGGTAGCGTCCTGGTCGAATATTGCCCCATCCGGGTTCACGTTTATGACAGGCATGCGCCCGTTCGGAGTCTCGAAACGTATTTCCACGAAATCGTCGGACCATATGCCCGAGTCATCGCGCGTCTTTGTGCGGGCGTGCAAATCATCCATTTTATTCTCGCGGCACTCTATGGCGATGTAAAGTGCGGTCGGCGTGCAGCGGAAAGCTGCGGAGGTGGAGACGTGGGTCGGCTTTTCCCCGGTATACATGTCTTTCAGCGGAGTGAATGGTACGTCCTTCCAGAAGTCTTTGGAAAGGTCGCCGTCGCATTTGATGTTTTCGGGAAAGCGGCTGGCCCCGATGGTCGGCCCTTTGCGCTGGAGGTTCGCGAACAGTTTCTTGAGCGGCTCCATTTCATATGCGAGGCGGTCGAGTCTTTTCGCATAGATGCTGCCAGTCTCGACTTTCGCGCGGGCCTTGCCGAGTATGTCGAAGAGTTTCGTTACGTCTTCCTCCTTGATATTTCCACCGGAGGCCGTTACGCGCCGCGGGGATTTCCTCATCCATATTTCCTCGCCGAACTTGTCAAGTTCCTTCATCTCTTCCGCGGCGGGACCGTAGTAGAGCGTGTAGTATTCGGCAAGCAGCTTGTCCACATCCACTTTCGGATCCCACATCAGTTTGGAGTAGAGATACATCATGAGGTGCGTCTCCGCCGGGTAGCCTATGTTGGTGTTGCGGTTTTCCTTTTTCGCCAAACCCGCCCCGTCGCTGGGAGCGTCGTATTCGATCAGGAATCCCTGGCATTTGTCGGGTGTGACGTTTTTGAAGAGCTGCTTCAGGTTTTCCGTGAAGATATACGGGGTCGGCGGATAGTTGCGGTGCGGGCCACGGTCGTAAAGATAGTCGTAGTAGATGAACTGTTCCGGTTCCTTGACATGCTGGAGCCACTCCTTCATGATGCCGGTATTCTGAGGAGTCAGATGGTCATAAGCCGTTGTGTTGCAGAAGAAGCAGGTCATATCGTCGGGTATGAACTTGCCTTCGAGCTGGGAGGGAACACCTACTGTACCTGAGTAGGCGTAAAAGGCTTTGCGCTGTTTGTTGTCGGGATATTTCTTATTATAGCGGTCGAGCATGTTCATGTTGAACTCCCATGCGTAGTCGCTGTAGCGACCCTCGTTGCCGCGCTCTTTCAGTTTGTCCCATCCGTTTGCGATGTCCTCGTCGTCCATCGTGCTCCATCCGTCCGGCTGGTTGAAGCTGACGTACGGGAGCATTTTCGGAAAGTAGCTATTGACGCATTCAAGATACTGCAGGAATGTTGAGCGGAACTTTTCGCCGGAGAGCTTCGGTGCCTTAAAATCGGTTTTGCCGTTGACCTTGCCGGCACACTCGGGGTCTTCCTCGCCGTCGAGGATGCGGCCTGCGGCATGATAAGAGAATATGAATTCGCTCATCCCGCCACCCATCGACTTGAACCACATGGCCTCATCGCGGCAGCCACGCCAGTGGCTCCAGTTGCGGTAGCGGAACGCCGGTTCGCTCTTGATGCTCTGGTCGGCAAAGGCAATATCCTTCTTCTCGGGGATGACCTGCCCGATGTCGGCGAACGGCATATACCAGCGGAACCCGAGTTGTTCGAGCAGCGCGTAGGAGGCGAAAATGGTGCCGGTGGAATCCATGGCATCGTGAAACCCAAGGCTCCTTGACGCATCCTTTTCGCGGCACTGCTTGCGGAGGGGCTCCATGACCATCGGCGCGCGCCATTTGTGCCCGCCTGTGTGCTTCAGCCATTTGTCTTGGGCCTGGTAGAGGATGTCATCGCTGAAGCCGTAGTATTTATACCATTCGATATCGACCCCGGCCGCGATGATGTCGTCGCCCTTGACGATTATCTTGTATCCGTCGTATTTGACATCTTTGAGGTCCAATCCGAGCTTCTTTGTCATCTCGTTTTCACCGAACCAGACCTTGCTCTTGACATTGCCGCTAGGTTCGTTCACGATATCGAGCTTGGCTCCCGACATCTTTGCGATGATGTCCTGGAATTCCGTCGCGGCTGTTTTCACGATCGGATTGGCGTCCTTCGGGATGACGATTTCAGCCGTAGCCTTGCCGTCCTTGACAAGATCCACAGCAAAGCATGCGCAGGCCATGGAAAAAATAACGGCTGCCGATAATAAAAATCTGGTCATTCGATCCTCCATTAAGCTTTTAATTTTCCGTATTTGAAATTGTATTTTTTAAGGAACGCCGGCACCCTTGCCGGCATCTTAAGAGCCACCAGTGTGGTGTCGTTCCCAAAAAGTCGCGGCTTGGGCCACCTTAGTTCACGTTAAGGAATTTCAATATCCAACAGGAAATGTCCAATATCCAAGGGTAATTTCCAATCAGGACACGCTAAAGCTGTGAACTCCAACAAGATTACCGTCTTTATAATTCATAGGTGTTTTTCTAAAACTATGTGCCTATGTGCCTGCCTATGCGCCTCTCTTCTTTAATCTGTCTGAGCTCCTACTTCCGCATCATCAGATTCCCCAGAAACTTCAGATCCTTGAAATTTTTGCCGCTAGGGGAAAGCATGTAATATTCGGGGGTGTTCCCCGCCATGCGCTGGCGGTTGATCTGCACTCCCCATGGGAAAGAAGGCGTAGGCCGGTCAGCGGATAACGGTGTTGCGTCAATCTGAAGTTCAACAGTCCAGCGGTCCGGATATTTCTTTACAGCAATATTTTTCACAGTATACCAGCTTGGAAGATCTGCCAGGTTGCTGGTGACGCATTCGTCCAGGACGGTACCTGCAGGGTTGACCACTATCTTTGGGCGTATGCCCTGAGGTGTTTCCAGCATGATCTCCACTGTGTCGTCTGAATAGATGTTGCTGGAATCCCGATCCTTGCAGCTCTCCCTGAGTTTATCCATCTTGGGTTCCAGGCATTCAATCCCTACAACCAGCGCGGAATTGTCCGGGAGCCAGCGGAAAGAGACGGAAGTATTCAGGTGCTGTGGAGTTTCGCCTGTGATCATGTCGCGCAGCTGGTAGAAACTGTACTCGCTTTTTGGACCGCCCCGCCAGAACGGCTTGGATAGATCCCCGTCGATTTTCGCTTTTTCCGTGGCTGCGATGCACATTATCTGCGGACCGCTACGTTTCAGGTTCTCAAAAAGTGTTTTCAGGGGTTCCATTTCACCGGCGATGAAGTCTATGCGTTTGCCGTAGACGGTGTCGCCGGCCTTGGCTTTCGCACGTTTCAGGATATCGAAATATTTATCAACATCGGCAGGTTTCAGGAAACCTCCGGCGGCAGTGATCTCCCGCGGCTCGGGACGGCTCCAGACCGATTCCGCGAACTCATAAAATTCCTTCATCTCCGACTGGGCCGGACCAAAGAAAAGCCTGTAATATTCGTTGAGCGTAGCTTGAACATCAAGGTTACGGTCCCAGGAGAGGCGGTTGTGCAGATAAATCATCAGGTGCATCAGCCCGGGCCGACGCATTGATAATTTGTTCTTCTCCATCTCTGTTGCTGACGACCAGGCGGTTTCCACCATAAAACCGGCGCAATGGTCATACAATCCCTTAAAACTCTGCAGCATCTGCTTGGTGAAAATCGCCGGTACCGGCGGGAAATTGTAGCGGGAGGCATGGATTATGTAGTATTCCCATATCAGAAGTTGATCCTTGTGTGTCAGTCTTTTCAACCATTCATCCCTGTCTGTCAGCTCAGTGTTGGGAAGCATCCAGTTCTGGCTGGTCTGGCAAAAACTTACCGTTACGTTGTCTGGAATTTTTTCAGGATTAATCGGTGGCCTGCGCGTACCGCTATATGCAAAGACAGTGAACTTCTCATCCGGATTCTTTTCCATAATACGCTTGCGGACATCAAGGATGAAATCCCAGTAGTAGTCGCTAAACCGGCCGTTCTTGCCGCGTTCGGCCAGCTTGTCCCAGCCTGCGGCCGCATCGGTGCTGTCCATGACCGACCATCCGTCCGGCTGGCCGATGCAGGAGTAATCAATTCCGGGGAAGGCCTTGTCCACGTATTCCAGATATTCGACAAGATCCTTCCTCAGCCTTTCGTCTGACAACATTGGAATATTGTAATCTGTCTTGCCATTTACTTTTCCGTAATATTCCTGCGGTTGCTCTTTAGGATACATTTTCATCGGGCCGCTGAGACTGTGATAAATCGGCATGGCAGATGCCGTCCCCACCCTCATGGATTTGAACCAGAGAAATTCGTATTTAAAGCGATGCAATGGGGGATCTGAATGTATGCGCTGCTGAAATTCCGGTTCCCGCCTGAGGGACTGATCATTAATACTGATGTTTTTGCTTTCCGGGATGACCATGCCGATCTCGGGTACAGGCATGTACCACCGGAAGCCCAGCTGCTCCAGAAGTTCGTAGACCCCGTACAACGTGCCGGTCCCGTCGCCTAGGTGGACTCCGGTTTCCGCGTTGGTCCCGTAATCATTGATAGGCGGGAATCTCCACTTGTGGCCGGACTCTTCCTCCCACATCTTCTGGCGCTGGCGACCTGCATCCCTGTATTTTGCGAACGAGGCCTTCACTTTCAGGAAGTCTATTTCCTTACCGGCGATAACTACAGAGTTCTTGTCGGCTATGATCTTAAACCCGTCGTATTTCACATCATCCAACTTGACGCCGAGTTTGCGGGTGTAGTCGCTTTCACCCACGTAAACCTGGTTCTTCACGTCCGGGGAGACGCTGGTGACAATTGCGAGTTTCGCACCGGACATCTTCTCAAGGTTGCTCTGCAGTTCATTCGCCGCAGTCTTGACGCTAGGCCCTGCGGATTCCGCAATTACGATCTCGGCTACCGGTGCCCCATCCTTGACCAGATCTACCGCAATGCCGGTACATGCCAGTGCAAATAGGCCCAATACTGACAATAGGAGTTTTCCCATTTTCATTTGCCGATCTTTTTTTCAAGCTCTGTGATTTTCTTATTTGCATTTTCGATCAGGTCAGCACGGGCGTTGGTAGTTGCGGCGGCCTTGCGGTAACTCTCCAGCGCCTCGGAGTTCTTCCCAATAGTCTCGTAAACCTCCCCATAGCAGAACTGTGCTGCAAAAGACCAGGTGGGGTCTTTAATTTCAAGGCTTTTAAGCTTTCCGACTTCTGACAATGCCTCTTCCCCTTTCCCTTGTGATGCAAGTATTTTCGCCCTTGTTAGAAATGCCCGTAAAAGATATCCTCCCGAAGGGGACGGTTTTGGTTCTGACATCAATTTTACAACTTCCCCATATGCGTCCAAAGCTTTCTGGTTGTCCTTGCTGACTTCGCGATAAAGATTGCCTAGAGACTCATAAACTAACACTTTCTTATCCTGTTCAACCGTATTTTTCCCTGCGGCGAGAAAATCTTTCTCGGCTTGTTCGGCATTTTTGATTCTTGAATAGTTGGTTCCCCGGCAAAGGAAGGCTTTGAATTTCATATCGTCAGGCCATTTGTCAAAATCTTCATCTTTGGATATGGAAATTATTTCATCCCATTTTCTCTGCATCTCCAGAAGTTTCATCCGGCAAAGAGTGTTCGAAGACTTATCTTTGATTTTTCCTGCATATTCCATTGCCTTGTCAATATTCTTCTGTTGTCCGGCGCTGTATGCGGCATAGGCAAGGCTTTCATCTGCGCTTTTCGGGGATGTGTTTTGTGCGTTCACCTTGACAAAAGCCCCCTCAGCCTCCGCAAATTTGCCTCCGTTGTAAAGCTTCATTGCAGACTGGAAATCCTCCGCAGGGTCAATCCCGAAGGCACTCGCCGCAAAGATCATCCCGCAAATCAACAGCATTCTTTTCTTCATGGATATCCTCCTCCTGTTGTTTCTTCTTCAAACTTTTTCCGGATGTTTGACTATATCATAAAATAATATTGGAGGAAATGCAATACGATTGTATCTTTACTCATAATCGTTGCACAAAATTAGTTTATTTCATTTCCGGCAGATACGGGGCTTGCAGTTCCAGCATGTAATCCATGAACTTCTCAGCCTGCACTGCCGAATTAGTCACCGGATCTGTCAGCAGGGCCTGCAACAGAAGCGAACGGGATTTTTCCTGATAAGCCATGATCATCAGCTTGTGTACGGAATGCTGAACCCGGAGCATCGCCGCAAAGCCTTCAGGCAGCGGTGGAGCCTGATCCGGCACGATGCTTCCCTTGCTGAACACCGCCGGAATTTCAATGCAGCCGTCCTCGCTTAAATTCGGGATATACTTGCCGGTGTTCAACACATTCACTGCCGGACGGCGGACGTGACGGTCAAAGGCGATATCGCAGATGATCGGTAGCGCGAGTTCACCGGTGGACTTCAGGAACTCATCATCAAGAGGACGGTTCCCATCAATGTAGGCGTCAAATCTTTTCTGGCCCTTATTGTTGTCCTCCAGATACGCGGCCAGGTTTTTGCGGCTGTCATTCCCGCTAGGCGCCCAATATAAGTCGGTGGCGGTGATGGCATGGTCAAGCCCTGGCGGGATCTGACAGGTTTCAACACCGTAATTCCACAGCGGCGTACAAAATTCGTCGGCATATTTTACAAATTCCCCGGTATGACTCTGATGATGATACCCCAGAATTCCGAACTTCTCGAAGAGGAATCTTGTCAGGTTGTCGAAACTGCCTATGTTTTCCCTGATTTTGCGTTTGAATTCCGGAATCAGGTCTTCACCGGTTGCAGGGTCGCTGATCTTGTAAAACGTAAACAGGTGATTGATTCCGGCGGTGCGGATATCCAGAGTTCCCGGGTCGCGGCCTAATAGCCGTTTGACCGATTCCCGCAGCGCATAGAACCCATGGCAAATCCCGAACGCCCGCAGCTTGGTCAGCGTCAGGATGCCGGTCAGGATGATCGCCTCCGGATTGGTGAAGTTTAATACGACAGCTTTCGGGCACAGTCTTTCTATATCGTTGCAGACCGGCATGACGATGTGCAGGTTCCGCAGTGCGTGGAACAGTCCGCCAGGGCCGGCATTTTCCCCGAGGACATGCCTGAATCCGAAAGCCATGCCGACCCGGAAATCCTGCTCCCACAGCTCCATGCGCCGGGCATCAACCGCCACGATCACGAAATCCGCGCCTGGCAGTGCCTGAAGACGATCGGTGGTTGCGGCAAATTCCACTTTGGATTTCCGGAAGGCGGCTGCACGTTCAGCGTAGGCATGCATGCGTTTCAGGCTGTCGGCATTTATGTCCACCAACCACACCTTTACCTTGGCATTGGTCAAGTCCGGACTGGACACGATGTCGTTAATCACGCATGATGCAAATGTCTTGCTGCCGGCCCCGATGAATACGATTTTAATTTCATCCTGCATAATCACAATCCTTTCAATGCTGTTGTATGTAACGCGTCAGTCTTACCGTAGTAGCACAGGCATCTTGCCTGTGTTTTTCACGGGCGTCTCGCCCGCTTTTAAGTAAGACTGACACATTGCTGTTGTATATCGTCATGCTTATCTTAAATGAAAGAAGTATTTAAATCAATGCTTTGCCGTTGTATAGTCATTACTATGCGTTGTATATTTGCATCGGAAGGTGCCCTTTTCCATGAACGTAGATTTTCTGGTCGATAAAAAAATAAACCATCTGGCCGTAGGTGTTTCAGAGAATTCCCCGGTCAGATGCACTTTGAATGTGCATCATTCGCGCAGCAACAGCGCATTCGACATGCACTACGCGCTGGAAATAGGTGTGTTGCTGGAAGGGGGCATGACCAGATATTACCGGCACTGGAAGTCCAGATGCCGTGCCGGAGATGTGTGGCTCTGCGGCCACTGGGAACCACATGGTTATAAAGTGCTCTCAGTCCCCAGCCGGGTGCTGATCCTCGTTGTCTGGCCTGGGTTCCTGTCAAAAGCAGGCGGCAAATACGACCTCTTCGCCCCGTTCCGAACAGCTCCTGCGGAACGTCCCCGTGTACCGGATACGAAAAAAGCGGAAGTGCTGAATATCGCCAGAAAACTGACCGAAGTCATTGCAGCACCGGATAAATATACAGACTTGTGGCTGAGCAATAAGACCGTTGAACTGCTCTTGCTCCTGCTGGAAGATTGGCATGTGGAACCCGTCGCCGTATCACCCCTGGACAATGATGATCACAATCTTATCACCGGAGTGCTGGAAACAGCATTCAGGAATAACAGATTCATTCCATTGAAAGAAATCGCCTCTGCCTCCGGGATGAACCGTAATCTGTTCAGCCTGAAATTCCGCAAAGTCATGGGCATCGGATTCCCTGATTTCATGTTGCGTCACAGGTTGAACGGGGTCGCCTCAAACCTTCTCGAAACTGGTTTGAGCATGGACGAAATAGCACTCAGATGGGGCTTCACCGACAAAAGCCACCTGCACCACCGTTTCCGAGAACTCTACGCCTGCACTCCCGGCGACTACCGACGCCTTCCGCGTGCCAAATAACTTCGGCTCTTTTTCAGATCGAGCGGAGAAGTAGATCGTATAGATATTTCAAAGTGACCAGTAATCAGTCAATGGATTTTGTTACTGAACACTGATGACTGATGGTCACTGGTGTGCGTAAGTTCAGTATAGCAGTTTCTGTGCGGACTTAAGCTGCCTTATGGCCGCTTCGGCCCCATCCGGTGCCCGGAACACGGAAGTCCCGGCAACCAGCATGTTTGCGCCGGCTTCGGCAACCCTGAATACATTCTTCCCGTCAATACCGCCGTCAACTTCAAGGTGAATGTTTTTCGGAAGCTTTTTAATCGCCTCCCTTATTTCCCTGACTTTCTGCAGCATGTCAGGCATGAAGCTCTGGCCTCCGAATCCGGGTTCGACGGTCATTACGAGCACCAGGTCAATCTTTTCCAGATATGGAATTATGGCATTCGCCTGTGTCTTCGGACGGACGGAGAGCCCCGCGGAACATCCGAAACTGCGGATTTCGCGGATTGTGTCTTCGATATTGTCTGCACACTCGGTGTGGAAAGTTATATGATCGGCTCCGGCTTCTGCAAAAGATTTTACAAAAAACTTCGGATTTGTCACCATGAGATGAACATCGAACGGTAGGCTGCTTGTTTTCCTGATCGATTGGACGAGTGGCGGGCCGAGTGTGAGATTGGGGACGAAGTGCCCGTCCATGACATCAATATGGATTATGTCGGCTCCCGCTTTCTGCACCCTTGTTATTTCATTTCCAAGTTCTGCGAAATTCGCAGCAAGTATTGATGGGGCGACAAGGATTCTCTTCGCGTCAAGTATGGTCAGTGGATTGCGTGCCATATTCAATCTCCATTTTTAGTTTAGCATATTGAAAAAGTATTTTAAAACATTCGGGAAGATTCCCGCAATAACCGTTTTTAGGGGCTTTGCAATCAGCTCAATCAGGTAAAATATCTTTCCATCTGCCTGTTTTAAAGGAGCTTGCTCTACAAAAATAGTTTTTCATCCAAATAAATTTCTCCTTTGAATTTATTTGGATGAAAAACTATAGTCGTGTCATGAAAAAAATAAAGCCGGTGCCAAACAGGTATAAACCACAGGGTTTGACTATTCTATATGAAGATATGGATGTCATTGTCATCGACAAGAGTTCCGGACTTCTGACCGTTGAGGCGAACTATGAAAAACAGAATACAGTCCATAATATTTTAACTACTTATATACGCAGGGGTAGCAGCAGTTCCACAAAACAGCTTTTTGTTGTACACCGACTGGATCGTGAGACTTCCGGTGTCCTGGTGTTCGCTAAAAGCTTTAACGCCCAGCAAAGCCTTAAAGGGCAATGGAGCACTGTCAAGAAAACATACTTGGCCGTGGTAAACGGGATATTGACCGAAAAAAGCGGCACTATCACTTCATACCTCGCTGAAAACGAAGATTATGAGGTTTCATCAGTCAAGGATCCTGAAAAAGGAAAGCTGGCTATAACAAGCTACAAGGTCATAAAGGAGTCAAAGAAATTCAGTCTGCTCGAAATAGACCTCTTGACAGGAAAGAAAAACCAGATTCGTGTCCACTTGCTGGAGAAGGGGCATTCGATAGTCAATGATGACAAGTATACCAGGGATCGCAGGGTCGATGGCCGGCTTGCCCTTCATTCGCAATCCCTGACCTTCAACCATCCGTACAGCGGAAAAAGAATGACCTTCGAAGCGAAAATCCCGCCTTATTTCAATGAGCTGATGGCAAGGGGATAGGGCGAGTAGCGCGGGATACCATCCCGCAGCCTGTCCCAGCTTCGGACATACTACTTACTTTAAATCAAAACTACTCTTTCTTTGACAGGAATATTGATGTTAAAAAAAAACATTCTATTTTTAGATAACTAACTGCTTGTTTTTATTGCAATAGATGTTAAAATAAGCGCCGCTACGTATAAAACACTCTGACATAAGTTCAGTGGTAGAGTAGGTGGCTGTTAATTCGCCAAGGCGAATCGCAGGTTCCAAAGTATGAAAAATACTCTGGCATAAGTTCAGCGGTAGAGTAGATGGCTGTTAATTCGCCAAGGCGAATCGCAGGTTCCAAAGTATGAAAAATACTCCGACATAGCTCAGCGGTAGAGTAGGTGGCTGTTAACCACTTGGTCGCAGGTTCGAATCCTGCTGTCGGAGCCAATCTTCTCATGACCTATTACCTTTATATCCTGGAAAACCCCGAAGGCCGAACCTATGTCGGCCAAACCAATGATCTTGGGCGCAGATTGTTCGAACATAACGATCCCGAGTTTCATGGTACTCTTTACACAAAACGTTTCAAGGGATTCTGGAAGTTGATATATTCAGAGGAATATCAGACTCGCGTCGATGCAATGGCGCGGGAGAAATTCTTTAAGACCGGCAAAGGCAGAAATCTCATTTTAGAGCTCAGGAAGAAATCTTGTTGAAGTGGCTGTTAATTCGCCAAGGCGAATCGCAGGCCAAAGGTCCGCTTTAGCGGATTCGAATCCTGCTGGTAAAGTAATAGGTGTCGTTAGCACTTAATGTATTGTTTCACAGCAAGATGCACCTGTTAATGGTTTGAAAAGTGGCCTTAGACGCATAGAATGACTATAGCGAAGGTAAGCGTTAAGCTGGGTTATTTTGCCTCATAAGTAACGCGGCTCTTTAGACCGCGAAGATTTAAGATTCTCGGGCTGAAACCGCGAGCTACTATTTTCAAGTAAGACCTTTCGAGTTCAAGGCACCCAGCTTAAACGCTCTTTTCGCTATGTAACCGTTAAGCTGGGTGTTTTTGAGGCTGGTTACAGGTGGAGTCAGCAGTTGA
>CAZION010000168.1:0-14773 GCA_964540865.1 uncultured Victivallis sp.
ACATGACCAGTCGTTAACGGGGCAGACTGAACGGGTACTTGACTTTTTACGCAGTGAAGGTGGACTGCTGATTACCGGGGCATGCGGCGTCAATGAGTGTTTCTATAACACACAGGACGGACGAGGTCATTTAGGTGAAACCTGCGCAACTGCATATTTCATCCGGCTTCTCAAAGCGCTTCTTGAACTCAAAGGTGACAGTATTTACGGGGATATCATGGAGCGTTCCATTTACAACGCCCTCTTTGGAGCACAGTCGCCCAGCGGCAGGGAGCTCCGTTACTACACCCCGTTTTCCGGCAAAAGGGAATATTGGAGCAAAGATACATATTGCTGTCCCGGGAATTTCAGGAATATCATTTCTGAACTGCCTGAAATGATTTGCCTCGCAACGGGAGACGGCGTGATGTTCAACCTGTATACGGAATCAACAGTTGACATGTCTCTCCCTTCAGGCAACAGGGTGTCGTTCAAGCAAGACACCTCATATCCTGAAGACGGCAGCGTTGCTATCAACTTTACCGTTGAGCGTCCGGAAAAATTTAAAGTCATGCTGAGAATCCCCGGATGGTGCAGGAGTTATGAAATCAAACTTAATGGAGAGGCAGCTGCCGGTTTATTGCTCGACGGTTTCTTTGTCATGAACGAGAAATGGAAGACCGGCGATGTTTTACAGATGGAATTTGATATGCCGATCAGGCTGGTCAGGGGATTTCGCATGCAGGAGGAGAAAGTTGCAGTAGTGCGTGGTCCGACAGTATTCTGTTTCAATCCGGATCTGAATTCACATGTGACTCTTGAAGAACTTCCACTGTGGTCCGTCAATCCGGATTCCATAATCATGGACAGGCGGAACGGGAACTTGTTCTGTTGCGTGGGCATATGCAAAGACGGCAGGGCGATGGAAATCCTTTTGACGCCGTTTGTTGATCCGGGCGGGCAGGAAACATACTTCAATATCACATGCCTGGATAATGCGGTAAATGATGAATTGCTGGCTTTGAAGGATTCCAGTCTTTGGAGGGTTGAGGAAAAAACAGACAAAAAAGGTTGGAACGGGCAATAAAAGGAAATCTGGATTCAAGAGAATCGAATCGTCGCGATTAAGGGGATTGAAAAAAATAAATATTATAAGGAGTTGAAAATCTCATGTTTATTGATATTCACGCTCATGCATACCGTCGTCCGTGTCCGCCACAAGACGGGTACACAACTTTCTGCACCCCGGCTCAGGTGCTTGAACGCTATGACCAAAGCGATATATCGCAAGGTGTCCTTCTTCCGTTGATAGGGCCCGAGGTTTACCTGCCGCAGTCGAACGAGGACATCCTGGAGATGTGCGAGAATTCGGGGGGGCGCTTCATTCCCTTCTGCAACATTGATCCGAGGGGGATATCAAACTCGGTGACCGCCCCATTCAATATCTGGCTTGACCATTATAAGAAACAAGGGTGCAAGGGGGTAGGCGAGGTTATGCCCAACCTGCCATTCATGGATCCGCTCTGTCAGAACCTTTTCAAGCACGTCGAGGATTCCGGCTTGCCGTTGATTTTCGACATCTCCACCGCAATAGGTGGCAATTACGGATTCTATGACGATCCGGGCCTGCCGCAGCTTGAGTATACGCTTCAACGTTTCCCAAAATTGATCATCCTCGGGCACGGGCCTGCCTACTGGGCGGAAATAGGTACGTTGGACACTCCGTTTGACCGCGCAGGCTATCCGCAATATCCGGTGCGCGCCGAGGGGGTTGTCCCCAAACTTTTCCGGCGTTACCCCAATATGTACGGCGATCTTTCCGCGGGCAGCGGCGCCAATGCGTTCCTGCGTGATCCGGATTATGCCATTAAATTCCTCAATGAATTCCAGGACAGGCTGCTTTACGGGACTGATATCTGCAGACCCACCCAGGCGTTCAGCCTGATAGATTTCCTCTTGGATTTGAGGAAATCGGGTAAGCTGAGCGAATCGGCATTCATCAAGATAGCCCGTGGAAACGCCATAAAGTTGCTTGGGTTGAAAGATTAAACGCAGCTGTTAAAAAAAGGAGAGTGTTAGTTATGAAGATTCTTATCCTTACTGACCTTGAAGGAGTTGCTGGAGTCTCTGTTGACCAGCAGCTGAGCAATATCGGCAATCCCTACTACAGGAAAGCGCGCGAATTCCTTGCCGATGAGATAAATTCGGCCGTTGCCGGGGCGAGAGATGCCGGGGCAACTGAATTCCTGATAGCCGATGGACATGGGACTGGATATGATATGATGCTGGATTTTGACCGGATAGACCCGGATGTGACGTTTGTCACCGGGGCGGGAAACAGCATGGATGCAGTGGATGATTCATTTTCTTCCGTATTCATCATCGGGCAGCATCCAAAGAAGGGAGTGCGCGGCACGCTTGAACACACGGGCGGGCACATGGTCAACCAGGGAATGTGGTTGAATGATGTCGAAGTGGGGGAGGCGGGTCTTCTCACCGCCGTTCTTGGCGAAAAAAATATTCCGCTGGCCCTTTTGACCGGAGACGAGGAGGCGGTCAGGGAAATGGCTCCCTTTGCAAGCGGATTTGTCGGCATTCCTGTGAAACGAGGCATTACCAGGAGCATGTGTGTAACGTTGCACCCGTCGACTGCCAGGAAGATGATCAGGGACGGAGCGTTCCGCGCGGTCCGGTCTCTTGGCTCCATGCTCCCATGGAAGCTTTCTCCGCCGTTCAAGCTTGTGATAAAATATGGGGCCTCCGAGTTTGCTGAAAGATATGCGCCGCTTGACACCTGCACAGCAGGCAAGGAAAATACGCTTTTCCCTTACATTTCCAGACTGGACGAGAACAGCATCCTCGTATCAGCTCCAACGCTCCATGAGCTTTACCGGAGATATTATCTGACAAACAGGGTGGTATAATGGAAAACAAAATTTTCAGGGATGCCACTATGGAGGAAAAACGCCAGTTCCTGTTTTCTCCCAGGATTATCCGATCCATGAAATCGGATTGCTGGGGGAAGGATGGACTCTCTCACGCAGAATTGGAATCGGCCAACCGAGTGTACACCGATCATTACCTTGCGAGTGCCGCCGATCAGGGGTTTGACAGCGTCTGGGTTCATGTCGTTCTTAGGGAAACTGTGTCTTCCGGCTTTTTCCCGAAGCCGGATCCGCGTCAGCTCGCCTTATTGAATCGTCTGGTTGAAAAGGCCGCCAAACATGGGCTCAAAGTCATTGTGTATCTTTGTGAACCGCGCGGGCTGCATGCCGATTCGCCTTTCTGGCTGAAACATCCGGAGGCCAAAGGGCGGGCCATGATGTGTTCCATAGACAATGAGGAATGGGCCGGCATTCACTACGGGTTTTGCACCAGCGTGCCCTCCGTACGCGAATTCATTGAAGAAAGCTGTTACAACCTATTTAAGAAAACGCCGGGATTGGGAGGCGCGTTCTGTATCACCGCCAGCGAGTTTTATACCCATTGCTTCTCCCATTACTCCTATACGCATTTTCAGAGGGAACCCTTCATCCGGAATTATGCCCGATCTCCCATCTGGCAGCCTAAAAATTGGAAAGACAACTATGTTGACACGATATATAAGCTCCATCATCTTCTGGATGAATCCTGGACTTGTCCGCGCTGTATTCGCCGCAATCCCTCCGATGTGGTGGCCGAGCTGATCACTGCCATCAACCGGGGAGTCAAGGCGGCATCGACATCAGCCGATGTCATTGCCTGGAGCTGGGCATGGGGCATTGTTGAGCCCCATCCTCAGCAGCGCCTGATTAATCGTCTGCCCAAGGATGTCATCCTTCTGACCGACTGGGAGACTTGCGGCGACGGACAAAAGAATGTGGCCGGCAAGAAATATCCCGTGAATGAATACAGCCTTTCCTATATCGGCCCCTGCAACCGCTTCCTGAAACATCTGCAAATTGCAAAAAGCAGGGGGATGAAGGTCATGGCGAAACTGCAACTGGCATCCACCCATGAGCTGGCCTCAGTGCCTTATATCCCGGTGCCTTTCAATGTCGCAGAAAAAATGAGCGGTTTGAGAAAGCATGATGTCAACGGTTTTTTGGGCTGTTGGAATATGGGTGGCGAACTTTCGCCCATGACCCGGCTTGCCGGAAAAATGTCGACTGTCCCCCTCCTGTCCCCAATTCAGGCCTTGCGGGAGACTGCTGTGGAAGAATTCGGTGAAAGTGTGTCCGATGATGTCCTGAATGCGTGGAAATTCTTTTCCGACGGCTGGAAAGAATATCCAATGAGTTGTGCGTTTACATGGAACAGCCCCATAAGTTATGCCCCGGCATTTTTTTTCCCGATCGAGGTGCCGGATCAGCCTGCAGTGTGCACCTTCGGCCATACGCCACTGCCCCGCGACCCGAAAGGGCATTTGAACGTTACCAGCTATTATCTGCCCAACTGGACAGCGCCGTTCGGAACTGAAAGAACAGGGAAGGCCCTGACTCTGCTGTTGAACAAATGGGAACAGGGCTTGGCTATTATGGGTAATGTCACGCGGCAACACCCTGCCAACTCCAAACTGCTCATTGAATTCAACCTCGCCAGCCACATCGCCTTGTCTGTAAAGAGCACGATCAACGTCCTGCGTTTTTATACGCTGCTGCCCACATTGAAAGCCGCCGGGAAGACACGCAGTAAAATAATCGGTGAACTGAAAAGCATATTGGAGGATGAAATTGAAATTGCCCGACAGGATATGCCTCTGCTATTGGCGGATCCCCGTCTGGGGTATCACCCCGAGGCGCACATCCGGCATTTCACATGTGAAGATTTGGAATATAAAATTAAATATGTTCAACAGACCATTAAAAAAATGAACCAAAGGAGGTGAGGCTGTTTATCATGAATAATCCGATTATAATGCACGTCAATTACATGGAGCCGGGGCAGTCCATTGAAATAATATGCAGAAAAGCTGTCGAGTGGGGTTATGACGGGGTGGAGTTCCGCCGTGGGAAAATAGGTTTTTCCCAGGAAGAATATCTGGATGCCATAGCCAAAGGAACTGATGCCAGCGGACTGAAACATGTCCTTTTCGGTTTCGGACCGGAGCTGATGCTTGACAATGAGTCGGAAAGAAAAAAAAGTTTAAATGAAGCAATCTCTTTTCTGGAAATGGCGACATCAAGGTTCAAGCTTTCGGTTTGCAATGTTTTTGCCGGCACCCTGCTGGACAAGAGCATAGAACATTACATGTATGACAAACATGGATCGGCTATGGCAACTGAAAAGCAGTGGGAGTGGGCAGCTGAAGGTTTCAGAATACTTGGAGACATGGCATCTAAGGCAGGATTCAAAATGGCTTTTGAAACCCACATGCATTATATACATGATTTGCATACCAGTGCCAGGAAACTGGTTGACATGATCAATCTGGAAAACGTGGGGATAAATCTGGATTATTGCAACATGCTGTATTTCCCGGAACATCGGGCACTTGGAGAAGTCATTGAAACCTGCGGAGACAAGATATACCACGTCCATTTGAAAAATATTCTGAAAGTTCAGGAGGGTGTTTATAACTCCTCCATAAGATGTTCACTTGCCGACGGTATTGTAAACAACAGGGAATTCCTCCGGATACTCCTCAAGGAAAAAGCTTACACCGGGCCTATCGCACTTGAATCTCCCAGGCAGGGAGACAGGGAGTGGTTTGCTCAGGAAGACATAAGGTATATAAAAGAAGTGATCAAGGATATAAGGGGGGAAGATTATCAATAGCCCGCAAGATAAAAACAGTTAGGCACTGCAAGGATAATGCAACGGCAAAAGGCTCAGAAACTCAATTCCGTTCGAAGGACGCGCATGACATTTTTTATGAGATTGCCGCCTACTGAGGCGTATTTCCTCAGTCTGGCTGCTCCAGTCCTGCCTGCCTTAGGGGAAGATTTGGAAAACTCAATATCGATTTGATAATAAGTTGAAACTGGTGTGAAAAGTCCGTTCCCGCTGTTATATACGATGATCGGACCGCCGTAGTTTTTCAACAACGGCGAGGGGGGCAGTTCGGCCGGCAAGGGGATTATTCCTGCAACTCGTCCTGAATACGAGGATATTTCATCGCTAAGTGAGACGGATACGCGGTCGCCGGTCTTGATATATTTTGCATCCTCCTCCTGCACATAAGCTATTGCATTGCGGCCTTCCGGAGCGAAAATTTCACCAACCAGCTCCCCTTTTGCGAGCCATTTTCCGACTTTGAGATGACGTTCGTACAAGGCGAATGTCCCGTCTATCTGGCTCACTGTGCGCAATTGTATCGTTTTCCTTTCAACTTCGGAAACAGTGTCCCGGCTATGCTCGAACGTCTCCTTGCGGACGCCTATCTGCCTGAGCTGCTCCTTGTCGCCCTTAGCCTGATCCAGCTGAAGCAGATCTATATCATAATCGAATTTGGCCTCCTGCCGTTTCCATTCCAGAAAAGGGTCCTTCTGTGCCATAACGAGCTCACCTCGCCTGACAGACTGTCCGTCCGTAACGTTCAGCTCTTCCAGAAAACCGTTCACCGGAGCGTATATCATCACGGAATCCTTGGATTTGACTTCACAGGGTGCGACGATGTTCCATGGCAGTGGTATTGACAGTATTATCAGGATGGCCAGCGCTCCGCCAAGCGAGCGCGTAGCCCTGCCGTGTTTGAATTTATTCCAATTTGCCACGAGAAATTTCCCCTCGTCAATTATGGGTTTGAGAACAAGGAGGTACACCTCCAGAATGAGCAGTACAATACCAACAACTTTTATAAATTGAAAGTACACGATCAGTATAATTGAGGTGTAGAGGAATATCCGGTAGAAGAAGGCGCATATGCTATATACTATGAGGACCTGCCGTTTCCATCCTTTGGAAGGATCTGGCGGAACCTCCATCCCAAATAGGTATTTACGCCAGATTCCACGCACCAGGTCAGTGCCGCGTTTTTGTAGGTTGTCTATGTTCACTATGTCCATCAGCATGTAATAACCGTCATATCGGATGAAGGGATTCCCGTTTACAAATATGGTGTTGAGTATGCTGACTGCGAAAATATAGTATGCAACTGTATTTGCGGGGCCTGAACTTGTGTTTGCCCAGACAAGGGCGGCGAATCCGCCGATCAGCAGTTCGCTGAAAACTCCGGCTCCATCGATCTGGAACCTTTTCCACCTGTCGGGGATTCTCCAGGAATCGGTGATGTCGGTGTAGAACCGCGGGAAAAAGACAATGAAGGCTACTCCCATTTTCCGGACACGGCAGCCGTAGTTGCGTGCGGTATATGCGTGTGCGAATTCATGTATGACTTTTATGAGCACGATTGCCAGCGAATATCGCAGCAGCCCTTGAATGGAAATGGACGCCAGGAACGCATCTGCGAACTTGTAGAAATTGACTATCAGACAGAGATAGCCGATTGCAGCCACCATTTTGAGTGTGAAAAGCGTCCACGGATTGAAAATAGCCCTTACATTCTCCAAAGTCTTCTGGAGAAAACGGTCCGGAGAGATTAGGGGGATACGGAAGAACAGGTATGTTGAAAGTACAATATGCCAGAACATTGACTTCTTGAAATCCCGGGCTTTGACGGCTTTCGCATCAGTAAGTCCGTAAACCGGTTTGAATAGATTACTCTGCTGCAGGAATGATATAAGCTTGACGGCCTCCTGTTTGTCCGCAGCTATGCCGGACTCTTTCAATTTGGTTAAAAACACACTCATTTCCTGGTTTCCAGAAAGGCAGCTGATAATCCGGTAGTCTCTCTCTGAAAAGCGGAAATAGTTGCCGGAAACGGGGTCGAATATCACCCAGGTGGTTTTTCCCTGTTCATCAATGCCTCCTTTGAATATTTCCAAATCATGACGCAGTTCGCCGGTGAACTCCTGCTTCGGCGGCATAGGCATTGCAACTGGCTGAGCCGCGGAAGCCGGCTGAGTCTGGGATGAGTCATTTGAAGTTTTATCATCTGAGTTTATCATTTTTGAACACCCAATATCCAACACTCAATTTCCAGTTTTCAACGGAATTCATTTCTGAAAAATACTAAATTGTACATCCCGCGCCTTACAGCACAAGTTGGATACTTGCTACGATTAAGCGGGATTCCTTGTCCGATATTGGATATTCAATCTGTCAATTCTCAAATCACCAGATCTACAGATCTCCAAATCACCAGATCTACAATTGCCTGTACCAGAGAACCAGATGACGGAAGAGATAATATCCGAGCGAAACTTTCGATCCGGAAACCCTGGCAACACCACGCATACCGCAAATAAGGTTCTGTTTTTTACTGTCCGACAAACTGACCCGGATCAGGTAGCAGTAGATGTTCTTCTCGGTAAGCACCGGTTTTGGACTGACAGCCGATACAGTGCCTCCAAGAGGGGTTCCTGGCCTGGTATGCAGATATAATGCGACCCTGCAGTCTGGGCCGAGGACCGAAGCGTTGCGTTCGTCCAGGGAAATCTGCGCTATCAGGCTTTTTGTTTCCAGCAATTCAAAGAGTTTCTCGCCGGCACGCACCGCCTTTCCCTCAAGTTTATTGGCATCGCCGATATCCAGAATGCCATCGGTCTCAGCGCGGACTATGCTCCGGTCCAGATACCACTGGTTCCTCTGGATGTCTATGGCAGCCTTATTCTTCTGAAGTTCGAGCAATTTAACCTGTCCGCGTTTGGCTGCTTCCTGAAAGGACTGCATTTGGATAAGGTCGAATTGGGCGGAGATCCTGTTGTATTCGTTGCGGGCGCTGTTCAGGTTGAAGACGCGTTCTTCGGTATTGAATTCAAGGATTATGTCTCCTGCTTTTACCATGTCACCGCTTTTAAAGTGGCAGGTGGCGATCACTCCGTCAAGCAGTGAATAGGAGATGATCTCCTTTTCCGGTATTATTTCAAACTCGGAAGATACCGTCTGCCTCATCCATACAGCCACACAAGAAATGGCGAATAAAACCAGAAGTATGACCAATATCCTGGACGGGCGCATCCAAGTGCGTCGATCCATCCATCTTTTCACCATCGGCGTGCGCCGACGGTTTAAAATAAAGGAAAGAGACTCGTTGTAATGTTGACGCAGAAGTGACAGTACGGCTGAAGCTACCGAGGCCTGCTCTTTCTGACCGAATTCTATCACCCAAAGGAAATTGCCGTTTTCCTCATCGGTTTTAACGCCCGGCTCTGAGATTGGCACCAGGTAGGTGGCTTCCGATGTTTTCATAATGTATTCCAAGGCTGCAATAGCCTCGGGGCCAGGATTGACGGATGAGAGCGTTTCCTTGTCGATGGCGGTGACCTTTGATACATTGGCAAAAGGGCGGACAAGGGCTATAAGCTCCTCGCAATATTCCGAGTTGTGTTTTACCTCCGGCTGGCCTGAAACGGCAACAATTTTCGGTTGAACTCCCCTCATATCAATCAGGGCGGACCGGCTGTATGAAAGAGCAAGGACGCTGTTGTTGACAATATGGCCAGCCCAATTAGTCAGGTCGTTCTTTTCGAACGCCTCATGTCCGAGCCTCAAAATGGCTGAAAGTGCGTTCAGTTTGCCCTTTAGGAGCATTACTTCCTTAGCCTGTTGCTGGTCGTTATTCATTGTCATTGAGGTGGCTGTTCCTTTTTTGCAGGAAGAAGATGTCCGGACATTCCGGCCGACAGGGCGCCATCACGGTTATCCACCAGGATTTTTATTTCAAATGTGCGGCTGCCGTAATCGATCTCTCCTCCTATTTCATAAACGATTCCGGTGTGTTCGGTTCCGGTTTCATCAACCTGGATCTGCTGGGATTCCCCTATTTTTACAAGATTCCGCTCAGACGATGGAAGATGCATTACACCCATCAGCTGGTTGTCGTCGATTATCTGGATCAGTGACTGCCCGACTTTGACAAATTCGTGTTCCTGCAATAGTTTTTTTACTAGCCGTCCTGCAAAAGGTGCGGGAATGTGGCATGCGCCCAAGTCCTGTTCGGCAAGTTTCAAGTTGGCATCCTGAAACATTTGTTTGGAGTTTGCAATATCGACTTCAAGTTCGCATCTCTCCACATCCTGCAGACCCTGCAGTCCGCGTTTGTGCAGATCTTTTGTCCGGAGCAGGTTTTTTTCTGCAAAAGCAACTCCAGCCTTAGACTCAATACAGGCTGATTTAGCCTTTATGAGCCTTTCCTTAAAAGTGTCATCATTGAGTTCGACCAGTATGTCTCCGGCATTGAACCGTTCTCCTTCTTTGAATTTGTGGGAACGGACTGCAGTTTCAACCATGGAGGACAGGATAGCCTCCCTGAACGGGAAAAGCACTGTCTTTACAGCGCTTCCATCAACCTCGGGTTCAGATGCATAGGAATTCGATTGGAAAAGGGACAATCCTCCGATTGCGATTGATATAACCATTATTTTTGCGACTTTGGAGAAGAGCATTTCAAGGTCCTTGTTTTTGTTAAACAAAAAAACTTCGTAACATATAGGTGTTTATGTGATTTAGCAAAACAACTGCCTTAAAGAATCGACTCTTTTATTTTCATGCTTAACAGGTAACCCGAATTTGTAATTATAGGAAAAGATTATATCTTTGTGCAATATTTTTTTGACTAGCACTGGCTAATTTGAAACACAGACACCAAATCTGACAAAAAAGACAAGAAATAATTCATGCTCTTAGCAATACGGCGATGCTGTCGTGGCATAGCATGACTGGAGAAGACAGAAATCACAGTTATGAAGATTAGATTTCATCAAGTTTTTGTAATTGTGTTTACTGTAATTTTTTTCACCAGTTGCAGCAGCGAAGATTCATACCGCCGCGAACGGGTGAAGAAAGCTGAGAAGCACTTCGAAGACATTGCCGGACGTACAATAGAAAAAGGCAAGGTTTTCCAACTCCCGGAATGTATAGAGCTGGCGCTTAAAAACAACTTGGATCTGCAGGTTAGCGAACTTAAGGAGAAGATCGCCAACGAGCGCGTGACGGCTGAAATACTCGGTATGCTTCCGGATCTGACTGTCACCAACAACTACACGGCGCGCAACAATGTCCCCGCCTCATCAAGTAAAAGTGTAGCCACCGGTGGTGCGACTTACGGATTCAGTCAAAGCCAGGAACAGAATGAAAACAACTTCAAGGTTGAACTCCTATTCAGCGCACTCGACTTCGGTCTGGCCTACCTCAATGTCGTCCAAGCCAAGGATCGTACGCTCATTGAGAAGCAGCAGACTCAGCGGGCGGGTCAGAACCTGAGATTGGATGTCGCCAAGGCATATTTCAGGGTGGCAGCCACTCAGGACGCCATTGAAACCACTGAAACCCTGCTCGAAGAATGCCGAAATATCGACAGCACTTTTATGGAGCTGGCAAAAACAAAAGATGTTTCACTCCTGAGGCTGCTCGACGAACATAAGCATTTTATTCGTTTGCAGCAGAGGCTTATGGATTATCGCCGCAGCTACTTGAATTCCTGTATTGAGCTGAGGACTTTGATGGGATTCTCCCCTTTCGGGCAAATCAATGTGGATGCTTCGGTTCTCGCCAAGCTGTCTGAGATTAATCTTCCGGATATTGAACTCATGGAGAAAATATCGCTCACCGAGCGTCCGGAGCTATTCAATCTGGACATTCAGGCGAATATAACCTTGAACGAGTCGAGAAAGACCATCCTCATGATGTTCCCAAACGTGCAGATGGTTGCGGATTTCAATAATACCAGCAATAACTTTCTCCTTCACACATCCTGGTGGGAAATAGGCGTCCGTGCGGCGTATAACGTACTGAAACTGCCACAGCATATCGCCAAATACAGGGCGCTGAACGGGGAAATGAACGAAATAGAGATGCAGACGCTATCAATGACAATCGGTGTGATGGCTCAGGTCAGGATTGCATTTGCCGAGATGCAGGAGGCGAAAGAGCGCTATGAACTGGATGAAAAGATCTATCAGATTTATTATCAGCATCTGGAATATGCCCTCGGAAGTTTCACTGTAGGGGGAGCATTGTCCAGGCTGGAGATCGACCGTATGAAAATGGAAACGGCGGAAACTCAGATTCAGAGGACGCAATCGCTCGGAAATTACTATGTGTCATATTACCGTTTGATGAATGCGATGGGGCTTACTTCCATGGATCCCGAGACGATCAAGAAATTGAAGGAGAAGATTGACAAGTCCGAATCCGCGGTCATCACCCCAGCTGAAAAGAAACAGGAACAGCAGGAGATGGAGGATCTCAATGAAGACATGAAAGAAGAAGATCAGCAATACAAGAAGTACTTAACCAACCCGATCGGGTTTGAACCTGAACCATAGGACGCTAGTGCTTTGGTGGAGCTTGCACTACTCCCTTCCTTTCTTCTCCTGTGCGGTCATCGAATTCGGAGGATTCGGTCATCTTCATTATCTTGTCGGCAATCTTCTGGAATGCCGACTTGTTTGCCTTTAGCATGAAAATCTTGCCGGTCTTGTCTTTGATCACTATCAGATATCCGGAATATTCAGCCCCGTATTTGTTCACACTCAACTTGTTGAATTCCGTATTTGCCTTGACGTCGAGTTCAAGGGATTCATTTTTCTTCAGGGCAAGGTCTTTCTTTTCAATTGCCAGCACCTGGCAGAGGTGATTTTCTGCGGTGCTTTCACCAAAGAGATAGACTTCAATCTTATTGTTTGTGAAATCGGCAGGAGAGGTGTTTGACAGGGATATGCTCAGGTTTATGTCTTGCACAGTACATATTCCACCACGCCTTTCCTTGCTTGAGCTCTTGGTGTTTGCGTCAGCTTTTACTGTTATATGCTGAGGGGTGAATATAAATTCCTTAGGAGTGGAATCCTCTTTTACGGTCAGCTTTGTAGATTCAGCAGACTTTTTATTTTCGAATTCCCTTTTCATGTCTTTGATTGTGTTGGCAAGGTGTTCTGAAAGTAAATCTCCTGGATGCAGGGCCTTCCCGGCGTTTTCATAATTTCCAAGTTCAACTTCGATCATTGCGATGAAAACCGCCTTTGAAGCGTTGTCCATCCTATCCGACCTTTTTATTTTTTCCTCGGGAGACAGGTTCGCCACACTTATTTTCGTCTCTACAGTTGTCGCTCCCATTTGTCGCTTGACGTACACATTGTCGTCCTTGATCCTGCTTATTTCGACGGATTCATATGGGCCGTCGGTCTTAACGGTTATCTTTTTGCCAACATCATTCCTGCAGCTCTCGAGAAGGAAGCGGTCGGGATTCTGTATTGTCTGCAGGATGCTTTTTACAGTTGAAAGGTCGTCGATATTTTCAGCTGAATGTTTGGAGATGAATTCATTATATGCGTCAAGGGAGTCGGAGATCTTGTTTTTTAGAATCAACGATGCGATGTGTTTCAGCAGCTCGCTCTTTTTCTGTTTGAACTGTTTTTCCACTTCAATCATATCTCTTTCAGATGCCAAATACGTTTCGGCGAGTTTAAGCCTTTCTTCATTGGTTTCCTGGGCCAGGGGGCCGGAATAGTTCCTGAAAATATCGGAGGCAGCTTTAAAGTCTTTTTTATTGGCAGGCTCCGAAGCCTTTTTCACCAATTCGGCAATGAGCTGGGCAACGGCTTTCTTCATGGCCGATTCAAGGGACGCTATTTCGATATCAGCCTTTGACTCATAATCAGTTCCTTTGAGGGACTTCTTGATCTCGTGGAATTTTGTTATCGTGGATGAGAGGAATTCAGGATTTTTCATGGCCTCGTCCCTGAATGCGATCACATTGTCCCAGGCTTCCTTCCTTGTCTCTTCAATCGCCTCCTGTTTTTCCTGTTCAAGCTTCAATGCCTCCTCCTTGGCAAGTTTTTCAGCTGCGACCCGGGCATTTTCATTTTTTGCCAGCCTGGCGACTTCCGCTTTCTGGTAATTCAAATACATCGTGATGCCTATGATGAGTATCAGAAGGAAAATGACAGGGAGCAATATGCGTGAAAAAGTTTTTGCAGTATTTGATATCCCGCGGGGAGTTTTTTCATAGTTCTTTTTCTGAATATCAGGTGGTTCCTGTTTTTCCGACATGCCTGCTCCTTTGAAAATCTTCAAATTTAGTCTTCGCTTTGGACGACTCGGTGTGCGGCATGTAATAAAATGCCAAAACAATCAAAATCAATAAACGGGTTTTTTTAATTTCATTAGAATATTTTTAAGGTATGGTATATAATGGAGTTTCCAGAATATAAACTACAACGGTGAATTTTATGTTTCCATATTCAAATATAGATGAAAAGACCGCGCGGGCTCGCCTTGAAGTGGTTTCAGCTGAAGATGTCGGGATAAGCCTTGCGAAAGACAGACTTTCCTCAGTTGATTTCATGAATATTGTTTCTCCGGCGGCCATGTCTTTTCTACCGCAGATGAGGAAAAAGGCGGCAGTATTAAAAAAAATGCATTTTGGAAAAACGGTCAGGCTCTACATGCCTCTCTATATTTCCAGCTACTGCATAAACAACTGCATGTACTGCGGGTTCAGGACTGCCAGCAATAGCGAAAGAAAGAGACTTTCCCAAGCCGAAGTGCTGAAAGATGCAAAGGTAATCAAAAGTTTTGGAATGGATTCAATTCTTCTTGTAACCGGAGAGGATCCGAAATTTATTTCCATTGAATTCCTGAGTAAGACAGTAAGGGAGCTAAAAAAAATATTCTCATATGTTTCCCTCGAAATATATCCCATGGATATGGAGGGATATCAGGAGCTTTTCAATGCCGGAGCGCATGGGCTGACAATTTATCAGGAGACTTATAATAGGAAGCTTTACAAGGAGCTGCACCCTTCAGGTCCAAA
>CAZION010000169.1:0-14581 GCA_964540865.1 uncultured Victivallis sp.
ATTCAAATTTTTATTCATTTTTCTAATCTAGGCAAACCTTTTCGAGAAGGCTCTATTTAGCATTCCCGTCACTTTAAAAGCTCCTTGATTTAAGCAGAACCAGGCTTAAGTGTTCGTAATCTTCACTGTTCGCTGCTGCTTTATGTTTAATAGTCATAGTCTAGCATAAAACATAGAACACTTCAATAGCGCAAGGATCGGCTCAAGCAGAGAAACCTTGAGATTTTACCGACTAGATATTATTTAAATAATTACAGTGGATATTTCTTGCTATTGCTCCATTTCCGAATTACATTTTTACATTATGAGGATAAAGCTGCAAATATTTCTGATTTGGCTGGCTGTAATCATGTCCAGCTTCGAATCTTTCGGGGTTCCCGCCGCTCCTGGAAACTTTGAATTCAGCCAGCCTGACGGCAGCAAATTCAAGGCCAGCCTGCATGGCGATGAATTCTATCACCGGATGGAAACCACCGATGGATACAGTGTTTCTTTCAATAAAGGTTCAGAATGTTACGAATATCTCAACCTCGATGCTTCGGGGAGATTTATTGGAACAGGACTGAAAGCAGGCATCGACGATCCCGCCAAGCATGGAATCCCCCGGAATCTGAAGGAAAAAGCTTCGGTTATAAAGGAAAAGCTTTCAGCGAGGAAAGCCTTAAGGGCTAAAACCCCCTTTAGATTCCCTCAATCCTCTCAAGCCGTTCAGTCCTCTCAATCTGCTCCGGCTGATCAAACACAAAAAAGTATTTCAGGCGCTGTGACACCGCTTGTAATTCTGGCCAATTTTTCCGACACGAGCACGACTTTCACGTCAGCTGTCATCAATTCCCTTTTCAACACCCCCGGTTATAACCTGAACGGCGCAGATGGCAGCGTAAAGGATTATTATAACGAGACCAGTTACAATCAGCTTAATGTTACGGCGACAGTATCGGCATGGGTGACTCTTCCGCACACAAAGGCCTATTACGGGGCAAACGATGCCTGGGGTGAAGATCTAAGGCCCCAGGAGATGGTCCTGGATGCCATAAAAGAACTTGAGAAGACGGGCTTCAATTTCACTCCTTTTGATGCGGATCACAATGGAAATCTTGATTTCCCCCTGGACGTTATTCATCAGGGCGGAGGAGAGGAGGCGGGGGCCGGAGCGAACACCATCTGGTCGCACGCATGGTCACTTGCAAGCCCTTACACCACTGCCGATGGAGTTACAATATATGATTACCACACCGAACCTGAAAAGAATGGTTCGGACTTGACAACCATAGGTGTGATATGCCACGAAATGGGGCATGCAGTATGTAACCTGCCTGATCTTTATGACACAGATGACTCATCAGAAGGCATTGGATCCTGGTGCCTCATGGCTGCAGGGAGCTGGAATGGAATAGATGGCAATAGGCCCGCCCATATGTCCGCCTGGGCGAAGCTGCAGTGCGGATGGGTGACGCCCCAGACACTAGCCGCCAATCAGTCTGGCGTGTCAGTGCTTAAAGGAAACAGCAACCAGTCCATTTTTAAAATAACTAACGGGATGCTGCTTCCCAATGAATATCTGTTGATTGAGAATCGCCAGAAGAACGGATTTGACGATGGCCTTCCCGCCGCAGGGCTTCTTGTCTGGCATGTGGACGATTCAATAGCAACTAATAGAAACGAAACACATTACAAGGTCGCACTTCTTCAGGCGGACGGCAATAAGAACCTCGAAAATGCTGACAACCGAGGAGACGGCGGGGATCCTTATCCGGGTACATCTAACAAACGGACCATCTCATCCGCTACAAATCCGAACACGAACAGTTACACAAACGGTGCCACCTCAACCGTCATTTCAAGTATCAGTGATTCTGCCAGCACCATGACATTCAATCTGGAATTGACGCCAGGCGGCGACAGCTCTCAAATCGCCACCGATGTCACATCGGTCAGCGTAAGCGAAGGTTCAACGGCAACATTCAGAGTCAAACTTACCTCGCTGCCGTCCACCAGCAAAACAGTTTCAGTTGCAAGATTCTCCGGCGACAGCAACATAACGGTGACGTCCGGCTCAAGCCTGACATTCACCACTTTGAACTGGGCAACCTACCAGACGGTCACGCTTGCAGCCGCTGAAGACTTGGACCTCACAAACGGCTCGGCCGTAATTAGATGTTCATCGGCCGGGATGACCGACAAAGACGTCACAGCAACCGAGGCCGACAACGATACGAATGGATTTACGCTCTCCAAGGCCACCATGACAGTTTCGGAAAATGGAGGAACCGACACATTCACAGTTGTCCTGACTGCCCAGCCGGCCAGCAATGTCGTATTCAGCGTGACAAGTTCCGCCACTGGAGAGGCCACGGTCTCCCCGGCGACATTGACTTTCACTACGGCGAACTGGAACAGTCCTCAGACGGTAACGGTCACCGGCGTGAACGACAACACCGTCGCCAACCACGGTGCTACAATCACAGTGAGCGTAGTTGACGCCTCTTCGGACAACAACTGGGATCCTCTTGCGGACAAGACAGTCATAGTAAACTGTACAGACAATGACATAGCCGGATTCACGATCGGCTTAATAAGCGGCAATACTTCAGAAGCCGGCGGCACCGCGACGTTCACGGTTAAACTGAAAACCCAGCCCTCCGCCGATGTCAGTATCGGGCTTTCCAGCAGTGATACTACCGAGGGTACGGTAAATCCGGCAAGCCTGACATTCACTTCCGGGAACTGGGATACGAACCAGACAGTCACGGTCACAGGAGTTTATGATGCCCTACTTGACGGCAACATAACATACAGTATTGTGATCGCGGCAGCGACAAGCGCAGATCCCAATTACAACGGCTTGAATCCCTCTGACGTCGCTGTCATAAACAATGACGACGGCTATACTTTAACCGTAAGCAACGACGGCAACGGAACTACAGTGCCGTCAGGCGCATCCGTCCAGACGAAGGGCGTAGCTGCAACGGTCAGTGCAACACCAAACGCGGGATACCATTTCCTAAACTGGACTCTCACGAGCGGTTCCGCGACAATCGCAAATGCGAACTCCGCAAGCACGACCGCCACAGCCTCTGCCGATGCAAGCATCCGTGCGAATTTCGCACTGAACAACGTCCAGATAATGACCGACCTCACATCCATTGCCATAAACGAGGGAGTAACCAACAGCTTCCAGGTCAAGCTGACATTGCAGCCGACGGAAAGCAAAACAGTTTCGGTTTCGAGAATCTCAGGGGATGGAGACATAACAGTATCATCAGGGTCAATCCTTACGTTCACCACTTCGAACTGGAACACATACCAGACGGTCACGCTTGCCGCAGCGCAGGATTCCGACCTTGCAAACGGCTCGGCAGTAATCAGATGCTCCTCTTCCGGCATGGCCGACAAAGACATCACAGCAACCGAGGCTGACAATGACTACAATCTCACTGTAAACAACAACGGCAACGGCATAGTGGTTCCATCCGGCACATCATTACAAGAGAAAGGCGCAGCTCTGCAGCTCAGCGCTACAGCAAACACCGGCTACCATTTCGTAAACTGGACTGTCACGAGCGGTTCCGCTGCATTCGGCGACACAAACTCCGGAAGCACGACAGTCACCGCCTCCGCCGACACCACCATCCTCGCTAATTTCGCGCTGAACAATGTACAGATAACGACCGATGTCGCATCACTATATGTCAACGAGGGCTCCTCAGCATCATTCAGGGTCAAGCTTTCAGCTCAGCCCATTCTGGACAAGACTGTCACAGTATCCAAAACCTCGGGGGACGCTGATATAAGCATAACAGGCGGGGCAAGCCTTACATTCACTTCAGCCAACTGGAACACCTATAGAACCGTGACTCTAGCTGACGCAGAAGATCCGGACATTGCAAACGGCGTAGCTTTTATAACATGTGCATCTGCAGGTTGCAACAACGCTACTGTCATTGCAACAGAAATCGACAACGACATCCCCGGATTCACCGTAGGCACTATAAGCGGCAACACAACGGAAGCCGGAGTCACCGCGACGTTCACGCTTAAACTTAAAACCCTGCCCTCCGCCGATGTCATTATCGGGCTTTCCAGCAGTGATACCACCGAGGGTACGGTAAATCCGGCAAGCCTGACATTCACACCCGGGAACTGGGATACGAACCAGACCGTGACAGTCACAGGAGTTGATGATTCCCTATTGGACGGCAACATAACTTACAGTATTGTGACTGCGGCAGCGGCAAGCGCAGATCCCAATTACAACGGTTTGAATCCATCTGATGTCACTGTCATAAACAATGACAACGACTATACCCTCACTGTAGGCAACAACGGCAATGGCATTACAGTACCAGCAGGCGCATCCGTCCAGACAAAGGGCGTAGCCGCAACGGTCACTGCAACACCAAGCGCCGGATACCATTTCGTAAACTGGACTCTCACGAGCGGTTCCGCGACATTCGCAAATGCGAATTCCGCAAGCACGACCGCCACCGCCTCTGCCGATGCAACCATCCGTGCGAATTTCGCACTGAACAATGTCCAGATAACGACCGACCTCACATCACTTGACATCAACGAGGGATCAACCAACACCTTCCAGGTCAAGCTGACAATGCAGCCTGCTGTCAGCAAAACAGTATCGGTTTCGAGAGTCTTAGGAGACGGCGACATAACCGTATCCTCTGGATCAAGCCTTACTTTTACAACTTCGAACTGGGACACATACCAGACGGTCATCCTTGCCGCCGCCCAGGACTCGGACACTGCAAACGGCTCGGCTACAATCAAATGCTCGTCATCAGGCATGACCGACAAAGACATCACAGCGAACGAGTCTGACAATGACTACACTCTAACTGTAAATAATGATGGAAACGGTACAACTGCTCCCTCGGGCGCATCAGTTCAGACGAAGGGCGCATCAGTTTCAATATCCGCCACGGCAAACACAGGATACCATTTCGCAAACTGGACTGTCGCCGTAGGTTCCGCGACATTCGCGGATGCGAACTCCGCAAGCACTTCAGTAAACGCATCCGCCGAAGCCACGCTCCGTGCAAATTTCGTGCTTAACAATGTCCAGATAACGACCAATTCAACATCGGTGGACATCAACGAGGGCTCAACCAACACCTTCCAGGTCAAGCTGACAATGCAGCCGGCCGTCAGCAAAACAGTGTCGGTTTCGAAAATATCCGGCGACAGCGACATAACGGTATCCTCAGGCTCAAGCCTTAATTTTACAACCTCTAACTGGGGCACATACCAGACGGTCACTCTTGCAGCCGGCCAAGATGCAGACGCTGTAAACAGCTCAGCAACAATCAGATGTTCCTCGACAGATATGGATGATAAAGACATAACAGCCAGCGAGGTGGATAACGATACTACGCTAACCGTCAACAACAACGGATTTGGAACTACCACCCCGTCAGGTGCGGCCACAGTCACAATGGGTTCAGTCACAGGGGTCAGCGCAACGGCCGGCACCGGCTACCATTTTGCAAACTGGACTGTCACAGGAGGTTCCGCTACATTCACGGATGCGAACACTGCAAGCACGAACGTCACTATTTCAACCCCGGCAGAGATCTGCGCGAACTTCACAATAAATGCTTACACCCTCACCTACACTGCCGGGGCAAATGGAACTATAAACGGAACGACCGTGCAATCTGTCAACCACGGTGCCGACGGTGCGGCGGTCACCGCCGTCCCGGATACCGGCTATCATTTTACCGGATGGAGCGACGGAATACTCACAGCCACCAGGACAGATACAAACATCACCGGCGCCAAGTCCATAACTGCGAGTTTCGCAATTGATACGCATACGCTCACCTATCGTGCCACTAACGGAACCATATCAGGTCATGCTGTCCAGACGATCAATTACGGGTCAGACGGGCTATCGGTGACAGCCGTTGCAAATGCCGACTGCTATTTCCTATCCTGGAGCGACGGACTGAAATCACTGACGCGGCACGAAACCAATGTAATTGCCGATGCAACATTCACCGCCAACTTCCGGACAAATGTTTTCATGGCTCCTTCCTCCTACAGTCTGGAGGACATTGCCGGCGGACAGAAGATATTCATCATAAACGGCCTTGCTGGACAGAAGTACCTGACTGTCGAACTGAAGGATGTGAGCGGCGATTGCGACCTTTATCTGAAACACGCTTCTCAGCCGACACTCCAGCTGTATAACTTTAAATCCACCAAAGGCCCAGACATGAATGAAATCATAACTGTGCCAAACCCCGCAGACGGAAACTGGTACATAATGGTTTATGCCTATGACCGCTACAGCGGGGCAACGCTATCAGTTGATTTCGGTACTGACGTACTCGGGACACCGACAAATCTTGTTGCTTCGGCAGGCAATCCTCCGGATAAGCAGATCACACTAACCTGGGATGCTGCGAACGGTGCCGCCAGCTACGAGATATACCGCTGCGACGTAAACATCCCCGAGCTCGCCACTAAGATAAATACCGCAGAGGAGGTCACTGGTACGGCATACAACGACGAATTCTCCGGCGCCGGATATTACCGCTACTATTACTGGGTAAGGAGCGTTGACGGCTCCGGACTCAAAAGCGATTTCAGCGACTCCACCGAGGGCGCTACTACCGAAGGCGATGCCGTCCCCCTCAAGAACGGTACAACACTGAAAGGGAGAGCTGGAGCGGCGGGAGCGATCAATGCATATTCCATCAATATTCCGGACAACCTTCAGACGCTGCTTGAAATAAGGGTTTCCGGGGGAACCGGAAACTGTGACTTCGACGTAGTCTCACCTGATGGAACCATTGTAAAGCCAAGGACAGGCGTAAACGGCAACGAGCTTCTGCAGACAGCCAGTCCGGCAAATGGCGATTGGATAATACACATCTATGGGCGCACCGCATATTCCGGACTCAGCCTGACGGCGAAATATATCAAGCAAACCGCAGCGCCAGCCGCTCCAGCAGGCGTTAACGCCAGCGACGGAGTCTTCGACAACAGGATAGTCGTGACTTGGACAGCTGTGTCCGGCGCTTCAAGCTACTTGGTCGGAAGGAAGAAGAGCCTGTCAGATGTGGGCTTCGAGCAGGAATTCGAGACCGCGGATCCAATCCTTGAGGACAACTCCCAGGCGGTGCTTGATGCCAGGCCCGGGACGCTGTTCTATTACTTCGTAGCGGCAGAAAATTCTTTCGGCCCTGGAAATTACAGTATGGGCAATTCCGGATACCTCTCCAAGTCTCCCTCGGCTTCCGGCACCGTCACCGCCTCCGACGGCACTTACTTCGACAAAATCCGTGTCTCCTGGACGAAGGTAAACGGTGCAACATCATATCTGGTATTCCGCACCGAGAGCGTCGCAATCACGCCAAACCCGAAAACCGGGACTTATCTAATAGGCGAAACTACAGCCTTGTTCCTGGACGATTTCGGTGACGGCCTTGACATCACTAAGAAATACTATTACTGGTTCGCAGCAAAGAACGCGAACGATATAACAGCAATCAGCAAGCCCAATGACGGATACCTCTCAAACAAGGGACCTTCAACTGTCACGGCCAGCAACGGCACGTATTCGGAGAGGATCGTCGTGACCTGGACGGCAGTCCCAGGAGCAACAGCCTATGACGTCTACCGATATACCGATGCAAAATTCACCGACAATGAAATAAAGGTCGGAGCCAAGGTCACAGCGTTGGAATACGAAGACACTCAGGTTGTAGCCGGCACAACATACTATTACAAGGTAAATGCGAAATATGAACCAGGCAATTACGACAGCGCCTTGAGTCTGAAAGGTGCCGCCGGAAAAGCTACGGACGCTCTCAACCCGTCAGCCACCCCACTGCTCAATGGTGTGGAATCCAACAATATCGCCAACATGGCGATAGGAAGCTCGCTTTATTTTTCGATTGATGTTCCGATGGGGACGACACGTATGGTGGCGACGCTTGCCGGAAATGAACCGCCTTTCGGAAAGAGCAACGACTGCGATCTGTTTGCGAGGTTCGCAAACTTCCCGACGACCGCCCTCTACAATGCGAAAGGCGTAGAGAATAAATTCAATGAAATCCTGACAGTCAGCAATCCCGCGCCAGGCGCATGGTACTTCATGCTATACGGCACGACCCATTCCACGAACGTCGCGTTGACGGTCAGCTACTATACCGTCGCTGACATCGTGCTTACTCAGGTTCCTGCGAACAATCTCCCATTCCCGCTCACGGCTAAGTTCAAGGGCAAGGTCGTTGACGGGGCAGACACAGGAATCCCAGGCATCGTTATCCAGGTCAGAAATCCTATTACGGGACATACAAGTTCCCTTACAAAGACCGACGCCAATGGTGTATTCTCATATTCGGCGCCGATTAACTTTGAAGGCGAACACACCTTCGACTTCTTTTTCACTGAAATCCCCGACAACGCCAAGGGCACTGCAAGCCACACGGTGGCGACACGCAAGAGCTGCCTTGAAACGAACAACTTCTTCGACTCCGCAGTGTATCTGCCGGCAACACCGGTTCCGCTTCCAGTCCAAGCTGATATTTCAGGCCTCCAGACATTCCTCAACATCCGCAACGGGTGGGATGACTCTGGAATTGTAAATCCCGACGATCCATATGAGACGATCTGGCTGAACAGCACACTGTTTAAGTCGGAACATGATGCCCAGCTGCTTGGGAAGCTTGATGAAGGCCTCTATATGTTCTTCTACGGAGTCGAAGGCGCAGGTGTAGGAAATGACACGACCACGGCACCGGCACTCTCGGCGGTTCCGTTAGTAGTGCATGTTGCTCCCTGGGCTACAAGGGCAACGGTCCTCGACAAATTAATGGAGCTCGGCATTATCGACCAGACGCAGAAGGATGCAATCCTATCAGGCAGTAAGATTGGAGTTGTAACTGTTGCCGCCCTTCGCAATCCCGTAGAGGGACAGAATGAAGGCGACAAGAACATCTCCCTCCTCGCCCGCGAGCAGCTTGAAGTCCTTGCGGATATAGCAGGCAATACTGCGAACATCGCATTTGTCGATGGGAGGAAGGACTCCTCAACCGTATCGAAACTGATTACGCTCACCCTTGCCAGCGGAAGGGATATCAATGTGATTGCCTACTCATTCCTGAAGTGATCGTTCTGTCAAGTATAATTGGAGCCTTTCCTTTTTCCATGGCGGCTGACAGCTAGTTCTATCATGATGAATTTATTGAAGGATGTAAAATGATTACTGTCAAGTTAAGGAAAATGTTGCGTTTATCCATGTTTGTCTGCTTTATTCTCTCCGGATTTGCGTATGCCTCTGATGGAATCGAGAATGCGGCCAAGTCATTTTCTTTTTCCGAACTAGGACAAAAGGCAACGGAAAAAGCTGATTCCAATTCGCTGGCAATCAAAGCCGTGGACGACGGCGCGGAGATCGTCTGCAAACTTCAGGCGCTTGAAGCATCGGTGACGCAGTCCGGAATTTCAATCAGGTCCACCTCGGAGACAGAAGGCGCTGGCGCGTTCAACATGAAGGTCGTCGGCCTCGGGCGCACCGGCCACAGACTTTCACAGGCTCCATCAGATGGGAATGTAAAGGTATCAAAAGATTGCGTTCAGATAATTCGCTCGGAACTCGTTGAAGAATATACTGTATCCGGAAACGGCATCCGTCAGGACTTCATAGTTTTAAAGAGACCGGAAAGCCGTGGTGAGCTTGGGCTCGCAGTCGGACTTACTGGCGCAACCGCCACGCTCTGCAACTCCGGAATTAATATCCGTCTAACCGAAACCGGCAGGGAATTTGCGTATTCAAAACTACTTGTCACAGATGCCGCCGGCAAGGAACTTCCAGCCGAATTCAAAATAAATTCACCCAAGGAGTTTCTTGTAAGCGTTGATGACTCCGGGGCCGTTTATCCCATCCGTATTGATCCGACCATCAGCGATGCCAACTGGGTCAGCATGGGAATACCAAATGGCACTGACAGCGTTATCAACGCCCTTGCTTTCGATTCTTCAGGAAACCTCTACGCTGGAGGGCGCTTTACCGTTGCGGGGAATATCAAGGTGAACTGCATCGCCAAATGGAACGGTTCCACGTGGCTACCGCTCGGTTCGGGAATGGAAATGGACGACTTTGTCTGGGCCCTGGCTTTCGACTCTTCTGGGAATCTCTACGCTGGCGGAGATTTCTCCACCGCTGGCGGAGTATCAGCAATGAATATAGCAAAATGGAATCCGACAACCTCCACTTGGAGCGCACTCAGCTCGGGAACGAATGGTTATGTCTACTCACTCACCTGCGATTCATCCGGAAACTTATATGCGGGAGGTGGCTTCACCACCGCAGGTGGAACCTCGGCGAAATATATCGCAAAATGGAATCCGGCAAGCTCCACATGGACCGCACTCGGAGCAGGAATGAGCAGCAATGTCAACGCTCTTAAATGTGACTCCTCCGGAAACCTTTACGCAGGAGGACAGTTCACCACTGCAGGTGGAGTGTCGGCGAAATATATTGCCAAATGGAATCCGTCAACCTCCACCTGGAGCGCACTCGGCGCAGGAATGACCGGATATTATGTCTCCGCCCTTTCACTCGACTCTTCCGGCAACCTATATGCCGGAGGTTACTTCACCGCGGCTGGCGGAGTCTCGGCAAACTACATTGCAAAATGGAATCCGACAACCTCCGTCTGGAGCGCACTCGGCTCGGGGATGAACGGAGACGGCTACGTCAAGGCCCTCTCGTTCGACCCTTCCGGAAACCTGTATGCCGGAGGAGACTTTACAAGTGCGGGCGGAGTATCGGCGAACTACATTGCAAAATGGAATCCGATAACCTCCACCTGGAGCGCGCTCGGCTCGGGAATGAACATTAACAGAAATGGCAATGTCTTCGCCATCGCGTGTGACTCTTCCGGAAACGTACACGCTGGCGGAGGGTTCACTGTCGCTGGCGGAGTCTCGGCCAAATATATAGCAAAATGGATTCCGACAACCTCCACCTGGAGCGCATTCCCATCCGCAGGAGGAATGGGTCTGGATGGTTCCATCTCCGCTCTTGCATTCGACTCTTCCGGAAATCTTTACGCGGCTGGAGCGTTCACCACTGCAAGTGGTGTGCCGGTGAACTATATTGCCAAATGGAATCCGACAACCTCCACCTGGAGCGCTCTCGGATCGGGAATGAACGGCTCTGTCAAGGCTCTCAAATTCGATTCTTCCGGAAACCTCTACGCGGGAGGATGGTTTACCACTGCGGGCGGAGTTTCGGCGAACCACATTGCCAAATGGAATCCGACAACCTCCACCTGGAGCGCACTCGGATCGGGAATGGCCTATCCAGCCAACAACCCCGATGTCATGGCCCTTGAATTAGACTCTTCTGGAAAAATATACGCTGGAGGGAACTTTACGACCGCAGGCGGAGTCACAGTGAACCACATCGCCAAATGGGATCCGTCAACCTCCACCTGGAGCGCTCTCGGATCGGGTATGAACGGCTCTGTCAAGGCTCTCAAATTCGATTCTTCCGGAAAACTGTATGCGGGAGGAGAGTTCACCACCGCAGGCGTAGTCTCAGCAACTGGCATCGCCAAATGGAATCCGACAACCTCCACCTGGAGTGCGCTCGGCTCTGGAGCCAGCAGCCTTCCATATGTCTATGCCCTTGCCTGTGATTCTTCCGGGAATCTCTATGCGGGAGGATCTTTCACTGTTATGGGAGGTATAGGTGCAGACGACATCGCCAAATGGAATCCAACAACCTCCACCTGGAGTGCACTCGGAGCGGGGATGGGCGGTTATGTATTCGCCCTCGCATTCGACCCTTCCGGCAACCTCTATGCGGGAGGCAGATTCACTGATGCAGGCGGCGTCTCGGCAGGCAATATCGCAAAATGGGATACAACAACCTCCACTTGGAGCGCTCTAGGATCAGGCTTGAACAGATTTCCTTTTGCCTTAGCATTCGACCCTTCCGGAAACCTTTACGCAGGAGGTGACTTCACAACTGCAGGCGGCAAAGTTTCAACGTATTTAGCAAAATGCCTGTTAAGCGGATTCTTCACAGTTTCATATGCTGCAGGTGCGAACGGCACGATCAGTGGGACAGCTACGCAACTTGTCAGTTCCGGTTCAAATACAACCGCGGTAACCGCAGTTGCGAACACAGGGTACCATTTCGTCAATTGGAGTGACGGCTCTACTGCAAACCCGAGGACCGACACTAATGTCAATGCTAATATCAGCGTCACTGCGAATTTCACAATCAATTCTATCGCAATCCTTACAGATTCCGATACAATTAATATTTCAGAGGGTTCTACTGCGACATTCCAGGTAAAACTTTCGGCTCAACCGCCAGCCAGCAGGACAATTGCAGTTGCGAGATTCTCCGGCGACAACGACATAACGGTATCCTCCGGGTCAAGCCTCACGTTCACAACCTCCAACTGGAACACGTACCAGACGGTCACGCTTGCCGCCGCCCAGGATTCCGATACTGCAAACGGTTCGGCTGTGATCAGATGCTCCTCTTCCGGGATGCCCGACAAGGATGTCACCGCCACCGAAGCGGACAATGACTACGCTCTGACCGTGAACAATGACGGAAACGGCACGACCGTCCCATCGGGTGTATCAGTTCAGACCAAAGGCGTAGCGGCAGCAATCAGCACCACAGCCGCTACCGGATATCATTTCGTAAACTGGACAGTCATCAGCGGCTCTGCGACATTTGGAAACGCGAACTTCACAAATACGACTGTTACTGCCACCGCCACCACTACTATTCGTGCGAACTTCGCCACAAATACACCAGTGATTATTTATGTAAAAGCTGATGCTGTTGGTGCGAATAACGGAACTTCGTGGACAGACGCTTTCACGACAATCCAGAATGCTGTGTCCAATGCGCAAACCAGTAATACGATTTTAGTCGCGGCCGGAACATACAATGAAAATGTAGATATTAACAAGTCAATAACTCTCTGTTCGAAAGATGGTTATGCTGTTACGGTAATAAAAGCGAACAACACTGCCGACAATGTAATAGATGTAACAGAGTCTAATGTCACAATTGACGGCTTCGACATTTATGGTGCAGGCACGGGCAAAAGTGGAATTTCACTCCGAAACAATTCGAGCAACTGTGTTATAAAAAACAACCGTTGCAGTTACGATGCAACCCATAAAAATGGCGGTGATGGAATCTCCCTATCCAATGCTCCAAACTCTACTATCGAGAATAACCAATGCAATTTCAATGGAGGGTTTGGCATCTCTGTCTGGGGCAATTCAGTCGGCACAATAATTTCAGGGAACACCTGTAACAATAACAGCAATAACGGTGGTATTGATATTGCTTCGGAATTGGTAACGGTAATAGGCAATACTTGTAATAATAATAGCAGATATGGCATAACCCTGGAGGGTTCACCGGCAAGGATTTTAGTAACTGGCAATACCTGTAACAATAATCCTTTTTACGGTATCACCTGTTATTATGCACGGGATTGCACAATCAGCGGGAATACCTGTACTGGCAATGATGTCGGTATTCAATTCGAGGTTGGATGCCAGTACAATACCGTAGTGGGAAACACCTGCACTGGAAATATTAATTCGGGATTACAGGCACGCAGCGATTCAATTAAAAATACAATATACTTGAACAGTTTTGGAGATACTTCCGGGCATGATGTAATTATCTACAACAGCACGACAACCAATTACTGGGATATTCCGACATCAGTGTATTACGATTACAGCGGCGAACCATCGCATAAAGGATTTCTCGGCAATTATTATGAGAACAGGGGTACTCATGTAGGAACCAACGGAATAGCCGGTATTTTGGCGATAGACTCGAACAACACCGATCCTTATCAGCTGATTGCAACAAGCAACAATTACAGTTGCTATGTGTGGTGGTTGGCGGCAAATGGAAAACTCTACCGGAATGACACCGGAAAACCCGCTGGTACAGTGACCATCCCTGGAAGCGGAACCCATGTATGGTCAACCGATTCCGCAGCCGTATCCGATAGGATCTTCGCCAATGAAGCATGGACCGGCCAAGTTTATTTTACATCCGCCCCTACAAATGGGTACACTTTTACTGTGGAGATAGGTTCCTCCACAGACGGCTCTAATTTCACCAGTGGAGGACCACAGGCACTAGTGACGGCAAATGGAACAGAAAAGAGCTTCACATTTACAACCAGTGCATCTGATTTTACGATTGCTTCGGGCAATTTTATGGCAACAAGGATAACGAACAATAATCCAATGTCTTATGATATTCTCGCTGGGGGAGCCTGGAATTACATAGCTCAGGCAATTGATTCGCCGGCAATTTTGCCGAGTATCACTACCGATATGACATCTCTTAATGTTAATGAAGGCTCTACTGCAACATTCCAAGTCAAGTTGCCGGCCCAGCCGACAGGAGACAAAATGGTTGCAGTGTCTAGGAATTCCGGCGACAGCGACATAACTGTTTCTTCCGGGTCAATCCTCACATTCACAACTTCCAACTGGAACACGTACCAGACGGTCACGCTTGCCGCCGCCCAGGATTCCGATA
>CAZION010000170.1:0-14439 GCA_964540865.1 uncultured Victivallis sp.
AATGAAAAATGAGGCCAAATTATGACCTTCGTGCAACAAACCGCAGAAGAGGCTAAAAAGAGACAGTTTGCGATTTTCTAGAGGGGCTATTATCAGGACGGGGATTACGTGAAGGACTCCGACAGCGACCCCGAGTTTGACTTGTGTATCGATAGCGAAGATTACGCCTGCAAGTAATAAGGATAAAGGGAGTAAGAACTTTTGGAGGGGTGCGCGAATAGGCTGAAATTTATCAGCAGTCAGTTTGTTCATATATTTCCTTTATATATTTTTCTTGCCTAACGTCCTGCGATGACCGGCCGGTGATTCACCGGTTCGGTCAATCTTTTCGTTCGCTCAGATATTTCTCAAGTCTTTTAAACCAGTTTTCAGGATTACGTTTAAGATGCATGATCGCATAGACAATAATTTCATCTTCGTTTTTTCGGTATAATATTCCATAGGGGAAACGATTTATGAGACAACGTCTGGTAGTTCTGGAAAATGGAGGCCAAGCCTCTGGGAATGAATTTATTCGGGTTATGCTTTCTTTTGCTTCGATCGCAAGCTCGTAACCAAGACCTGGATATTCCGAATTGTAGTAGGCTATCGCTTCAGAGAGTTCCTGTTCTGCGACGGCAAGTATTATTGTTTTCATTTTTTGGAAAGTCGTCCAAATACATTTTCCATCGTGTCTGCCGGTATTTTTCCGGATTCATAGGCTGAGACCCTGTCTTCAACCTCAGTTTTCCAATTTTCTTCGATTTGTCTGTTGGACGTCTTGTCAAAGCTGCAAAACAGCCGCTGAATCAATTCGGCCCTGTCGATAGGATTGAGTTGAACCGCTTCCTTGAATATGTTTTCCGCAATGGCTGTCATCGTTTTCTCTCCTCCCTTTTATCGATGTGAAACGCACGTAATGTAAAGGTGGCTTGTTCCGATTGCAATATGCCCTATTCATATTCAGCTTTATAAGCGAACGCTAAGGCATCATGACGGCGTACTCGCCGTTCTGTGCATGCTATGGTTATCAGATTGTTATTTTGCATTAATAAATAATATGTTGATCTTGTCGTACATGTTAATTATTGCAACCAATGCAACAATAAGCATAAATACCGTGACGGTTTTAATCAATATCTTATACCATAATTTATTTTTATATTCTTCAAGTAAGACCTGTAATCCCCTCATGAGAATGTAACATGCTATGGCGTAGAATGTGTACGGCATTTTTTCTCCTTCTTTTGCGATAACTTATTATTATGCGGTTCTCCATAAGCAGGGGGTCTAAATTACAATTTTGTAACCCCCCGCCGCAGATTTAGCCTCAAGCCTGTCGCCATATGTATATAAGACTTATGGCAAATCACCATATGCACATTAAAATAGACCACAACAGCCCCGGAAAGCAATATTGGAATAAAGTGTTTGCTTGTGGTTTTCTTGTTAAAGCAAGGAAAAATGTGGGTAGTTATTGCTTCATGCTCTTTTTGGCGGACTTGATGGATCGGCCGAATGTTCTGTCCTTCCTTCTCTTCTCGAAGTAGGAGAGATCATGGTGTTTTGTTTCCTTCTTGAGCTTGAGGTAGCTCTGATGCCGGGTCTGGCTCAATGTCCCGTTCTCCACGGCCAGGAGGACTGCGCATCCAGGTTCCTCGGTGTGAGTGCAGTTCGAGAAGCGACAGTTCACAGCGTGTTCGTGAATCTCGAGGAACGTGTCACCTAACCCGTCGCTAGTCCCAAGAAGACCCAGCTCGCGCATACCCGGTGTGTCGATCAGCATGGCGCCATTATCAAGGATGAGCAATTGGCGGCGGGCAGTGGTGTGGACACCTTCTCCAGTCTCACTGACGTCATTTGTGTCAAGCTCATCGTTCCCAGCCAGACGGTTGATAAGAGTGGTCTTCCCGACTCCCGAGGAGCCCAGCATGCAGTATGTACCTCCGGGTACAAGGAGCGTGCGGAAATCGTGCAGTCCAAAGCCTGTTGTGTTGCTGATGGCAAGGATACGGGTGGAGATGCGTGTGTCTCTCACCTGCCCGATTATCTGCTCGACCTGCTCGGGGGAGATCAAGTCTGTCTTGGTCAGTATGATCCACGGCTCAATTGCGCCCTCGTTGGCCATCACAAGGTACCGGTCGAGCCTGGCCAGGTCGAAATCGTATCCACATGCCTGCACGATGAAGGCGACATCTATGTTCGCCGCGATCATTTGGTAGTCTACAGTCTTTCCCGGGCACTTCCGGCGCAGAAACGTCTTCCTCGGGACGACGCTGTGAATCATGGCGGGACCACCCGATGCGTGGCATTGCAGACACACCCAGTCGCCCACACACGGCAGACCTATGGAGGCATCAACCGCGAAGCGGAACTTGCCCGGGAGTTCCGCATAGATTTCGGCATCCTGATTTCGGACGAGGAATGCACCCCTGTCTACAGCCGTGACGCGAGCAAAGCTGTGTCCCGGTTGCAGGAGGGAGGCGGAGTGTTGCTCAAACCAGCTGTCAAATCCTAGAGCCATCAGTTCCATAGACTTCTTTCACCCCGAGATTATTATTATGCGCAATTCCATTTTTATGGTCAAAAACAGGGGATGGAGACATATGTCTCTGTCCCTGTTTAAAATCTAACCTTGTAATCGTTATAATCAATACGTTTAACATATACTGCGACCTTCGGGGTTTTATTGATTCATGAAAGTTTGAAATATCCGCCATTCCATAGTAATTTCAGCGTATTATGAAAAACAAAGTTACTGACAGTTTGAACCCGGAAATTTACATTGACAGGTTCTTGACCAGACTCAACACTCTTTTCGCACGTGGGCTGGTTGCTTATTTAAGTGCCATCCTGCTGATTATTCTTGCGGTCGGACTGGGTATTTTCCTGTTCATTAATTCTGCGGTGCCTACCACCATTGCCATTACAACCGGGCCGGATGGCAGTGTTTTCAGGACCTACGCAGAGAAGTACAAGAAGATTCTGGCAAAACAAGGCATAAAGCTTAAAATTATTCCGTCTGATGGATCAACCGACAACTTGAAAAAACTGGCCACTCCTAAAATCCAGGTAGATATAGGCTTTGTGCAAGGCGGTGAAGCCAGTGATTTTGACACCAGCAACCTGGTTTCCCTCGGAAGTGTTTCCTACCAGCCGCTCATGATTTTTTATCGTGGCGAACCTAAAAAACTGATTTCCCAGTTCAAGGGTAAACGGTTGGACATAGGTCAGAAAGGCAGTGGTGCGCATTCCCTGGCGCTCGAACTCCTGAAGGTAAACGGCATTGAGCCTGGTGAAGGGACGACCTTGGTCAATACGGTTTCCGGGGATTTGGTTAAGGCATTGACGGATGACAGTGTCGATGCAATTTTCATGATGAGCGATTCCTCCTCAATTCAGGTGATGCGGAAGTTGATGTACACTCCCGGCATCCATCTTTTTAACTTTACACAGGCCGATGGTTATACACGTCGCATTTCCTACTTAAGCAAGCTGGAGGTGCCCAGAGGCACATTCGATTTTGGCAAGGATATCCCTTCTGAAAATCTGTACTTGATTGGTCCTACGGTGGAGATTATTGCCCGCGACAATTTGCATCCTGCACTAATCGACTTGCTGCTTGAAGCTGCGCGGGAGGTGCACAGCACAGCTGGTATTTTTAGAAAGAGCGGTGAATTTCCCGCCCCTTTGGAGCGTGAATTCCGCATCAGTTCGGATGCCAACCGATTCTACGCCTCCGGAAAGAGCTTCCTGTACCGTAATTTCCCATTTTGGCTCGCCAGTCTGATGAATCGCTCTGTCGCAGCCATTGTTCCTATTGCGATATTGCTGATACCGGGACTGAAGATCATTCCTGTAATTTACCGCTGGCGGATGAGATCCCGCATCTACCGCTGGTACAGGGTGCTTTTTGCGCTCGAGCGCGATGCCTTCAGTCCTGCAATTGATGCCAGGAAAAAGGAAGAACTGTTGCTGCGTCTGGACCACATTGAAAAGACTGTGAACAAGATAATAGTCCCAGCCTCATTCGGCGATCTGTTGTACGCGTTGCGTGGTCACATAAGCTTTGTCCGCGACCGATTGCTTTCTGAAGATTTATCCTCTGCGCATGGCGAACCGCAAGCGCAAAAGCCAGATAGGAAGAATTAATTCTTATGCAGTCTTTAAGGTTAGGTTCTGCTGGGATGCGGGGGCAGATAGGGGTTGCCCTCACACCGACGCTTGTCATCAACTTCGCTTCAGCGTTCGGCACCTATGTTGACGGCGGGAAAGTTGTGATCGGTCGTGACAGCCGGAATTCCTCCCCGATGGTCCACAATGCGGTGACTTCGGCCCTGCAGAGTTGCGGCTGCAAAATACTTGACGCAGGCCTCTGTTCGGCTCCGGCCCTGCAGTTCCTTGTTTCATACCTCAAGGCCGACGGCGGGCTCCTCATAGGTGGAGGACATCATCCATCCGAATGGAACGCCATCGTTCCCCTCGATGAAAAAGGGGCCTATCTCAACGGTAGGCGGACTCAGGAATTCCTTGATATCTATCACAATGGACGTTTCAATAACTGTTCATGGAGTAAAACAGGTAAAGTTGAAGCCGTCCCTGAAAAAGCCTCTGAGAAGTATTTGGACAAAATATGCGGTCTTGTGGACGCAGGCCTGATTGCTTCAAAAAAATTCAAGGTAATAGCCGACTTCTGCAACGGTCCCGGTTCGAATCTTTCGAAAAGTTTTGCATCGCGGCTTGGTATAGAAATGATTCCCATAAACGATACGACCACCGGAATTTTAACGCATGACCCCGAACCGCGTCCGAGAAGCAGTTTTCAGGTTAAATCAATAATCGGACATCTCAAATCAGACATAGGATTCGTATTCAACAGCGATATGAGCAGGGCTGCCGTCACCACCGACACCGGAGAGACGCTTTCAGAGGAATATACCTTTCCTCTTGTCGCCTCACATGTGCTCCTGAAAAGCAATGAACCATGTACCGTTGTCACCAACTGGTGTACAACAAGAACGCTTGATGATGTTGTCGCCCTTTACAAAGGGAAAGTCGAAAAGACGAAAGTGGGGCAGGCCTCAATTATAGATGAAATGATCGAACTCGATGCGAAACTCGCAGGTGACGGGAGTGGAAGCGTGGCGCTTAAGGATTCAGTTCCTGCTTTTGACAGCTATCTCACCATGGCCATGATTCTAGAGTCAATGGCTGTGCGAAATTCGAGTTCTTCCGAACTTGCCGGCTCGATTCCGCGTTACCACATAATCAAAAGGAAGGTCCCGTGCCATTCCTCGCACGCATATACGCTTATCCGTAACTTGAAAAGTCATTTTCACGCTTCTAAGATCACGGAGAACGACGGGTTCCGCTTCGACTGGAACGACGGTTGGATCCACCTGCGGGCGGCAATGACTGAACCTATTATAAGGATGATAGTCGAATGGCGGACAAAAGAGGAGGCTGAAGAGAAAGCTCTCCAGGTCAGAAGCCTGCTTGAGAGGCTTGTAGGGGGAGAAACTAATAAATGAACGTTCAACATTCAACATCGAACTTCCAATCTCGAATTATAATGCTTTGATTTGGACGTTGGATGTTGGTCGTTGAATGTTCGATGTTCAAGGAATTACCATGAAGATGTCAACGAGTCTTAAAATAAGCGTCAGCGGAGTCCGGGGTGTAGTCGGGGAATCGCTGACACCGTCCCTAGTTGCGTATTTCGCGGCCGTATTCGGTGAATATGTGGGGGGTGGGCGTGTCCTTGTCGGACGCGATACCAGACCGACCGGAACGATGTTTGAAAATGCAGTGACAGCCGGACTTCTTTCTGTCGGATGCCAGCCAGTGATTCTAGGAATTGTCCCGACACCCACTGTTCAGATTGCGGTATTGAAGCTAAGGGCTAACGGAGGGATCGTCATTAGCGCGAGCCATAACCCCGAGGAATGGAATGCCTTGAAATTCATAAACTCATCCGGCGTTTTCCTGAATCACAATGAAGCAGACGAGCTTCTGGATATTTATAATCAGCCGTACACGAATTATGTTCAGGAAAGCGAATACCGCTATGTGCATGCCGAGGAGAATTCATTCAATATCCACAAGGCTAAAATATTCAGCCAGATAAACATCGAATTTATAAGGAAAGCCAAATTGAAAGTAGCTGTGGACTGCTGCAACGGCGCCGGCTCCCCTTATGCGAAATCATTCCTTGAAGAGCTTGGATGTGAAGTCACAACGGTTTTCACCGGCACTGACTGCGGCTTTGAAAGAGCTCCGGAACCAATTGCAAAGAATCTAGGTGAACTCTCCAGACTTGTCAAAGAAAATAAATGCGACGTTGGTTTCGCCCTGGATCCGGATGCGGACAGGCTTGCCATCCTCAACAGCAGGGGCGAAGCGCTTGGTGAGCAGTACTCGTTGGTTCTGGCTGTAGCGCATGTTCTCGATAAGACAAAGAAACATGCGAATGTCGTGGTTAATCTTGCGACTACAAAAGCCGTTGAAGATATCACATTGAAGGCCGGAGCCGATATTTCCTATTCTAAAATAGGCGAAATTAATGTAACCTCCGAGATGATCGCGAAGAAGGCGACAATCGGAGGCGAGGGCGGCAGCGGCGGAGTCATATGGCCTGCGGTACACCCGTGTCGGGACGGGTTCACCGGAATGGCGATAATCCTTGAAATGATGGCAACCCGTTCCGAGAGCATTGAATCGATCGTGAAATCAATGCCGAAATATTTTAATGTAAACAAGAAAATATCCTGTTCCGGTTCTCGCGCCTCCCAGAAAGTAATCCGCGAACTCCGCGAAAAATACATCTCCAGGAAGCCTAACACGATTGACGGTATCCGGATTGACTGGGATGACCGCTGGGTGCTTGTCAGGCCCTCAAACACGGAGCCGGTGATAAGGATAACTGCCGAAGCGAAAACCGAGAAAACTGCCGAATCCCTAGCTGCGGAATTCGCAGAGGAGACAGAAAAGATTATATCCTAACCACGAAACACACGAATTACACGAAAAAAAATCCCGGTTGCGGAATTCGCAACCGGGATTTTTAGTATGACAGGATAATGCTTCAGCGGGATTCTTCAACAATTTCTTGTCTCCGTTTCACCCTGTCGCCGATTCTCCGATTCGTTCTTACTTTATCCCCAAGGCTTTCTTCACTTCAGGGAGTGTTCCTGCCGAACCGAGTTTACCGTTCTTGTGGGCGATGAACTTGGCGTATTCGGCCATGAAGATCTTGCCGGGAGGACGGAGATCGAATTTCTCCGAGTTGTCGCGGAAGTATTCGCGGTGAACGCGTGTCCAGACGAGACGACCGTCCGTGTCGATGTTGATTTTAGTTACGCCGAGCTTTGCGGCTTTCGCAAACTGGTTTTCGTCAACGCCTTTTGCGCCTTTGATATTTCCGCCGGCCTTGTTGATCCTCTCGACTTCCTCCTGCGGAACCGAGCTGGAGCCGTGCATTACGAGCGGGAAGTTGGGGAGGAGTTTCTGGATCTTTTCGAGTACGTCGAAATGAAGTCCCTGTGAGCCGGAGAACTTGAATGCACCGTGGCTTGTGCCGATTGCGCATGCAAGGCTGTCACAGCCGGAAAGACTGACGAATTCCTGGGCTTCAGCCGGATTGGTGAGCTTGGCGTTTGCTTCGTCAACCTGGACGTGTTCTTCAACGCCGCCGAGCTGCCCGAGTTCCGCTTCTACCGAGATTCCCTTTTTGTGGGCGAGATCAACCACTCTGCGTGTGGCGGCGGCATTTTCCTTCAGTGGATCGTGGCTTGCGTCAATCATGACGGAGCTATAGAATCCGCTGTTGATGCAGTCGATGCATGTGGCTTCGTCGCCGTGGTCGAGATGGACTGCGAAGACGGCTTCCGGGAATACTTTCTCAGCTGAGCGGATAATGCCTTCGAGCATGAGTTTGTTTGTGTAGTCGCGTGCGCCCTTTGAAATCTGGATGATGAACGGCGCCTGCGAGTCGAGGCAGCCCTGGAAGAGCCCCATGGTCTGTTCCAGATTGTTGATGTTGTAGGCGCCGATGGCGAACTTTCCGTAAGCCACTTTGAACAGTTGTGCCGTTGATACGATCATTTTTCCTCCGTTAAATAATGTTAATATTGAATAATGCTTTTAAGGAATTCCTAGTATAGCATGAATCGTCCATACTGAAAAGATGGAATCATAATGAATTTGAAAAAAATACGGCAGCCAAGAAAGGCTGCCGTATTTTTATTAAAGTGAAAAAACTCAAATGACGGGATCAGGTGATCTTCAGATTCTTGAACTGGGGCAGATACGCTTTGTTCTTGTTGAGCATCTCCTGTACCATCTTCCTTATTTCAGCGAGAGAGAGCACTGCTGAAGTCAGAGGATCATATGCGATTGCATGGAATACCATTTCCGCATCGCCGTTAAGTGATGCATCTACTGCCATGTTTTCTATTGCCACGCTTATGTTGTTGAGGGTCGCCAGCTGTGGAGGCAGTTCCCCGACATGTATTGAGTCAAGCTTGTTTCTGCCGGCTACGACAGGTACTTCGACACATGCGTCATATGGAAGATTTGTTATGAGTCCCTTGTTGGGGACGTTTCCGTTGAATTTGAAAAGGTCGCCGCCCATCCATGCATTGATGATGAAGGCCGCATATTCATGGCCACGCTTGATGTCGATTTCCGGTTTTGCGAGCCATTCCTCGATGTCCTTCTGCCATTTCCTGTTCTTGCCGCGTTTCGAATATTCGGTAAGTATGTATGCATAATGGCCGGGATTCCAGTTTGTGCCGCTTGAGCAGTATTTCTTTATGAGATCGGGGCGTTTGCGGAACCAGGCGTTGTATTCGGAGTTGTGTCCGCTTGACTCGGTGACGTAATATCCGAGATGGATGAACATCTCGTTCCTGACATGTTCCTCGTTGTAGATTTTCTTGTTTTCGCGTACCGCCTTGTTCAGCTTGGGATAAAGGTCTCTGTTCTTGTGCTTGAAATCAAGATACCATGCCTGGTGGTTTATGCCTGCGCAGACATAGTCCACTTCATCATAAGGTACGCCAGCCCATCTTGCGAGCATCTCCGCTGTACCCTGTACGCTGTGGCAGAGTCCGGAGACTGTGATTTTTGAAGTCTTCTGCATCGCATGGCAGAGCATGGCCATAGGGTTTGTGTAGTTGAGGAATATTGCATTTGGGCAGTACCGCTCGATGTCTTTGCAGATGCTGAGCATTACAGGAAGCGTCCTGAGCGCCCTGAAAATTCCGGACGGGCCGCGCGTATCTCCGACATTAGTATCTACCCCGTATTTTTTCGGAATCTCGATGTCATATCTCCAGACATCTACGTCGCCGCTCAGGATTGTGCAGATTACCGCATCGGCGCCCTTGAGTGCTTCCGCCCTGTTTGTTGTGGAAACTACTTTTGCAGGATATTTTCCGGCGCTTATTATTTTATTGACGGCTTTAGTTATGTAATTAAGTCTTTCGGTGTTGATGTCCATAAGGACGATAGTAGAGTCCTCGAGCAGGGTAAATGTGAGGATGTCCTTGACGAGAGTCCTGGTGAATCCGAAACTCCCGGCGCCTATGAAAGTTATTCGAGCCATATTAAACTCCTATGCTGGTTAAGTGAAGGTAAAAATAAAATATATAGGTCTTGCACGGAAATACAATATTTATGCTGGTCCCTCGCAAGGAGATTTTTTTATCGGTACCTTTTGAAACTTGAAATAGGCAGTCAAAAACAGAAAATGTTCTCAGTCTCCGTTGATCTTGCTGAAGAGGCATATGCCTTTCATGACTTCAACGGTGCGTTCGAGCTGCACATCCCGGACAGTGTCCAGGCCTTCCGGTTTTATTACACCTGAAGAGGATAGTCGCTGGGTATATATCTTGTCCATCATTTTCTGGCTGATCGGAACTTTTATGTCTGGTTCTACACCGTTTTCATGTATTACCCGTCGGCTTGGTGTGTAGTACTTCGCAGTCGTGAGGCGAATTGCGCCGCCGTTTTCCGGAAGTGCGAATATTGTCTGGACAGATCCCTTTCCGAATGTTTTTTCCCCGACAACGATTGCCCTCTTGTGATCCTGCAGGCAGGCCGCGAAGATTTCGGATGCGCTTGCACTGTTTCCGTCAACAAGGATTCCGAGCTTGATGTCAAGGTATTTATCGCATCTTAAAGAGCGGTATTCCTGTTTCTGGGAAGGTAGGCGTCCCTCCGTGGAAACCACAAGTTCTCCTGTTTCCAGGAAGCGGCTGCATAATTCAATTGCCGAAGTGAGGAGTCCACCGGGGTTGCCGCGCAGGTCAATTATAAGCGCCTTTATCTTCTGTTCCTTTAATTTTTTCAGGCTCTCGTCGAGTTGTACAGCGGATGGGATGTTGAATTGCGTAATTCTCAGGAATCCGATCCCGTCCTCGATCACTTTTGCCCCTTTGATTGAAGAAACTTCAATATTCGCACGTTCGATTGTGATGTCTTTCTTTGCATCCTCGGATTCCCTGTATATTGAAATTGTCACGGAGGTTCCAGGCGGTCCTTTCAGTAGCTTAATGCAGTCGTCAAGGGTCATTGAGCTTGTCGGATGGTTGTCAATCGACATGATGATGTCGCCAGCCTTTATTCCCGCTTTGAATCCAGGGGTGTCTTCCATTGGGGCAATTACTTCAAGCGCATGGTTTTTGAAGGTCACAACTATCCCAATACCTCCGAATTCGCGCCCTTCCGTATCTTCGACGAGGTCCTTGTACCCTTCCGGTTCCATATAGGAGCAGAAAGGGTCGAGTTCCCTCAGCATTCCTTTCATCGCCCCCTTTAGCAGTGTCTGATAGTTTGCCTTATTGGCGTCAACGTAGTCCTTCCTGACTTTCTGGAGCACAAACATGAATTTGTAGATGGAGGCATATCCCTCATCCGGAGCTTCGGAACTTCCCGACGAATAAACAGAATACCCGACAACAAGGTTTACTGCCAGGATTGCGGATACTGCAAAAACGAGTACGTTTTTCCTACGCATAAAGGCAGTGATGTTTTTAAAAGGCATATTATGGTTCCGTAATTATGGATATGCGGATAATATTATAACATTATGAAGGGAATTCAATTTTTGGAACCTCTAAAAACGCATGTAACCGCTAAATTTCATTTTACGTCTGGCATATCATGATATATATTTAAAAAAACAGGGGGTATTATGGAAAAGCTGAATCCATCTGATAGAGCGCCCGATTTTGAACTTCCGGATCAGGATGGGAAAACCGTAAGGCTTTCAGATTTCAGGGGCAAAAAGCTTCTGCTGTATTTCTATCCGAAAGCAAACACTCCCGGGTGCACCCTTCAATCATGTTCAGTAAGCAGGGCGCGCGAAGATTTGGCATCAGAAGGTGTTGCTGTTTTGGGCATGAGCCCCGACAAGCCCTCAAGCCAGAAAAGGTTTGACAGTCTTTTCAACCTGGGGTTCCCGCTCCTATGCGATACCGAGCATAAAGTTGCTGAAGCCTATGGTGTCTGGGGCGAAAAATCCTTCATGGGTAAAAAGTTCATAGGAATAATCCGTTCTTCTTTTTTAATAGATGAGAACGGGAAAATTCTACAGACATGGTATAAAGTAAGTCCCGGTGATACTGTTCCAAATACAAAAGGTTTTCTAGAGAAAAAGTAAGACTGGAGAGATCTTCCATGCTATTGATACTTATGAGAGCGGCGGAAAGTGTTCCCCTTGATCCGGGACAGCGCGATTCAGAAAGAGCTCTGACGGACTCGGGTTATGGAGATGTGATTTCATCGGCCATTTTTATCAATTCTTTGGGGCTTGATCCGAAGATTGTCCTTTGTAGCCCGTTTAAACGCACTAATCAGACTGCAGATATCCTTTCCGAGCATCTGACAAACCATGCTCCGGTTGTGATAGCCCCTTCAATAATGCCGGGCTCAGGTGTCGAGGAGCTAATGAGGGCGGTAATATCAAATTCAGACACATCCAGCGATGAATGGGTTCTAGCGGTGGGACATCAGCCAGACATCGGAATGACATTGAGCGAGCTTCTGGAACCTGCAGGAGAGTATGTGCTACCAGTTGATTCAGGTTCCATTTTTGGAATAATAGTCCAGAATATAAGTGGAAAACTGAGCGGACAGCTTATGTTTCAGTTCTCTCCGACCGCAATGAGGGCCTGAGGAATTAGGAATTACGAATTAGGAATTACGAATTAGGAATTACGAATTAGGAATATAAAATTTATAAACACACGATATCCAACACTCAATTTCCATCGGAATTGAATTCAGGAAAATCCTAACTTGGACATTGGATGTTCCGTGTTAGCTATTGGATATTCGATTATTTCAAGTTGCGGCCCTTGGCCGCCTAATTTAAAAAGGAGATTTGCATGAAGAGAAAAATCAGGATGGGTATGGTTGGGGGCGGTCCGGGCGCATTCATCGGCGAAGTCCACCGCAAGGCGGCGAGGATGGACGGGAAAATTGATATTGTGGCAGGCGCTTTCGACATTGACCCAAAGAAAAGCAGGCAGATGGGCGAAGAACTCTGCATAGATCCCTCAAGAACTTATGACACCTACAAGGAAATGATTAAAAAGGAACTTGAGCTTGGGGATAAAAAAATAGATTTTGTTGCAATCACCACCCCCAATAACTTCCATTTCCCTATTGCCAAAGATTTCCTAGAGGCTGGTTTCAATGTAATGTGCGAAAAGCCTATGACTATGACGCTCGAAGAGGCGAAAGAGCTACAGAAGATAGTCGACAAGTCCGGGAAAATTTTCGGACTCATGCATAATTACACCGGCTATCCGATGGTCAAGCTCGCAAAAGACATGGTTAAGCAGGGAGATATCGGCGAAATATACAAGATCGTCGTCCAGTATCCCCAGGGCTGGCTCATCAAACCCATAGAACGTGAAGGACAGCAGCAGGCCGCATGGCGCACTGACCCTAAACAGAGCGGTGCCGCAGGCTGTATCGGTGATATCGGGACGCACTGCGAAAACCTTGCAGAATATATTTCCGGACTTAAGATAAGTGAAATATGTGCTGACCTCACTTCGTTTATAAAGGGAAGACTCCTTGACGATGATGGTAATTGTCTGCTCAGATTCAATAACGGGGCAAAAGGGCTTCTGCATTGCAGCCAGATATCGATCGGTGAGGAAAACAATCTCGCAATTTGGGTTTATGGCAGCAAGATGAGTCTTGAATGGCATCAGGAACATCCTAATTACCTATATGTGAAGCCGATGAGCGGTCCGACCCAGGTTTGGAAACGTGGCAATCCGTATGTTGCCGAGAAGAGTCCGGCGGCCGCCCGCTGCTCAAGGATTCCTTCGGGTCATCCTGAAGCGTTCCTCGAGGCTTTCGCAAACAACTATGTGAATTTCGCCGATACTATTCTGAAAACCCTGAACAATGAAAAACCTTTGGACATAGAAAACGACTTTCCAAAAGTTTCCGACGGCGTCAGGGGAATGGCGTTCATCGAAACTGTCGTGAAGAGCTCAAAAAGCACAGAAAAGTGGGTTGCTTTCCCGAAGCTGTAATTGTTTTCATGCTTATATTTCAGGGGATATGAAAGTCGACTTTCATATCCCCTGGTTTTTTTGACTCATAAATCCGTTTCATACTTGCAAAAATCAATTTTGGTTATATAGTTGTTCTGCTTACATAATATTGCGGGGTAGAGCATTGGTAGCTCGTCAGGCTCATAACCTGGAGGCAGTTGGTTCGATTCCAACCCCCGCTACCATTCAAATTAGCCTCAAAATCAAACTCCTGTAAATCCTCCCGAGCCAGCTTTTTGCCTTTTTTGGTCACGTTTTGGTCACGCTTGTTGACTTTTCTGGAATAATAGGCTATGATTCGTACAAAGGTGTTAAGTACTGATTTATAGGTGAAAGTCCAATGAAGAGCAATAGTAAATTACCCAAACTCGAAAAACGCGGGAAATATTGGGAATACAGGCTGAGAGTTTCCGGTAAGCCGGAAAGGTTTTCTACGGCTAAAGAGGATCTTAAGGAGGCCATAAAGATACTTGAGGAGGTAATTGATAAGCGTAATCTAGTTAAGTCTGATGCAATAGATAAAAAGGCAAAGGGAAAGATCCTTGATGTTTTTCACGAAGAAGCAGAAATAAAGAAGCGGTCTATAATAAACATTGAAGATGCTTGGGCAGAATGGATACGGCATTATCCCAGGTATAGTGATTTGGATGAGGGAACGAAAGAGTTCTATTATTCAATCTTCATGAAATTTCTCAATTGGGCCCTTTGCGAGGACATAACTAGAGCCTGCTCGAAAAGGTTTGCCTAGATTAGAAAAATGAATAAATATTTGAATAATAATTTGGAATATCGCCGCAACACATTATCGTGCAATACGTTATGGAGCATCAACAACATGGAGCGGCGATAATGAAATATAAATTGTTAACGGCGGATTTCA
>CAZION010000171.1:0-14343 GCA_964540865.1 uncultured Victivallis sp.
AAGAATCCGCCGCCTTCATTGCGACTGAAAATCTTGCCGCAGTCAAGGCATTTTGCTCCACTAGTCTGTCCCATTTTTGCACCCCTTTGCTTGTTTATCTGCACATGAATATATTTAAGGCACTAGGACATTTTAAGTCCATTAAAGTTTCTTGGCAAGAAACAACAGAAAATAGCGTAATTCCATTTTCATTTGCCTTAATACTGCCTAGAATAAGTAACCGGCAATAACGGGAACAGTGAAATATCAGGCCTTACATGAAAAGAACCAGTCAGACACATCCGCTCCGAATAGACAGCGTGACCCTCCCAGGTACAGATGGCGTAATCGGTATGACCTTCTGCCCTGGCAAGGTGCAGGACAATGCGCTGACCGGAATCTGGGAGCGCGACCTCAAAACAGATATTCAGGCCATCCAGGAATGGGGGGCGACAGCGATAGTGAGCCTAATGGAACCGCAGGAATACTTGGAGCTGGGAGTCGACGGCCTGTCAAATATGATTCCCGATGGCATGCAGCATTTCCTACTGCCGATGCCTGACGGCGGCATTCCAGACGACAATTGGGAAAACCGGTGGGAAGATGACGGGCAGCGCATACGGGCATTGCTTATACTGGGTAAAAAGGTCGTCATCCACTGCAAGGGTGGTCTTGGGCGCACAGGCCTTGTCGCCGCCCGTCTGCTTGTGGAGTTCGGAATGCGCCCGGAAGATGCGATTGAGGCTGTAAGGGAGGCGCGTCCTGGCGCCATAGAGACAAAGGTGCAGGAAGACTATGTACTGCGCCAGAAACAGGTTTGGAATCTCCCGGCCCGGAGGCCGGATTATAGAACAGATCCGGAAATAACTTCTCGTTACCGCGGATGCCTGCTCGGCGGTGCCGTTGGTGACGCTCTTGGCGCACCTGTTGAGTTCATGGATATCAGGGAGATCCGCAGTAAGTTCGGAGCCGGCGGAATACGGGACTTTGTATCAGCCTATGGCCGTCCCGGTGCCATAACGGACGATACGCAGATGACACTGTTCACGGCGGAAGGAGTGCTGCGTGCCGATGTCCGGGGTTCCGGCAGGGGAATATGCCACCTCCCCGGAATGGTCCACCGGGCTTACCTGCGATGGCTGAGAACCCAGGACAGGGATGCAGTGCTCCCCAAGCCGGGGCTTAATGGCTGGCTGATCACAAACCAGGAACTTTTCTTCGTAAGGGCTCCAGGAACCACATGCTTGACGTCACTGCATTCAGCCGACCTCGGCAATCCGGCTAAAAACAATTCCAAGGGTTGTGGCGGAGTCATGCGTATAGCCCCTGTCGGACTTTATACCGCAACCACAAGGAGAAGCGCCGGTGAGACGTTTACATGGGGTTGTGAAATAGCCGGTCTTACCCATGGACATCCCAGCGGACAACTACCGGCTGGTGTTCTGGCGGTCATTATTCAGGAACTGGTACGCGGCAGCAAGATTGGAGAGGCTCTTGCAACGGCCAAGAGGCTGCTCCGGGAATGTACAGAACACAAGGAAACTTTTAAGGCACTTGAAAGCGCCGAGGTGTTGGCCGCTTCATCCTCTAATGCGGAAACCTGCATTCAGGAACTTGGCCAGGGCTGGGTTGCCGAAGAGGCCCTGGCAATCGCACTGTTCTGTTCCATGAGGGCCAGGACTTTTGAGGAAGGCGTTATCATGGCCGTCAACATTACCGGCGACAGCGACTCTACGGGTTCGATTGCCGGCAATATTCTTGGCACCGTGTTCGGGGTTGACCAGATTCCGGCACGCTGGCTGGAGACGCTGGAACTTAAAGATGTGATAATTGAAATGGCCGACGACCTTGCCACGGTGGACCAGTGGCCCATATCATCCGGAGCAGGCCCGCAGACACCTGGAGAACAGGCTGAAGAGTCCTATCTGCTGGCAAAGTATCCCGGATGGTGAACTGCAAGATTGGTTTTCGCAGTCCACCGACAGGTTCAGGTTGTCCCTGTCCCGTAGAAGTCAATGAGGCTGGCGCCTTTACTTGTTCTTGATAAGCACCCTTCCAGGCGCTACCCACTTGTCCGGAGTGTCGGGATCTTTCTCCAGCACCTTGCCTTCATCTCCAACAACAGTGAGCTTGCTGTCTTTAAACTCCACATTGAACTTACGGCCGTCGCTGACCAGCATTATAAGCTTTCCGCCCTTCTTCTCAAATGTCACGGTACGTACCCAGTAGTCGCCGGCATCTTTCCATGTCCATTTGCCTTTGAGCAGATTGCTGATATCCGCAGTGCCGGACTCATCGAGTTCCACGGCATCGGCCTTCTTCATGGCGTCAATCTCTTTCTGCACCAGCATCGCCTCTTCGATTTTACCTTGACCGCCAAGCTGTTTCTTCAAGGCATCGAGTTTTGCCAGGTATCTGGTCTTGATCGGTTGCAGTGCCGCATTGACCTGGGCATTATATTCTGTTTTGGCGTTGTTGAGATCTTTGGATTCTTTCAACTCCTTCGCGTCTTCCGCCATGGAGACAGCCATCATGCACAGCATCACCAACATCATTGTCATTGATTTCATAGGTTCTCCCGGATTTAATATTAACTATGTTTATTTCCTGAAATGAACGGGTCACTTTCTCGGATCCTTCAGTATTCTGATGTCCGGGCTCCGCGGTTCCGCTGTTCCAGTATTGCTCGGCTTCATACCTTTGACTATTTCGGGCGACGTATAGTGTTCAACGGAATATTTGCCTTTGCCGGTTGCTGTCCATTTTTCACATTTACCGATGTCGAACTTTATTGTAAAGTCATCACTCTTTGCGTCAGTGCCGAACTCCAGTATACCTGTAGTATTCTCGTTCTTAAGCTCTACCGTTCCGTCTTCCTTGAAGGAGTATATGTTCACAATACCCAGTTGTTTGTAAGTCACCACCCATATGCCTGTTGGCGCGGCTTTAAATCCACGGTCTTTATAGGCGGAGGCAATGCTGTCTAATTCCTTCTGGCACTTTTGCGCGCCTTCAAGATCACCCTTGCCACCCAGCTTCTTTTTGAGTTCGTCGAGCTGAGCCATATACTTCTTGTTGATGGGATCCATTGCGGCTTTCGCCTGCGTTTGGTACGCGGACTTGAGCTGGTCGAGCTCAGCGGGGTTCTTGTCATCGGCAATGGAAATGAATCCAGCAATAAGCAGGTAAACCAGCATAATTGAAGATTGAATTCTCATATTTATTCCTTTCTGTTTTCCGTTTTATCATCCTGTTGTTGAACTGAGTTGACCACTGCTCCGGCGGGACGGCTGATTATCTGGCTGGCGATTCTATAATCAATTTCCGCCAAAGAAAGCTTTGAAAAACAATCCAACAACCTCCCCCCATGCCTTTTTCTTCAGTTCAGCATTCTTTTGCGCTTGATTTGGATCCCTGAATGGATCATGCTGTTTTTCAGAATTCCCATAGTTCTCATTCTTTGCCCACGAGTTGTCTATCTCGTACTTTTTCTCTGTGGCGGTATAGTTCCCATTGGCATCGACACTGACCTTGCCCTTGGTTATTGTTTCAGTAGGAGTCGAACCCTTGGGAGGAACGCTTTGTGTTTGACTATTGCCAGAATCCCCATAGTTCTTGTTTTTTGCCCACGAGTTGTCTATCTCGTACTTTTTCTCTGTGGCGGTATAGTTCCCATTGGCATCGACACTGACCTTGCCCTTGGTTATTGTTTCAGTAGGAGTCGAACCCTTGGGAGGAACGCTTTGTGTTTGACTATTGCCAGAATCCCCATAGTTCTTGTTTTTTGCCCACGAGTTGTCTATCTCGTACTTTTTCTCTGTGGCGGTATAGTTCCCATTGGCATCGACACTGACCTTGCCCTTGGTTATTGTTTCACCTGAATTTGCAGATATTTTTGGGTTCTTTTCTTCATTTTTAGGGGGGGGCTTTTTGTACGTTTCAAGTGTCTGTTTCAAATAATCATCTGCTGCATCATTAGTTTGCGCTGAAAGTGTCGAACCTTTTTGTACTGAATTAGAATTCGTTGATCTATTACTAATCAATGTCCCAAAGTTGCTAGAGTTCGTGCCCTTTGCAGATGACGAATTATTGTTATAGGCATTTTCCTGTGTGTTGGTGTGCTTAGATTCCTCCTGTCTAAAAGTGTACCGCTGCCGTAGTCCGTTTGATAAAGAAAGAGCGATTCTATTCTTTTTGCTTCCACCATCTGGCCATCTTGCTTCAACAGGTTCAGTGATGATCTTACCGGCGGCACGTTGTTCTGGCGAAATCTCAAAAACGAGAATGCGCGGTTCGTTTTTGGGAAAACCATATACATAAATCTCTGCGCCTGGTGGGATGGAATTGATGTTCAATCGAATAAAAGTTTCACAATAGGAATTGGTGGTTGTTTCACATCCTGCCGACAACAGAACGGTCAGCACTACACCCATTAAAAACCGACGATAAAACATTCGCCACTCCTTCTGATATTTGACATCGACAGTACACAGTGGCGGTAAAGAATGCGGTTGGCTCTAAAAAGAAGAGGGACGCATTCAATCCGCACTCAATTGGAGGCACTGGTATGCCTGAACAGAATACAGAAGGAACACGCCCCGTATGGAGCGTGCCCTCTGACATGGTTTCTGTTCAATGAAATTACCAGTTTCCCAATTGAAACGTATGCCGAGTTCACGTTAAATTATTGATAATGATTACTTATTTCGTATATAGAATCCTTATAGTTGTTGATTCATGCCAGGCAAAATGCCCGGCATCGAGAATAATGAAATCTAACCCGTGGGATTAGGTTGTCAAGTTTGGTTGAACTAATTGAGGCTGCTCGGGGTGTGGTCACCGACGGCGTGGAACATTGGCATTACGGTATCCGTGTATCTGCCTCAAGGCAGGCGTCCGTCTTTTTTTTAGCCTAGCCTCATAAACCCCTTACGGGGTTTATACGCGCAATGCGGAAAAAGCGGGGGTCCCGGAGGTCTGGATGTCCCGGGAAGCTCTTCCTTATGGAAGGCGTAGTCTGGAAACCGCGGTTTAAGCCCGGCGACATCCGACACCAGGCACACACCAGGGTTGTGTTCAGGCCCCCCGGCCCCCTGGCCGTAGGTGTTCCCTTCGCCGATGGCAGGAAGCCTTACCGGAGATGGATAAGCGTACACAAACGGCGCGGAAGGCCGTCACCATTAGCTGCGGTTTTGCCGCACCCCGCACGATACGCGCGGAATATTCGACAGGACGTACTTGGAGCCGGGTTAAGGATCGTCAATAAATTATCTCTATTGTTTCAATATCTATTCCAACAAGCAAAGGCCATTCTGCGTGCTTCCAGATCTTCTCTTTTCCTGTTTAGCCAGTCTTGCTGTTGCCGCGAACTTCCGCTTGCGTTCGGTCAGCGCCGGCTCGGACTGCGTACTTCGCTTCGGGCCATGCCCCATGCGGAAAGAAAACAGCTCGCAATCGGTTATCGGGCACAGGCGCACCCCTTTCGTTCCCGACGAGCATTCTCGGCAGTACAACCTTATTGCCCGCAGCGGCGTAAGTTTCTCAGTCCTGGTATTCATCGCCCCTCCATAATGTTACGGATTCAATTACCTACGCCCGCAGCTCAGAAAAGTTCCAGAGCTTCGGGTTCATTCTTTTTCCTTTTAAGTTCATAGCCTTCCCAGTCATCCACGTACTCGGTGAGCATAAAATCGGCCCGGAAAATAAAGTCGCGGACATTCAGATAGTCCCGGACATATTCCCCGTTACCGACATAGCCAACCCCGAACTTTACGGTGCCTGGTCCTATGAGCCCGGTCCTTCCGAGCCTGATCACTGTTTCGTGCACGTCTGCGATGTTCGAAAAAAGCTCCCTTTTGATGTTAAATGTCTGACAGGAACATAAAAGTACAGCGGCGGGTTCGCAGGAGCCGTCAGGCACGGTTTTCAGGCTGCGCAGTTTTCCGTCAGCCAGTCTTATCGACACACCGTCCCCGTATTTCACAGTGTATACCCGCCTCCCGCCGCCTGAGATGAGTCCACACATTTCATGAGTGCCGGGATCGTCGATAATCACAGCCGATTCAGCGTCCCAGAAAAGGTCGTGATACCGGAAACCCAGCCAAGCGTGGCCCGACATCCACCACTCTGCGGGAGCGGCATGTAAGCCAGGTTTCCTTTCGGACGACCTCCTTTCGCGGGGCGTCTTCAGACCTTGAACGCGCCTCTTGAGCCCGGGTTCCTTGACCTCCGGGGCCGGCATGCCCGGATTTTTGCTCCAGCGCGTCAGGATATCGTCCAGAGCCATCAGATTCAAAACAGCATCATGGGAATCACTGCGCGGGGCAAGTGCTTCCAAGAGTTCGTTAATCCTAGGCATCCCGTGTTCACGGACTGCTGTGGCGGCAGTATTTATGCTGTGCCAGGATGAGACATTCTGATCCCCATGAGCTTTTTTCAGCATTCGCTCCGACAGTTTGATGACTTTAATGACCTGGGCGCTGAGTTCGTATGGGAACTCTTGCCACTTTTTACAGCTGATGTCGTGCATATTTTAATCCTCATTTACACTGGTTTCACTGTTTCATTGATAACCTTTTTTGTAGGTCCGTAGCATCTCTCCAATTGGCTGCTGATCTCCGGCATGCGTGGCTTCGGAAATCCCGCCAACAGGATCTTGAAGAGTTCGTATGGGAACTCTTGCCACTTTTTACAGCTGTGGATTCCACCGCGATTGTTGTAATGCGTGCAACATGTAAGCAACACATCTGCCGTCTGCCTCTGCTGCGGTGGCGTCGCCAATGGTCCTGCAATTGTTTTTCATTTCTGTTCCTCCTTCTAGATCCAGCAGTACGGTTGCCGGGTCAGTTTTGCCATAGAGCTGTTGTTCACCTGTCAACCCCAGCCGCCGTGTTGGATGCCAGTCCAAGACGCTTTTTGAGTTCGTCTTTCCAGCGAATCTTTGGGTCATTCTGCCATTTCTCGTATCTGGCCTTGACGACATCGTCGGAATTCGCAGCGAGAAGTTCCTTTAATTTCATCTCGTGTTCGGTGTCCCAGAAACCGTTATCTTTCAGCCTGTTCTCGAACTGGTTCGCCGCTCCGATCCATATGCCATCGGTAACAAACGGATAGACATCAGCCACCACCTTCTCAATGTCGCCGTCCAATGGCGGTTCACATGATATGCTCGTCGCATAGCCAACGTCGTATGCATGTTTCAGGCTTTCGAGGCGCTCCTGATATGACGACGCATTCGGCTCCCAGAACTTCAGTGTCGCGTCGTCAGCTGAGCCGATGGTGAACCGGAAAAGGATCCTCTCCCTGTACGGCTGGAGTTCGGTACAAAGCCTCCTGATGCATTCAAGTCTCGGCTTCGACACAATCAGGAGTTCATGTCCGGTCTTGTCGTCGAGGATGAATCGCAACGCCTTGATGCATACGTCAACCGTAGCTGGCGTGATATCATGTGTTCCGGGAAACATCACGCGACTGCTGCCAGGGAACTTACGCTGGCCCGCCCTTAAGGAATTCACGAACCGCTTCCAGCTCCTTTCCATGGGGATATGCCTGTTGTCCTTCGTAATTTTGTACGAATCATTCCTGTTCTTGTTCTTGCGGATTTTATCGGCCAGGGCCCAGCAATATTTACAGGCGTTGTTGCACCCCTGGTAGCAGCTCATTGTAAAGTGACTCCATTCTTTCGTGCCTGAAACGCGTCTGCCAGTTTTCACTGTTTCCTGATTCCTGCCTGCTTCCGCAGTGGCATCTCTCGTCTTCATCTTTGTCTCTTCGCTCTTCCCGGAGTCGGTCCCGGCGGCCGTGGATGTGTTTTTGGTTTCTATCATATCAGCCTCACTCCTTTCCTGCGTGAAGGTTTCCAGTGGAGCCGGTGTCCGGATTGATGTCCATCGGCATGATCAGCCCTGCGGCCTCCATCTCGTGGCGCAAATTATCGGACCGTGAAAGATTAATGCAAAGCCGATGGAATTTTAACAACACCTCGCCCTGCTCATCGAACAGGTCACGCTGCTCGGACATTTCAACGTTCAGTTTCGCAGCAAGGGTCTCCAGCCGGCTGAGCCTGGTATCGAAATCCGCGGACTGAGAGGCTGGCTTCGGATACAGTCCCGTACCACAGAAATCATCAACAGCTTGCTGCAAGCCCAGCTGGTAGATGAGCAGCTTGGTCCTACACGGCTTTTTCAACCAGCCAGGATTGATGTTGAAGAGCCATGCGCCAATATGGGAGACCCAGACACACATCAGGTCGACTGCGTCGCCCGATGCATCATTGGTCTTGAACATCCGACATTTGTACCCCTCCCGCCTGATCCTTTCGCGGTGCACAGTTGGATTGAGGCCCAGTTCGCGGCAGAAGACCTCGGTCGACACCCAAAACTCCCCACCATACTTTATAACCCCGACACTGATGTTCCGGAACACGACAATTTTGAACTCGTTCCAGTCGACTTCTACAGTCGGCATGACAGCCTGAACGGATTTCAACCTCCTTTGCTCCTTTCGATTACTTGACTTGCTTTCCTTCTTTCTACGGACTTCCTTCGCAGCCGTGCTGACCTTCTTTCTCAACTTCTTCATCTTTGTCTCCTTTATGCCTCGTACGTCATCGCCGACCATCGGCGATGACGCCCTGAGGCTGTTGTAATTATCATTGGTCGCCCATGTCTGTGGACAGGTTGGACACGTTGGACAGATGTTTCACAAACTTTGCCTTGGGGGGTTCTATAAAACACTTTGTGGAAGATGTGTCCAATCTGTCCATAGCGTCCATTTTTGAGGCTGGACAGATGCCCAGCCAACCCCGGACTCCGTCCTGCTTCTGCTTCTTCAGTCCACGCCCTTCGAGTTTCTTGGAGAATGAAATCATATTCATAGGATGCTTGATGTCGTTCTTCATGCAGAAGTTCTTGTAGACCCTGTAGATCTGTTCGGTGGACATCCATGCCGATGGATCTGACAGGTCGCAGCTCTCGTTGAAGAAGTCGGCGAGAAAGTCGCAGGATTCACGGTATTCCTGTGTAGACTTCTCGACGACGGCCGGAATCTGCAATCCTTCGGCCTGCCAGAAAAGGAACCCTTCTACGGCCCACTTGAGGATCTGGACTCCGCCGATGGCAGGATCCTTCAACATCTTCTTGAGTTTCTTGTCCCTCCTCTCCTTGGGGATCGTGAATACGAATGGTATCCTGAGTATCCTGCGCCACATCGCACCATCCTGGGCATCCACCTTCGGAACGTGGTTGCATATCAGCCAGAGCTTGAACTGTGGTTCATACTCGAAGAACTCTTTGTAGAGGAACCTAGCGCTTATGGTGTCACCGCCGGTAAGGATCTTGACCACGTTCTCCGCAAGCTCTTTGCCTTCCTCGACTTCGCATGAGGATACTAGGCGGGCCCCGTCAAGGCTGGCAAGGTCGTTGCGCGGGCGTCCAGAGTCCTTCTGCTTCAGGAAGGTCTCAAAGTCGCAGGTCTTGGTGTAATCACCGAATGCAGACTTCACGCTTTCCATGAAGGTGCTCTTGCCCGTCGCTTCAGGGCCATGCACCAGGTTGAGTATCTCCTCCGATGCGTCGCCGGATAGGCAGTATCCGACATTTATCTGGAGAAAGCGAACCATGTCCATGTCGCCCTGAAGCGTCTCATTCAGGAAGTTGTTCCAGGCGATGCAGTCCGCCACAGGGTCGTAGACTACAGGGCTTGAGCGCGTGATATAGTCCTCTCTGCTGTGCTCCCTGAGCTTGCCGGTCTTCAGTTCGATGGTGCCGTTGCCGCAGTTGAAGAGATATTTGTCGGAGTCGAAATCCGAGTGGGCCATCATATGCCTTGCCAGGGAAAGCATCGCCTCTAGCCTGGGCTTGGCCTCGGAATCTATGGAGTGCTTGAACAACTGCTTTCCGAGATCCCTGCCTTCTTCAGCCCGTGGGCAGTGCTTCGCCTCCTCGAACCGTATGCTGCGAACCACCTTTATTGCAGACTTGTAGATGTTCTCGCCCTTGTCCTCCACCCACTTCTTACCATTGTAATGGCGCCAGGATTCTTTGCGAGTGTCGAATACCAGGGAATCCTTACTATAATATGCGAACCGTTCGGCGTTGCCCGCGTCCGTCATCGGCCATGGTGCCCCGGCCTTGGCCGCAGCTATAGGATCAGCTGCCTGGGATTCTGAAGGTTTCCAGCCCGCCTGCTTCGCATGATGGAATAGCGTGCCGACAGTAATTCCTCCATCGGCATTGAAGCTGTTCCAATGTGTTCGTGTCGTGTTGTGGTATTTCTTTCCCTTGCGGCTCCAGTCGTCCCAGAGGACAAATCCCCGGTCTGTATCCCAGGAGTGCAGGGACTGACCTATTTCGACCCAGACTTGGTAACCGCAGTCTGGATCAGTTTGATCGAGGGCCGAGAGAATATCTGTCTCGCCGGCACGCCCTGTCTGCTTCCTATGTTCTCCGGTCTTGTCCGCAGTAGATTGTTTCGATGTTCTCTTCTCATCGGGCCGCTTTGCAATAGCTTGGTAGACCCATTCCGGAAGGTCAGCAAGCGGGAGATTCTTTTCAATCTTATATCCGCTCCCCTGCGAAGGGTAAATCACATAGCCGCCATCTCCGCGGGTGTCTATTCCACGGGCTATCTTGTCAGTCGAACATTTGAATCCATCCCTATGCTTATAATATAGATGAAAACCTCCGCGCGGTGTTCGGACGGCAAAGGTCTCCGAAGCATTGCCGTGTATGGTCTGGAGTTTTCCCAATTCAGTGATACCATCCTTGTCTTTTTCGGCATCAAGGTCCAGATCCACTACGCTGATTCCGCTCTCAACACCTGTCGGCAATCCAATTAACGCATCAGGCCACTTCTGCCACCACCGGCAGACAACTTCCGGGTCGCTGCTGGCGTCCTTGAAGCCGTGTTTGGTAAGTGGCTTTTTATCCTGACCACAGGGGAATACTTTGTGTCCTTCCTTCACGAGTTGCAGGGCGGTTTCGAGAGCCGAGAATTCCGGAACCTCTGCATCTGGTACTGCAGGGGGCTGAAGCGTCATTTCGTCACTAGACGTGGGAGCATCGCGGTTCACGGGGAACTCCCCAGCATCAGCATCGTCTATATTCTTCGGTGGCGTTCTCATTTTCCCACCTCGGATACAACTCCGCAGTTAGCAACCGCGAAAAGAGCGGCCAGGTTCTGCCCTGTGCCGGGAGGAGGCAGGCAATTACATGGTTCCGTGAATTTGGAGATTGAGTCGGGCATGCTTACTCCTTTTTCGAGTTCCTTGAAACCCACTGTCTGAGTTCCTGAGGGGAGAAGACAATTCTTCCACCGACATTGTGAGAAGGGAGACCCTTCTTGCGACACTGATACAGGTGGACGCGGCTGATACCACCGAGAAAGACCATGGTGTCCTTCACGCTGATAAAGCCCTCCAATGCTTCCTTAGACTCATGCCCTCGCATAGCTTTCAAACCCGCTTCCTTTTTCGCAATTGGAATTGCAGGATCGAATGCCGACTTTACCAAATCTTCAATTATATTGTCCATACGTGATCCTCTCTGTTAATGTCAAACAGGATATCACAGGTAAAAACACATGTCAATCCTAAGTTGCTAATCGCCAGGCACTTCTAACTAGGAAGCTAATTCGGAAGTCAAATAGAAAGGCAAATCAAATAAGAAGAACAAAACTGAAGGTTGAATGAAGCAGCAAGAATGATGCTATTTTTCTAGTCGCTTGCTGAGGGCTGTTTTCAGTAGCGAGAAAAAAGCGGACTTGCCAGATTCGTAGTCATTGCAGCGGGAATCGTTGGATTTAAACTTGAGCTTAGTGATGTTGTCCATTTGCTCATCTTTTATCTCCAAGGAAACATTACATATAGTCTCATCAATATAACTGGACTTTCTCTTCCGGCGTCCAAAATGAATGCCGAGAACTTTCTTCTTGACCTCATCCCAAGACAGAACTCCTTTGAATACAGCCGAAAAGCAGTCAATCCTGTCAGAGTGGAAGTTTCTAGGAGGTTCATTGTGACTGTTCCTGTATATGGCAATACAGGGCATCTCCACGTCTGACACTTTAATGAATGACTTTACCTTACCTGCCCTATACACGTAACTGCCGTAAAAAACCGAAGCCGCCCACAGGCCGGCAAACTTAAGAAACTGATGAACTGTAACTTCAACCGAAGTCCCCTTTTTTGCGGCTCCTCTTTTCACTTCGAGCTCCACCTTGCCTGACTGCTTGATAATATCTGCATCGATTGTTTTCAAGCAGAACACATAACATTCCTCATGGCCTGATGAATCACCTGCGGTTGAGGAAGAAGACGCTTTTCCTGATTTATGTTCAGGAGTTGCAGCGTTTACCAATTCCTCTCTATGCAATGTCGCTCCGGAGGGCTCCACATCACACACCTTCCCGCTTAGCGCCACTCTGGCTTCCCGCCTTGATTTGAAATCATCCTCCAGTGCATCGACCTCTTTCCTCGATACACTTGCCGGCAATACGATAATTTTACCTTTCGCATTCCTAAATGAAATTGAAAAAGCGACAGGCCAGCCGAAAGCATCTTTGTCTATGCAGCGCAGAAAACTGCTGTTGTAATCAAAACCACTCGCCGCCTTTGCGACCTCCCTCATATCCCTGTCTGGGATGAAATATCCTCGTCTGGAACCATACTTTAGGATTTTTGGCCACCAGCAGGTCCAGCGGAACAGCTTTCCTCTGTCGTCATCATAGTGAAGATTGCATCCTCTGCCTATCACATAACCTACTGGCTCCGGCAGATAGCTCATGCCTTCATCGGAATCTTCAATCCGAGAATCCCTGAAATCCTTCTCGTCGGCAGAAAGGTCGGCGTCCATATTGCGAACCATCTTCGACATCATCGCCATGCACAGGACGGCAGACCCCATGCTGTCAGGCGACACCATGAAATACACCCTCGCTCCCGCATATATCCTTTCAACATACGGGGCAAGTATGCCGTTCCAGGCTTGCACACCGTGCCCTACAGGTAACTCAACAACATCATATTCAATCTTGGATCTTGCACTCCTCTTAAATACCAGTTTCCGGTCATTGGAGGGCTTAAGTAACTTATTTGACTTGGGGATCTTGATCTCATCCCTCTTCAACTCCGAAAGAGAGAACTTCCTATTGAAATCAACTACGAATACGTCAGCATTCTTGTTTATCCCTGAGTGAAATTCCTTAACAGTTCTGATGAATAATACATTTCCTCTGCTGTTCATTCACGACCTCCGGCAAGCAGGTTCTTCCTTATCCTCTCGATCTCTCGCTCGTCCACGTCAGCAGACTCAATACGCTTCTCCCGTACAATCTTGAATTTTGCCAGCCACTTGCGGACACCGGCCTCTGTCATGCCGCCGTAGATCCTGCCTATCATTGCATTGCTGTATTTTGTCACGAGTTTGCCTAATGCTTCGAAGGTCGGTTTCAATTCAGGTTCTGGAATATCCGGAAGTTTCCCTTTTAATTCATCAATGGAATTTATCATATGAAGTGCACGCGCGTCTGCATCCCCCCTCGCTTTCTCCAATTCATGTTCATAAACTTTAATCATTTCTGCTGATTCCCACGCCATAATTCTCATTGCGTCCCTAACAGAAGTATCCTTGCTGGCAAGCAAACTCATCATCGTTGTCCTGAAAGATCTGAAAGAATACACATTGGCGTCCCTCCTCCTATGAGCTCCAGCTGGAACTTTTGAAATACCTTCTCCAAAAGCGTCCTCGAAAATCTTACTGCACTTCCTCTTTATGTAATCATCATCTCCTCGAATGTAATACTCCGCAATTTCCGGAACAATAAACTCACTGTCCTCCTTTGCTTGGGCTCTCTCCTTAATCAGTTCATGCAGCGCTGGAGACATCGGAATCCTCGCCATGTTGCCAGTTCTTCTCGTTTTTCCGGGAACGGTGTCTATAAATTCCTTTCCAACGTTTTCCCATTTCAAGCAGCAGGCATCTTCCAGCCTTAGGCCAGTGTTTGCCCCTATGACAAATAAATCCCTGAATCCTCTTCCATGTTTTGCTGCTTCCACAAGCACCTTTTGAAGCATTTCCGGTTCCAGCGGCATGTGCCCGGCAGTATCAAGTTCGGACTTCCGTTTCCTATTAACAATCTTAGAATTAAAGGGATTCCGCTCAGGAAGGTGGTGGACAGCATCGAGAGTTGAGAATATCTGGGATAAATGTACTATGTGATGATTAAAGGTCTTGGCCGATATGGGTTCATCTTTGTTGCCCCAGAGATATGTGGAATATGCCAAGGCGACTTTATTTGTGACTTCGTCAACACTAGTTAGACGTTGCTCGAAAAGTATTTTTAAAAATACTTTTCATCGCCCCGTCT
>CAZION010000172.1:0-14341 GCA_964540865.1 uncultured Victivallis sp.
CTTATGTCCAGTTCCGTGTAAAGTTCCTTGAAGGTCGGGAGCTTGGCGCCTGCCGGCAGACCGCCTATTTTCTTCGAGAGCGCTTTTTCGACTTCAATATATTTCATGATGTATATACTTCTAATTATAATATAATTATAATTAATTATACAATAAATTCATATGAAAGTCAATACTTGAATAAAATATATCTGTAATAAAAATAGTATATCGATATGCTTTTGTTTGTATTGATTTTTTGTCAATGGCGTAGCCCGCTGCCCGAGTTCTATTAAAATGCCGCCGGCGAACAGGTGGCCATATGCGGGAATGGCAGGCCTGTTGCTGAAAATCATATCCCCAAAACAGATGAAGGAGGAAAACTCAAGTGTCTGAAAAGTGAATTTTACTGAACTTTTGTTCAGGGAAATTCGGATTTAATTCGGTATGGAAAGCAAGAAAGCCTGTCCTCCTTCTTTTTCTGAATTACTTCGGCATCGGGAAGCGGTTGATGATCATCCGGAGCTTGGCGCCGGGGCTTCGGCAGACGCCTGCGAGTATGTCTTCTTCGCGGAAGGCCGCCATGAGAATGTCGCCTTCCTTGTAACGTCCATGGTCGTAGATTATGCGGATCATGCCATCGGCGCCCTGCACACCGTCGGGATAGGAAACGCTGTCTCGTTCGTCCAGAATCAGTCCCCCTTTCCAAGTCTTACCGTCATCCTCGGAGAGGAAAGCGGTAAGATTAGAGCGCGGACGCCAGGATAATTGCCGAAATACCAGCACTGCATCGCATCGACACAACCGAGTTCGCGCATCTTTTTATATTTCCGATAGAGCAGGCTCGGGACCGGGACAAACGGGATTGTCGCCACTTCATGGGAACATCCGACTTGGATTTTGGAGGAAAGCGGTGTTCCGGAATTGACAGCCCGGTAGGCGATACGCGCGAAATTCGCAGATGGCCCGACATGGGAAAGCCAATAATCGCCCCCACACCGAAGCTTGCCCGCCTGGGTCTTTAGCGCTCCGGATTCGAAATTATATTGGAGGACAACACCTTCCGGCATATGTCCAGCCATGTCAAACATCCAGTCGGTATGAATCCCTGCATGCGGCATGTAAAACCAGCTTGTAAGTTCAGCATCGGGATTAGCTTCACGCATGCCACGCTGCATTGCTCCGAGACTGCGGTGCAGAATCTGCCACCTGGGGATAAGACCGCAACCGGTGAGGATGGCGAGCTTGCGAGCGCTCCTACGTTGTGCCGTTTTGAGAACAGTTCGACAAGGGCGGTGTGCATGGAGCTTTCGAGCCTGCTCACAGATGTGTTCATGGAGTCATTCGACAATGAGCCAGAGGAGATTTTCCTTGACTTCGACAACACTGACGACCGGATCCACGGAAAGCAGGAAGGGAGGTTCTTCCACGGCTATTACGATGAATACTGCTTCCTTCCGCTATATGTGTTCTGCGGGGAGAAACTTGTGGCCGCGCTGGTCGAGCGCCGGCCTACTTAAACGTCATGGAATTTCAAAATTTCCAATAGATTCCAAGTGTCCGAGTTATTAAATAAAAAGACACGCTAAAGCCGTGAACTCCAACGGCAGTTTCAGAACTGACGACTGACGACTAGAGTTGCGGCCCTTGGCCGCCTAATTCAACTTCGATCATAAGGGTGTTGCCGTAATTCATCTTGAAAGTTTGTCGAAGAACTGGATGGCTTTTCCGTTCGGGGTGGTGACGATTTTAAATTTTCCGAAGAACGCCCCTGTTTTACCTGTGTCTATTTGACCCTTCTTATTCATTTTACCGAATTCTTTTGCATCAAATTTGCCACATTTCGCCGCTGTCTCCCCGTCAAGGAAAAATGTTGTCGCATCGTCCGGTTTCAAAGGATCTTTTGAATCTATTTCATCTTTTGTCCTGACTCTGTTCGAAATACGGTAGGACAGAATTGTTGCAGGAGACAGGCCGATTCCGCCAATACCGATCAGGTCATCCTTGGAAAAGGGGCGGATATTGCTTTCCTTTATCGGGAATATTCTGCTCGACTGCGGCTTGCCATCAAGGAACATTTCGATGTGAAGTGCATCCTTTTCAACCTTCCAGGTTACTGCAATTGAATGCCATTCGTTTTCCAGCAGCCATATTCCTTTCTCATTGTCTCCGCCAATGGCTATGCCAAAACGTTTGTCGTTTGGTGGAGGCACATTTGTTTTCATATGATAATATTGTGTTCCAAAGTTGATGTAGTTGGAACCTCTGTTCTGATAAAAAACAAACAAAAATGGATTGATTTCATCTTTTTCTGACAGCAATGAGCCGTCTTTATTGTATATTTTTAAAAATGTAAAAGGCGTGCACCTTGATGACGCTGGACGCAAAAAATCATCGAAAGAATAGTTCAGGCAGAACCTTGCCTCTATGGTGCCGGCATCAATGCTCAATGAATCATTGAATGGAGCAAGGAATATTGCTGCATCAATTTCTTTTGGCTTATTGTCTTTTGCCGCTCCCGCAGCGTCTAGAGCTGCAAGCGTGAATATGGCCATTGCGGCAAAGGCTATCCAGCGAAAATGATTCGATATCATGAAATAACTCCTTTTGTTATATGCAAGCCTTTTGTGATATTACTTAACATCTTAATTATTAACTGTTTATATTTAATTTGATATTGAAGTTTCCTCCATGCCCTCTTATCTTGTAACGTGTTCAGTGAAAACAACATAAAAGAAACAAGGAGGAAAAATTATAATGCAACTTTCTCTCTTCTACGACTATCAGGGCATCCTCGATTCGAGTTCATTCCACCGGAAATACGATGCACTTTTCCAGGCGTTCGACCTTTTCTTCACTGGTCCGGAATATTCCGAGTTTGGACGCAAGGGATATCCGGATTCCTCTTGCCTGAAGGCTCTGATCTTCAAGCAGTCGGAAAAAATAAAATATGTTTCCGACCTGCTCCGCAGCCTCGACCATGATGAGCGGCTTCACTCCCTGCAATTTGCCCGACGGATCCAGTTTCTCCCGATTCCTTTCCCAGACGAAAAACTCCGAGCTCGAGGAACTCGTCCACAGCGCCTCGAAGCTCCTGATTGAAAAAGGCCACATAAAAACCGATGTCCTCATCGGAGACTCCAAGCCGGTCGAGAATTTTGACAGCCAGGACCGTCCAATCTGCGATGCCAAGCTGAGCATGAAGTACTCGGGCATGTCTTCCGATGACAAGCGCACACGCATGAAATACCGCTGTCCCATCAAAGCGGCATCCAAGAAAGAACGTGCCAGTTTTCCAGCCGAATGTCCTGCCGGACACAGCTCCTTCAACACCGGAAAATGCTACGGATGCACCGCATATGTGGATGCGAACGGGGAAGCCCGCTCAAAAGTGCCCAGACACTCGAAACACTTCAAGGACACCGTCGACTCCGTACCGGAGTAGAACGTTACTTCTCAAGGCTTGGGCCTCGAGAGGTTGAAGACACGACTCTCTTCAACTACCGCTCGGTCCGCAACCAGATGACAATTGCCCATCTGACGTTGAACCTCGTGGCCGTGGCCGCCGCCATTGTCCTCCAGCAACCCGACAAAACCAGATGCTATAAGACTTTTGCGGACGACCTCGCCGCCTGATATCTCAAAATAGTCTTTAGATTTTCAAAGAACACTCAGGCTTTAAATCCTGATTATATATTCATGCCCGAATTCGGGCGTTCCTATCACTTTTTCTTCCCGCAACGAAATTCTTCCGGCTCCCAACTGATGCCTGGTCCCTGACCCCTAGCACCTATTCTGAAAATTACCTATTTCGCATGAGTCTTTTTAAACTGGAATTAATTTTATCCCAAGTTTGCCTTCTATTTTTGTACTCCCTTTTCAAGATCTGCTATTTTTTGATTCGCGTTTTTAATGAAGTATTCGGGGCCATTGACGACCGCGGCCGCCTTGCGGTAACTCTCAAGAGCCTCGGTATTTTTTCCAAGGACCTCGTAAATCTCCCCGTAGGTGAACTGGATCATGCAAGACCAGTGTGGATCCTTGGCTTCAATGCTTTTAAACTTCTCCATTTCGGACAATGCCTCTTCGCCCTTGCCCTGGGATGCAAGTATTTTCGCCCTGGCTATCACGGCCTTGCCAAGTATTCCTCCAGACATGGACGGTTTCGGATCCGACATCAGCCTGATAGTTTCACCGTATGCGTCAAGTGCTTTCTGGTTGTCCTTGCTTACGTTCTGATACAGGTTGCCCAGATACTGATAGGCCACGGCCTTCTTTTCCAGTTCAACCGTATTTTTTGTTGCTGCAAGAAAATCCTTCTCCGCATTTTCCAGATTCTTGGTTACTGAATATGCATTGCCACGGCAAACTGAGGCGTCATATATCAGATTTTCCGGCCATTTCCCAAAATCCTCGTCCTTGGACATGGAAATTATGTCGTTCCATTTCTTCTGAATCTCCAGGAGTTTCATCCGGCAAAGGGTGTTCAATGCCTTATCCTTGATCTTGCCGGCAAACTCTGCCGCCTTGTCACTTTTTTTCTGCTGCTCTGCACTGTAGGCGGCGTACGCCAGGCTTTCCTCGGTGCCTTTTGGAGAGCTGTTCTGTTCGATCAGTTTGACAAAGGCATCTTCAGCCTCCGCATATTTCCCTACTCTGTAAAGATTCTTTGCCGCCTGGAAATCCTTCGTGAAATCAGCACCGAAGACACTCGCCGCAAGAATCATCACGCACACCAGCATCATTCTCTTTTTCATGTTTTTCCGCCTTTGTTAAAATTGCTTGAAACGAGTTAAATTGAACACCGAATCTTTCGCGATGCCTTCCAGCAGTGAAAGTCCTGCAAAACCGGTGGACTGCATTGCATAGCTGCCGTATCCTTCCTCAACCTCGGAAGCTACGCTGCTCATCCTGGCCTTGAGCGGGTGACTCAGGTATTTCAGGCCAAGCTCAGTCTTTGCACGCAGTTTCGGGTTGTCTTCGATATGGTTGAGATAATACAGGAAAGTGTGGATGATGCCATTGGACTTGGCAAGTTCCCATCCTGGTGCCATGCCGGCGCGGCTTGACACCATGTCCGAGGACGGCCTGTCTATCGGGAGCGGCTGGAAGGCGTTCTTGAAGCTGAACCACGATTTGTCCCACTGAGAGAGAAGCCCTGCCTTCCCGAAAATCATCTCGCCCATCCGTTTCTCCAGAAGCGCTTTTACCTCCTTGTTCTTCGAGACATAATGCGTCCAGCACATGCCCTCAAGCAGGTAGTAGCTGTGTGCATAATCGTCCAGGAACTGCTCGCGTACCCACGGATAGCAGTTAAGGAAAAGTGGCAGACCGTTATCCAGCCATTTCGAACATTGGAATTTCATGCAGCCCTCAGCGTTTTCTACATACTCTTCCTCTCCGGTAACAAGAGTAAAAGCGGATAATGCCATTGCGAGTGTGGACATGGCGCAGGTGTAAGGGGCGTTGAGTTTTTTTCCGCACCATATTCCGTTTCCGTAGCCGCCCTCGGGAAGCGCCCAGACTGGGACCCAGTTGTCCAGCCAACTTTTCACTGCGGCAAGATATTTTTTCTTGCGGGCCTTGTCCGCATATGTTGCCGCTTGAACTATCCAGGTTACGTTTGAGCCGACATCCGCGATGTTCACTTTTCCTGTGCGCAGGATTTCATGGAACTCCTTTTTGCTGAGTTTTTCCGTTGGTTGCCTGCGGTAGTTCGACGTGAATGCGCCATTCGGAAGTTGCTCGGAGAGATAGATGTCTGTGTATTCGAATGCAAGATCTATATACTCCTGTTTTCCGTGCAATTTACCCCAGAGCATGAGTGTGCGGAGCGGATAGGACAGCATATACCATTCGCCATGGTTGTTGAAAAAGTATTCCGGCGACTTTATACCCTGTTGTATCAACCATTCCACATAGGCTTCCAAAGCCTCCTCTTTTGACAACTGCTGATACTTGATTCCCATAGTTAAGACCCTTTTATTTATTGTTTATTTCAGGTTTCGCATGATCTCTTCCGTGAAGTCGCCGGACGGTTTGAAGTCGTGAATTGAGCTCGCGAATTTAAACAACTCGGAATCCTTTACTCCGGTATATTTTGCGAAATCGAGATAATCCATCCTTTCCGGGAAAGGCACCATTGTGATGTGGCAGCGGATGAGATCGAACTGCCTCTGTCTAAGCCCGGAAATGTCGATGAAGGAATCCCAGAGGAAAAACGACATGTCGAGCTCAGTGCTCTGACAGAACTCGTTCCAGAAAAGCAGAGGTCCGGCGTATCCGGCCTTTACCGCCCTCCTGTATCCGCGGAGGATAAGCATTGCCGTGGCATAATGTTCCGGCGATTCTGTTATGAGCGGATGAGTCAGCACAGCTTCCGGGGCCCGTTCGAGTATGAGGTCTTTCACGCGGTCCACTGATTTCGGATCGTCGGAGGCAACCATGATGCAGGGACGCCCGAGCGTCGCACCCTTCGGTGACGGGACACCGTAGCCTTCCTGCACTTTCTGCATTTCCGGTCCGGTGTAATAGCGCTGTGGATGGTCGAGATGAACCGGAACAGTTTTGAGCATTGTTGCCCCTGCCGCCGCCTCGCGCTTGCGGATAGGCTCCATGAGCGCTGGTTCAGCCTCCTTGCGGGTAATCGTGTTATCCTTTTCGACTATGTGGAGCTGTCCCGACATGTTGTTCGTTGACATCACGTAGTCTATTCCATATCCCCTATCGAGATACTTCAGACATGTGCCGCCTGCGTTGAACTCAATGTCATCGGCATGTGCTCCAATGCACATTATGGATGGTTTAGTCATTGTATTGTTTCTCCTGTTATTTGCGGTAATTTCAAAATTGCCGAATTTAAGGTAGGGACGGCTCTATGTGGCCGTCCTCGGCGAGTTGCGGAGAACGCGCCCTACCTTTGCCAACTTTGAAATCAGCTCCTATTGTTTGTTCGTCGTGATATTTCCCATCATCTCCAAGCACTTGTTGAAGGCCTTGCCTGTCGGCGAAAGCTGATAGAACTCGGGCTTAGCTCCGGCGAGACGCTGATGCGAGATCTGTATACCCCACGGCGCCGAAACGTTGGGGATAAGTGCTCCGACCGAAGCGTAGTCAATCCTCATCTCGATGCACCACTTGTCTGCATATTTCTTTACGGCATAGTCGCTCACACTGTAGAATTCCGGCAGATTGGCCACGTTCGGATCGGTGGAATCCTGGTCGAATATGGCCCCCTCCGGATTCACGTTTATGACAGGCTGGCGCCCATCCGGAGTCTCGAGACGTATTTCCACGAAATCGTCGGACCAGATTCCAGAGTCGTCGCGCGTCTTCGTGCGGGCAGATATTTTATCCATTTTCGGCTCGCGGCACTCTATGGCGATGTAAAGTGCGGTCGGCGTGCAGCGGAACGCGGCGGAGGTGGAGACATGGGTCGGCTTATCACCGGTATACATGTCCTTCATGGGATAAAATGTCACGTTCTTCCAGAAATCCTTGGAAAGGTCTCCGTCACACTTTATGTTTTCGGTAATGCGTCCGGCCTGGATGGTCGGCCCTTTGCGCTGAAGGTTTGCGAACAGCTTCTTGAGCGGCTCCATCTCATATGTGAGGCGGTCAATCCTTTTTGCATAGATGCTGCCAGCCTCGACTTTAGTGCGGGCCTTGCCGAGAATATCGAAGAGCTTTGTCACGTCTTCCTCCTTTAAGTTTCCGGCGGAAGCCGTCACGCGTCGCGGGGCTTTCCTCATCCATATTTCCTCGCCGAACTTGTCGAGCGCCTTCATCTCTTCTGCGGCTGGACCGTAGTATAGCGTATAGTATTCGGCAAGCAGCTTGTCCACGTCCAGTTTCGGATCCCACATCAGCTTGGAGTATAGATACATCATGAGGTGTGTTTCTGCCGGACAGCCTATGTTGGTTTTGTAGTTCTCCTTTCCCTCTATACCACCGAAGGGAGCATCGTATTCAAGCAGGAATCCCTGGCACTTGTCTGGCGTGACGTTTTTGAAAAGCTGCTTAAGGTTTTCCGTGAATATGTAAGGGGTCGGCGGATAATTGCGGTGTGGGCCGCGGTCGTAAAGATAATCGTAGTAGATGAACTGTTCCGGTTCCTTGACACATTTGAACCACTCTTTCATGATGCCGGTAAACTGAGGCGTGAGGTGGTCATAGGCCGTTGTGTTAGTGAAGACACAGGTCATCTCGTCGGGGATGAACTTGCCTTTGAGCTGGGAGGGAACGTCTTTTGTAGAGACGTAAGCGTAAAAAGTCTTGCGTTGTTTGTTGCCGGGATATTTCTTGTTATAACGCTCGAGCATGTTCATATTGAAATCCCACGCGTAGTCGCTGAAACGTCCCTCATTGCCGCGTTCTTTCAGTTTGTCCCATCCGTTTGCGATATCCTCGTCGTCCATCGTGCTCCATCCGTCCGGTTGGTTAAAGCTGACGTATGGGAGCATTTTTGGGTAGAAAGTATTGGCACTCTCAAGATACTGCATGAACGTCGATCGGAACTTTTCGCCGGAGAGCTTAGGCGCGTGGAAATCGAACTTGCCGTTGACCTTGCCGGCACACTCGGGGTCTTCATTGCCGTCGAGGATGCGGCCTGCGGCATGATAGAAGAATATGAATTCGCTCATCCCGCTGCCCATCGACTTGAACCACATGGCTTCATCGCGGCAGCCGCGCCAGTGGCTCCAGTTGCGGTAGCGGAACGCCGGTTCGCTCTTGATGTTCTGGTCGGCAAAGGCAATATCCTTCTTTTCGGGGATGACCTGCCCGATGTCGGCGAAGGGCATGTACCAGCGGAACCCGAGCTGCTCAAGTAGCGCGTAGGCGGCGAAAATGGTGCCGGTGGAATCAATGCCATCGTGAAAATCAAGGCGCCTCGACGCATCCTTTTCGCGGCACTGAGCGCGGAGGGCATACATGAACATCGGAGAGCGCCATTTGTGCCCGCCAGTGTGCTTCAGCCATTTGGGAGCGACAGACTTGAGGTTGTCTTCGCAGAACCCGTAGAATTTGTACCATTCGATGTCAACACCGGCCGCGATAATGTCATCGCCCTTGACGATTATCCTGTATCCATCGTATTTGACATCTTCCAGGTCCAGTCCGAGCTTTTTCGTCATCTCGTTTTCACCGAACCAGACCTTGCCCTTGACCTTGCCGCTTGGCTCGTCCACGATATCGAGCTTAGCTCCCGACATCTTTGCGATGATGTCCTGGAATTCAGTAGCGGCTGTTTTTACTATAGGGTTGGCATCCTTCGGGATGACGATTTCAGCTGTCGCCTTGCCGTCCTTCACGAGTTCCACCGCAAAAGAAGCGCAGGCCATAGAAAAAATAACGGCTGATGATAATAAGAATTTGTTCATTTCATTTTTCCTTATAATAAATTTCAAAGTTCGTTAAAATCATAATAATCTACCGCGGCGCAGAGGTAGTCCGTAAACGCCTCACGTAGTTGCGGCTTGGCAGTGCCTGATTTGCCTAGTTGAATCCTAAGTCGCTTTAATTAATGGTCGATGTCTACTCCTGCCACTATTGCATCATTGGCCTTTGCAAGTATGCGATAACCATCGTATTTCACACCTTTGAGATCGAAACCAAGCTTCTCCGTTGTTTCGCTCTGACCTACAAATACCCTCACAGGATATTTTCCAGTCGGAGCAGATACGATATCGAGCATTGGACAAGACATCATCCCGATATATTTCTGAAGTTGTTCAGCTGCGCACTTCACGCTAAGCTCCTTCGTTCCGGCAAGCTTGAGATATCCGGCTTCAGCCTCAGCCGGTTCAAGTTGCGAAAGTTGTTGGAACTGTTCCGGCAAAGTCGGTTCTTCTGCACAGAGTGATCCAAATGACATTAGCAGTAATGCTACCAATATTTTATCCATTTATTTCTCCAAGTTTACTTTTGCAATTCGGATCTGAATTCGTCCATGAGCCTAGAATAATCATTACTGTTGCTGCCAATAATCCCGTGCTGTTGCTTTGGCAGGACAGTTATGGTTTTATGCTTGGATGGGATGATGTTATAAACCGCATGAATGGTGGTCGCAAATGCTGTACCGTCGGCATAGCCGACAACTACATTTATTGGACAGTTTATCCTGTCAGCTAGGCAGACCGGATCGTAATAAGGCATGCTCGCATCGAATCCGGGCCAGTCCTTACAGTGGCGGTAGTTCAGCGGCATGGATATGCCGTCCTTGTAGCGGAGACAATCCATAAACGCAGGTTCCCACGCAAGAGCCGCTGCTACCTTGCTATTAAGCCCGGCCAGGAACATGGTAAAGTATCCGCCCTGACTACAGCCGAATACGCCTATTTTTCCTGCCTTAGGCATTTTCGAGGCGTATTCAACCGCTTTATTAGCTCCGAGGAGTGAACGGAAGAAATAGAAAGATTCCTTCGGCATGAACGAGCGCATCGTATAAGCATTTTTTTCGCGGTTGTCTTCTTCGACCTTCTGCCTGAACTGCGGATCTTCGATATCGTAATTGTGCACATTGATCCATATCTCTATGAAATCCTTGGAATACCCTGATTTCGGCGGTTCACCATGGATGCCTACGCCTGAGGCCGGAACGTAGATTATGACAGGAAACTTCTTTGCCGGATCGTTGGATTCCGGGATCGTCATCAATGCGTAGACAGGCCCTGCCTGAGTTGGAAATACGGCCTTAAAGACTTTACAGTTGTTATGTTTTATTGCCATCTCCGTGATCTGCGGTGCCTCCTCCATCGAATTGCATTTCACTATGGCATCAGTCCAGAACTGGTCGAAGTCGTCCGGCTTTTTTGTATATGGAAGGATTTTGTCCGTATCGAATCCTGCAAGTTGGAGCGTTTTGATGAGCTCCTTGTTTATGTAGCCTACCACCGTGCAGCGGAGTATCCCAGGTTCTTTCATCGTGCCGGAGATTGTGACTGTCTTGTCTTTTGCCAGATCGAGCGTAACTTTTTTGAACTCAGTCCCACCGTCATTTGAAAGTATGACATCGAGGTTGCCGGCAAGCTCCTCTTTATCATCGCACAAAACATCAGCCTTAAATGTAACTTCCTCCCCGGCCTTATACTGATATTTCCCAGAAGGGATGTTTATCGCTACGCTAGGTTTTGCCTGAACTGTACAGAAAGCTGCAATAAGCGCTGCCAGTGTCAAGAGAGTTTTTTTCATATTTTCATCCTTTTTATTCCTGAATACTTAATCCTTTATTGTTTTATTATAAAATATTTAAGATGATCAATTATTTCACGCGGGATTTTTACAAGGATTAACTTCTTACCCCCCAGAAATCCTTGAATTCATCTTTCCCCCTTGAGTCACTGGTGGAACCGTTGCTTCGCTGATCATAAGGGATCATCTCTCCATGTCCATCAGCAAAAGCTCCTGCACATCTGGCACTGGAGGTTGTTGCATTAAGAGGAAAATATGAGCCTCGCGCATATCCAGATCTTGAGGGATGCCGGAATTGAATGGAATTATAGCCAAGTAGGCCGCCGGGTTTTGAGATGCTGCTGGTGGTGGAATTAGAAGAATCAGCCCAGATGATCGCTTTCGAGGGTTGCATACGTCCTTTTGCCAAAGCGTTGTAATGTTCAAGACCTGTTAAAACTGTGCTTTCGAACGTCCCGAGGTTTCCATTAATTCCAACCGTACATATATATGTGACGCCGCTTCCATCTTCTGCAGGACACGCATATTGGCTTTGAATGTCTTCGCGGTTATCAATAACTCCAATGCAGGCTCCTTTGCGATCTTTCACATAATCATAAATGACATGTGTATTTGTTGGGAAAACATTGGTCCAGGTATAAGACGTCCAGTAAGCCATTGGGAATCCACCATTGTCACTCGCATACATTTCACTTGCAAGTGCGAATTGTTTGTAATTGTTCAGACAGCTCACTTCCTTTCCCTTTTCTCTGGCCAACTTCAGCACCGGTAGCAGCATAGATGCGAGTATTGCGATGATCGCGATTACAACGAGGAGCTCGATTAAGGTAAACATGTTGCGCCGCAATGAGTTGCGACTTGTAGAGCTCGCCTCGTCTACCAAACCGCCCGCCCGTCTTTCTTCAGAAACCATTCGTTCAGATGAAGAGTTGTTCATTTGTTCAACTTCCTTTCATTTTAAATAATCGATCTTGTTTCGTGCATTTTTCAGGATTAAACAAGACATTCTGTTTTTCATTTTGGTATTTCGCCCGCACAGAATGAATAGAGATGGGACTCTCGCAGATAAAACACCAAGCGGATGGTTTTGCCCGCCAGCTCGCGAAGGCTTCTGTTGTCCTTCCATAAAACCGGCGCGCGGGCAAGCGCGTGGCGGAAAGTGTTGCTGATCGGCAGACATTCCGCGCGCCCGAACCCCGGCAGAGGCTTGTTTGCTGCGTCCCGCACCTCAACCATTATCGAACCGGGACTGAACGCATGATGCGCGGAGAGATCCAGGCGTGGCTCGGCGTTGATCAACAGGTCTTTTGCCGGCCATTCCATGGGACGAGTCAGCACCCACCCTTCACCTTGAGCACCGCACAATGACGCAAAGCCGTCCGGCCTGAGGATGGCCAGGCCAATCGCACCGTGATTCAAAGGATACCTGACATTGTGTCCCTCGGAGCGGCCGGAATAATAAAACCATAGGTTGTTCCTGTGCAAAATCGGACCGCTCGATGGCATGCTCAGCCATACACTGTCAAAGGAGCCCGGCAACCCCCGGGGAATAAATGTTTCCCTCCGGCACGGGCGCTGCCAATGAAAACTGTCATGGCTGCATATGAGCTCGCTGTCAAGCACGTCCGGCTGGAAATGCATGCGCTCGATGAACCCGAGGTATATGCTCTCATAGCGGAAGGTTGTTGCGGAATAAATCTGGAAATATGGATCATCCTCCAGGTCGGGCTTGAGGATCAGTTTTGGCTTCGACCATTTGACAAGGTCTCTACTTTCAATCCGCCATACACAGCGGCACCGGTAAGGATTATCTGGGCTGCGAACGAGCGCCACAAACTTGCCGTCTATCCGGGCAGCCGCGGCGTTGGTGCGGTCGCCATACCCCCGTAGGACCAAGCCGGGATTTAAGTCCCATCGGATGCCGTCCTTCGATCGGCAGGCTATATGCGATTTGATTTCTTTTTGCACACCGGGCAACCCCTCCACACCTTGATAGCAAAACGCTTTTAGCGGCCACGTGGCATCGTCCGGGTCCTCGATGACGGAAATGTTATCGATATATCCAGGCGGGTCGGGTTGAAGGCAGATGTTATTCTTTTTCGAGCCGCCAAACTCATAAAGTCCCAGATCCGGCTTGCTGAAGTTTACGCCGTCCTCGCTCACGGCGTAACAGACTTTATATGGCACGGTTTGGGGCCAGGTCACGTACCAGATATGAAATTTGTTTTCCCTGAAAAGGACGGAGCCATATGCAAGGACTCCCGTTTCCTCGTAAGCGCGGTCGGCCTCGAGGACCGGCTTCGGATATTTCTTCGGCTGGTGAAAGACTCGCTGTACACGGATACTGTCCTCGACCCAGGTATCGTCCACAAAGAGTTGTACTTGGCACAGATCCGGCTTGTTTTTTTTCATTTTGTTTCCTGAGCCGATTTCGAAACTCTGAAAAATTTAGAATTTTTAAATTGGCTATATTTTGTTTTTGTTAAAAATTGCCAAAATTTCCCCATAAAATCCATATTCTTGACTATAACTCTCCTTTAGCTTAAAATTATATCACAAAATCTTATCGGGAACAATACTTTTTGATTGTATCTTTGTGTGAAATAGTTGTACTTTTATTAAATTTATCGTGGAATTCCAGCTCGGAATCAAATGATTTTTAAATTCCTGAACTGGGGCAGGTAAGCCCTGTTCTTGTAAAGCATTTCCTGAACCATCTTCCTTATCTCCGCCAATGAAAGCACGGCGGAAGTCAACGGATCGTATGCGATTGCGTGGAATACCATTTCCGCATCACCGTCAAGGGATGCGTCGACAGCCATATTCTCAATTGCCACGCTTATGTTGTTGAGGGCCGCCAGTTGCGGCGGGAGCGCTCCGACATGTATTGAATCGAGCTTGTTCCTGCCGGCGACAACCGGAACTTCGACGCATGCGTCATATGGCAAATTGCTTATGAGCCCCTTGTTGGGGACATTCCCGTTGAATTTGAAAAGTTCGCCACCCATCCAGGCATTTATGATGAAGGCCGCGTATTCATGGCCGCGCTTGATGTCTATTTCAGGTTTGGCAAGCCAGGCTTCAATGTCCTTCTGCCATTTCCTGTTCTTTCCGAGCGCAAGATACTTGTCGAGGATGTATCCGTAATGTCCTGGATTCCCGCCTGTACCGT
>CAZION010000173.1:0-14097 GCA_964540865.1 uncultured Victivallis sp.
GTCGCCCGTGGTGCAGGCGTCGCCGTCAGTGCAAGGCTCGGTGTTCGGGGTGTTCGCGCAACCCGCTAGGGGGTCACAGGAATCGGTCGTGCACACGTTCTTGTCGTCGCAGTCCTTGGCCGCGCCGGCCACGCACAAGCCATCGCCACAGACGTCGCCCTCGGTGCACACGTTGTCGTCGGTGCAGGGAACGGTGTTGTTGGCATGGACGCAGCCGGTGGCCTTGTCGCAGCTGTCGTCGGTGCAGGGGTTGCTGTCGTCGCACGCCACGGCGCCGCAGTCCTCTTTCGGGGTGCAGACCTTGCCATCGCCGACGTAGCCCGGCTTGCAGGTGCAGGTAAACGCGCCGACCGTGTTGGTGCAATCGGCAGCCAGGTCGCAGCCACTCGGGGTGGCGGCGCACTCGTCGATGTCGGTGCAGACCGTGGGAACGCCTGTGCAATCGAAGCCGGTCTCGAGGGTGCAGGTCGCGCTGCAGCCGTCGCCGTCGACCACGTTGCCGTCGTCACAGGCCTCGTCGCCCAGCATGACTCCATCGCCGCAACCTGAGACGTCGGGATCGACGACGTCAGCCAAGGTGTCTGCCACAGAGTCTGCCGCGACATCTTTGTCGACCGTCGTCGACGGGTCGTCGCTGCAAGCAGACAACCCAATGGAAAGCGTGAACCCGAGGACACAGAGTCCAAGGGGATGAATACGAAGAGACAAGCGTTGCATGGATGACCTCGCAAAAGAGGGGGCGCGATGGGGACGCAGTCCGTCGGCGGGGCTAGCGCCCGCAGAACGGCAGTTGCGGCAGAAAAAACATTGTGAAGATGTCTGAATGGGTTCCCTGAAAGTGGAGCAACCGCGGCACTTCCGATTGGAGGGTGGGGGGGGCGGAACCGGGGCAGTGGAGCACACGAAGGACAGACGCCGATCAGCCTCTTGCGGCGTCACCAGTCGCCTGCATCGCGGCAGGTTCATTTCGTCTACTCCCGCCCGGGGCCACCGTCAAGTCGCTGTGATTACGGGAACGAGTGCAGCGGCGGGTCGATAGACTCATTGCGGCACACAACCAATGTATGTGCCAATGTGAAGCCATCGTGGCGGCACATGCTGATATTCAATGCTTGTATGCCGGCACTCGGCTTCTGCGTCATCGCCAAACGTCGAAGTCTGGTGCCAATCGCGCCCCTAAACGGGACGCAAGGATCCGCGTCTGCCGCCCGGCATCGGCTTGGCGGAAAGCCGAATTCCTCCGCTGAGTCAGGTTCAAACGCCGCTCACGTCACAACCCCGGGGTCGGCCGTGGTCCGCCGGAAAGGGGACGCCCAGCCCTTTGCTAGAGCGGGTATGCGCGCCTTCTCAACTGCGACTACACACGACCGGAAGTTGAGGCATGGAAGCCCTCGCCATTGGGGTGCCGTCCTCGCCTTCCCCCCCAAGCCACCCGACGGCAATCGTGTAGACTCCCACCCGGGAGCACCCCGCACCGCCCCCGACCGGATGATCCATGCGCCGTCTCGTCCCGTTTGCCCTGGTGGTATCGCTGCTGGTCGTCGGCAGCACGGCCCTGCTGGCGGTGCAGGCGCAGCGCGCGGCAGAAGAAGTCCTGCTGGGCCGCGGCCTTGACCGTGCCAGCGCCCTGCTGGTCGCAGCCCGATCCGCACCCCTGGACGACGGCGTCCTTGGCCAGATGGCCCAACAACTGGTCCAAGGTCCCGTGCTGCGCGCTTGCGTCTACGCGCCGGATGGGCGCGCCCTGTGTCCCGGCGCCAAGGGCATCGTTCCGGCCGACGCGCCCGGCTGGGTGTCCCAAGCGCTGGCCAGGCGCGACGCGGTCGTGAACCCGCGGGGCGGTGGCGGCGGTGTCGACGGTTTTGACCTTTGGCTGCCCCTGGAAGTCGGCGCGGCCCCCAACGGAGCGACGCGTTTGGCGCCGGGTCCCGCCCAGGACTTGCGGCGGGTGCTGTGGCTGGTGCTGGACCCGACCAGCGCCCGGCAGGTGGTGACGCAGACGCTGCTGCACGCCGTGCTGGTCACGGTGCTGCTGGCCATCTTGCTGGGCGTGCTGATGCGGCAGTCGCGCCTGGACGCGCGCGAGAAGGCCCGCGCCGCCGAGTTGGCCGCCGACCGCCGATTCGCCGAACTGGGTCGCCTGAGCGCCGTGCTTGCCCACGAGATCCGCAATCCGTTGGGCGCGATCAAGGGGTTCGCCCAGTTTACCGCCAAGCGGTTTGCGGCAGAGGATCCGGCCCGCGAGGACATGGAGACCATCGTCGCCGAGTCGACCCGCCTGGAAGGGCTGGTCGAGTCGCTGCTGATCTACGCCCGACCGCGCGCGCTGGTGCTGCAGTCGGTAGACGTGTGCGACCTGGTCGAGCGCCAACTGCGCATGGTGGAACAGGAAGCGGCCGAGCACGGCGTGCGGATCCGCTGTGACCGGCCGGCAGCACCGGTGCAGGGCGTGTTCGACCCCGAGCAGCTGGGTCAGGCGTTGCTGAACGTGCTGCGCAACGGTGTGCAGGCGATGGCGCAGGGCGGCGGCGAGTTGCGTATCGCGGCGCGGGCGATGCCGGAGGGACGCGTCGAGATCGAGGTCGCCGACCAGGGCCCCGGCATCCCTGCCGCGGACCTGCCCGAAGTGTTCGAGCCCTACTTCACCCGCAAGGCGCGCGGCACCGGGCTGGGCCTTGCCGTGACGCGCCGCGTCGTCCAGGGTCACGGGGGCGAAGTGCGCATCGCGTCTGCTGAACGCGGGGGCGCTGTCGTGGTGTTCGACCTGCCGCTGCACGGGCCGCGGGGCGACCAGTCGGGACCGACGCCGAGTCGAGGAGTCGCATGACGCTGCCGCCCCTTCCCCCTGTCCCTCCTCGCGGCCGCGTGCTCGTGGTCGACGATCAGCCCGCGTTTCGCCGCCTGCTGGTGCGCGTGCTGGTCGACGACGGCTATCAGGTGACCGAGGCGCGCGACGGCAGGGAAGCGCTCGAACTCGCCCGCAAAACGCCGTTCCACCTGGTGTTGAGCGACATCCGCATGCCGGGACTGGACGGTGTGGAGCTGCTGGACAAGCTGCAGGCCGAGGTGCCGGCCACCCTGGTCGTGCTGCTGACCGCGTTCGGGTCGGTGCCGGCGGCGGTCGACGCGATGAAGAAGGGCGCGTTCGACTACCTGACCAAGCCCCTGGCCGACCCCGACGAGCTGCGCGTGGTGGTGGCCCGGGCGATGGCGCACCGGCGGTTGGTCGATGCGCAAGAGGCGATGGCGCCTGTGGATCACGACGACGAGCCGGTGCACGCCCACGCGACGATGGTGGCCGTGGTCGCGGCGGCGCGGCGGGTGGCGCTGGTCGATGCGACCGTGCTGCTGACGGGCGAGAGCGGTACGGGAAAGGAAGTGGTGGCGCGCCTGATCCACGCCCGCTCGTCGCGCGCAGAAAGGCCCTTCGTGGCGGTCAATTGCGCGGCCCTGGCCGAGGGGCTGCTGGACTCGGAGCTGTTCGGGCACGAGCGCGGCGCCTTTACCGGGGCCGATCGCCAGCACCGGGGGCGGTTCGAGGTCGCCGACGGCGGGACGCTGTTGCTGGACGAAGTGGGCGAGATGAGTCCGGCGCTGCAGGCGAAGGTCTTGCGCGTGCTGCAGGAACGCACGTTCGAGCGGGTCGGCGGCACGGCCACGCTGCACGTGGACGTCCGCGTGATTGTGGCCACCCACCGCGATCTGCACGCCGAGGTGGCGCGCGGGCGATTTCGCGAGGACCTGTACTACCGGCTGGCCGTGGTTCCGCTGCACCTGCCCCCCCTGCGCGATCGCGGCGACGACGTGCTGCTGCTGGCGCGCCACTTTCTGGCCATGGTGTCGCGGCGTTATGGTCGTGCCGAGCCGGTGCTGACGCCGGCCGCCCGGCAAGCGCTGCTGGCGTATCCGTGGCCCGGCAACGTGCGCGAGCTGGCCAACGTCGTCGAGCGCGCCGTGGTGCTGTCGGACGACCGCCCGGGGCATGTGCTCGAGCTGGCACCGCAAGACCTGTGGCTGGGACCGGCGTTGGCCCCTGCCGCCGGGCAGCGCGGGTCGGGCGCGGACCAGCCCCTGAACCTGCACGAGCTGGAACGGCAGGCGATCTTGCGGGCGCTGGACGAGGCCGCCGGCAACCGTAAGCAGGCGGCCGAGCTGCTGGGCATCGGCTTGCGGACGCTGCAGTACAAGCTGAACGAGTACGGGCTGCGGTAGGGCGGTCTGGGGCGGGCCGTGGTCGCGCTGAGATCGGCGCGCGGTGCGGCTGGGGTGCAGTTCCGGCACGCCGACGTGCAAATCTTGCACTTTCGGGCGCAGCACACGTTCAGGCGCGCGCCGACGTCGCGCAGAAACCACAGCACGTTCAAGCCGTTGAAGAACGCGTCGCCGCTGGCACGCCCCGTGCAACAAGGGATGGCCAGACGCCGGACGACGGACCGCCGGCCCCAAGCGACGAGGCCCCCATGTACGAGCACCTGGCACTCAGCGACAACGGCTTTCTGTTCGACACCCGCACGGGCACCACCCTGACGCTGAACCGCACGGGCACCTTTCTGCTGCGCGCACTCATCGCCGGCGCCGAGCCCGAGATGCTGCCGGCGCAGCTGGTCGGACGCTTTGAGGTCGACCCCGACACCGCCGCCCGCGACGTCGAGCAGTTCTTGTTCCGGTTGAAGGACTTGCAGGTTGCAGGCGCCGCCGATGGCGATCGCTAGCCCGGGGGAGGACGCCATGCATCGCTTGACCATCGCCGTCACCGGACTGAATGCGACAGAGAACCCCGCCCCCGGCGTGCCCGTCATCCGCGCCCTGCGCGCCGCCGACCCCAGCGTGCGCATCGTGGGGCTGGGCTACGACGCCCTGGACCCGGGTGGCTACATGGATGGGGTCGCCGACCACGTCTACATGATGCCGTTTCCCTCGCAGGGGGCCGACGTTCTGTACGACCGCATCGTCGAGATCCACGCCCGGACGCCCATCGACGTGCTGGTGCCGACGCTGGACGCCGAGCTGCCGGCCTGGCTGAAGCTCGAGTCGCGCCTGACGGCGTTGGGCATCCGGACGTTGCTGCCCGACCCAGAGGGGCTGCGTTTGCGGGCCAAGGACCGGCTGGCCGAGTTTGGCGAGCGGCATGGCATCCGCGTGCCGAAGAGCGTGGTGCTGACCGACGCCTCAGCCATCGCGCGCATCGACCAGCAACTGAAGTTTCCGGTGATGGTCAAGGGCCAGTTCTACGACGCGGCCATCGCGTATTCGCCCATGGACGTGCACGCGCTGTTCGAGCGGACCCGCGCCAAGTGGGGCGTTCCCGTCATCGTGCAGGAGTTCGTGCCCGGCGTGGAGTACGACGTGGTGGCGGTCGGCGACGGCCGGGGCGGCCTGGTGGGCGCCGTGCCGATGCGCAAGATGCAACTGACCGACAAGGGCAAGGCGTGGGGCGGCGTGACGGTCGCGGACCCGCGCCTGGACCGATTCGTCGAGCAGGTGGTGGGCGCCCTGAAGTGGCGCGGCGGTTGCGAGGTCGAGGTGATGAAGGCCAACGACTCTGGCGAGTTGTACCTGATCGAGATCAACCCCCGCTTTCCAGCCTGGGTGTTCCTGGCAGTCGGCGCGGGCCGCAACCTGCCGTGGGCGGTCGTCGAGCTGGCGCTGGGTCGTCCGGTCGCGCCCATGCCCCCCGCGAAACCCGGCGTGATGTTCTTGCGCCACAGCTTCGACCAGATCTGCACCTTGCAGGACTACGAGTCGCTGACCACCCGGGGCGAGCTGCACCGGGAAGAGGAGGTCGCCCCATGACCGAGCACCGCGAACCCTACGAGAAGCCCACCATCCTTCGCCAAAACAGCGGCCTGGCCAACAAGTTCGGGCGCAGTCCCAGCCGCAAAAGCCTCGAGCGCATCGACGGCGTGGCCGTCAGCGACCTGGTCGAGCGGTTCGGCAGCCCCGTCTTCGTGTTCTCGGAGCACGGCTTGCGGCGCGCCCACCGCGAACTCAAGCGCGCGTTTACCCTGCGGTACCCCAAGGTGCAGATGACGTGGTCGTACAAGACCAACTACCTGGACGCGATCTGCCGCGTGTTCCACCAGGAAGGGTCGTGGGCCGAGGTCGTGTCCGAGTACGAATACGAGATGGCGCGCAGACTTGGCGTACCCCACGAGCACATCGTCTTCAACGGCCCGTACAAGCCCGACGACGCGTTGGAGACCGCGCTGCTGAACGGTGCCAAGGTGCACGTGGACCACTACGAGGAGCTGTACGCGGCCGAGCGCATCGCCAAGAAGGCCGGACGCAAGCTGCCGGTCACGCTGCGCTTGAACATGGACGTGGGCATTCACCCGCGCTGGGACCGCTTTGGCTTCAACCTCGACAACGGCGAGGCGATGGACGCGATCCGGCGGCTGCATGCCGGCGGTCACCTGGAATTGCAGGGGCTGCACGCGCACATCGGCACGTTCGTTCTGGAACCCGCGGCGTATGGCAAGGCGGCCGAAAAGATGGCGGATCTGGCCCGCAAGACCCGCGCCGAGACCGGGATGCGCGTGCAGTACATCGATCTCGGCGGTGGCTTTGCCTCGCGCGCCACGCTGCACGCGCAGTACGCGCCCGGGGTCGACTCGTCGCCGCCCATCGACGATTACGCCGAGGCCATCACGCGCGCCCTGCTCGGCGCCGGCTTTCCCCAAGACGAGCTGCCGACCCTGTTCCTGGAGACCGGTCGGGCGCTCGTTGACGAGGCGGGCTATCTGATCACGCGTGTGGTCGGGCACAAGCGGCTGGCCGACGGGTCGCGCGCGCTGATCATCGACGCAGGCCTCAACGTCCTGTTCACCTCGTTCTGGTACCGGCACGACGTGCTGCCGGCGCGGGACCGGGGCGGCATGCTCGAAGAGACCATCGTTTACGGTCCGCTGTGCATGAACATCGACGTGGTGCGGCCGTCGGTGCTGCTGCCCCCGCTCGAGGCCGGCGATGCGCTGGTGATTCGGCCGGTGGGCGCCTACAACGTCACGCAGTCCATGCAGTTCATCCGGTTGCGGCCGGCGTCGGTGCTGATTGGCGAAGGTGGCCAGATCGACGTGATCCGGCGCGCGGAGGTTCTCGATGATCTCAAGGGCCCCGAGCACATCCCCGAGCGTCTGGCTGTCTGAGCCGTTGCGGTGGGTCCGGCTGGTGTTGCAGGCGTATGCGGCCGTCTTGTTCGGGCGCAGCGCCTGGGCCGGGCTGCTGTTTCTGGCCGCGACGCTGGTCGTGCCGCAGCACGGTCTGGCCGGGCTGGCAGGCCTGGTCGCGGCGAACGCGTGGGCCTGGCTGTTGCGACGGCCGGCAGCCCACATCGCCGACGGTTGGTACGGCTTCAACGGGCTGCTGGTCGGCCTGGCGCTGGGCCTCTCGTTCCGCATGTCCTGGACCTTCCTGGGCCTGCTTGTCCTCGTCAGCCTGGTCGTCGTGGTCGTGGCGGGTGCCCTGCGCAGCATCGCCGAGCGCTATCTGGGCGTGCCGATGCTGTCGATGCCGTTCGTGCTGGCGACCTGGGCGGCGCTGCTGGCCGCGCGGCGCTTTGCGGGCGTGGACGGCACGGTCGAGCCGATGCTGGCGGGCGGCTGGGGGGCGGGAAGTCTGCCGGCGGTGGTCGAGCTGTACCTGCGGTCGCTGGCCGCGTGCTTCTTCCAGCTCAGCGTGGGTTCTGGCCTGCTGGTGCTGGCCGGACTGGTGCTGTGGTCGCGGTGGGCGGCCGTGCTGTCCGTTCTGGGTTTCGCAGGCGGCTACCTGACTTACGTGGGTCTGGGTGGCGCGCCGGGCGACCTGCACGACCAGGTGATCGGCTTCAACTTCGTGCTGGTCGCCATCGCCGTGGGCGGCGTGTTCGTGGTGCTGTCCAAGACGACGCTGCTGCTGGCGGTGGCGGCGGGGGCGATGGCGTCGGTGCTCTCTGCCGCCGCGTTGACGCTGCTGGGGCCGGTCGGCGTGCCCGTGCTGGCCATGCCCTTTATCGTCGCCACGCAGCTGCTGCTGTTCGCGCTGGTGACGCGCGGGCGCCCGGGCGGGCCACGACTGGTCGAGGGAGTGCCTGGATCTCCTGAGGAAAACGTTCGCACCCTGGTGCACCGTTCGCGGCGCTATCCCGACCCTTCGGTACCGCTGGTGTTCCTGCCCGTGATGGGCCGCTGGCGCGTGACGCAGGGTCCCGACGGATCCGTCACCCACCAGGGAAGCTGGTCGCACGCGTGGGACTTCGAGGTCGATGACGACGAGGGCCAGCGCCACCGCGGCGACGGCGCCAAGGTCGAGGACTGGTATGCGTTTCAAGCCCCCGTGGTGGCGCCTGCCGACGGGCGGGTGGTGCGCGTGGTCGACCGCCTGCCCGACAACGCGGTGGGCGAGATCGACACCGTAAACAACTGGGGAAACCTGGTGATTCTGGCGCACGTGGGCGGGGTGTACTCGGCGCTGTGCCACCTGCAGCGCAGCAGCGTCCAGGTGCGCGAGGGCGAGACCGTCGTCCGCGGCCAGGTGCTGGCGCGCGTGGGCAACTCGGGGCGGTCGCCGGTGCCGCACCTGCACTTCCAGTTGCAGCTCTCGCCCGAGATCGGTTCGCCCACCTGCAACGGCGCACTGCTCCACTACCTGCGCGACGATGGAAGCGACCGTCGGTACACAACCTGGGGCGTGCCGAAGACGGGCGACCGCATCGAGGCCGTGGCGGTCGACGACGCCGTGCGCCGTTCGCTGGCGCTGCCCCCAGGCAAGACCTGGCTCTGGCGGGCGACGGCCGACGGGCGCGAGCACCGCGAGACGTGGCTGAGCACGGTGGGGCCGCTGGGCCAGCGGGTCCTGGCAACGGCGGACGGTCGCACCCGGGCGGCGTTTCACGTCGACGACCACTACCTGACCTTCCTGGACATCCAGGGCCGCGGCGACACGCTGCTGGCGTGGTTTGCGTTGGCCACGGCGCGCGTGCCGTTCGCCCGTGCCGAGGATCTGGTGTGGACCGACACGCCGGCGGCGACACCGTTCCAGTCGCTGGCGGCCCGGCTGGCGACCGAGGCCCTGCTGCCGTTCGCGCCGGTGGGCACCCTGGCGACCCGCAGCAGGCTGCTCGACCACGGCGGAGACGTCGCCATCGCCACCGAGGTGCGTGCCACGGGGCGGCTGTCGCGGTCGTCGCGGCTGCCTGATCGGATCGAGGTGACGTTTCGCCCTGGGTTCGGGCCGGTTCGGCTGCGGGCGACGCGCGACGGACGGGAGCTGGGTACGGCCGAAGCGGTCGATGCGGAGGCGCAACGATGAATCGTCGATCACGCATGGGTGTGTGGCCCTCGCTACTTGCGCTGGTCGCCTGGCTGTCGGCCGCTCCGGCGCTGGCCGGCGAGACCGCCGAGAGTCCCCCCGACGCGATGGCGGCCGGCGTCGACTCGCCGGACGCTCCGACCCCCGTCGCGGCGGATGCGACGGAATCAGGCGCCGTTGCGGAACCCGACGCGCCGGACCCCGCGCTTGCGGCCTTGCAGCAGGGCTGGGCGGCGCTGAACGACGGTCGGTACGACGATGCGGCAGCCGCCTACGCCCAAGCCTCGGCGCTGGACCCGACGATGCTGGACGCCTGGCTGGGCCTGCAGTGGGCGCACCTGGCGGCCGGCCGGGCGCAACAGGCTGCGGCGGCTGGGGAACGCGCGCTGGCCCTTGACCCGCACAGCTTCTGGGCGCGGCGACGGCAGGCCCTGGCGCGGTACCTGTTGGGCGAGTACGCGGCGGCACGCGGGCTGTACGAGAGCGTGCTGGCCGACGACCCCACCGATGCCGAAGTGCGGCTGGGCCTGGGCTTCACCTTGGTGCGGCTGGGCGAGGTCGACCAGGGCCACGCCGAGTGCCGCAAGGCCGCGCCGGGACTGAAAGAGGGTGGCCTGGTGGCCGAGTGTCTGGCGCTGGGCGCGTTGGCGGGGCCGCTTGCCGCGCCGGCAGTGACGGTGGGCGGCGGGGCGTGGCTGACGCTGCTGACGCCGGCAGGGAAGACTGGGCTTTTCCAGCGACAGCAGACGCTGACCGCGACCGCGTTTGCCGAGTGGCCTGCCGGTTGGGGCGTGTGGGGCGGCGCGTTGGTGGGGCAGATGATCACCCGACCGGCCCAAACCGCGTCGTCGCAAGATGTGCCGGTGCTTGGGGCCTATGGGCGGTGGCGTGACCTGTCGTTCGCGGCCTCGGTCGCCCGGCTGTCGTCGGACGAGGCGGATGCCGACGGCGCCTGGGTCCGCGTTGCGCGGGCGGCCTGGCAGCCGGGCGCGTGGGGCGTGTCGTTGGGCGGCGCCTGGACCGGGTACGCCCAAGGCCGGGTGTGGCAAGCGGATCCGCGCGTCGTGTGGCAACCGTCGTCGTCGCTTCGGCTGGCCGCGGGTGCCGAGATCGTCGGGCTGGACCCGGATGCTGGCGCCGCGATGCCCGCCGACACGCTGACCGCGTGGCAGATCGAAGGCCGCTGGCAGACGACCGACACCCTCGCCGTCGACGCATGGGGTTCGTGGGGGCCGCGGCAGCGCTTTGTCGAGGTCGAGGGACTGGCCGTGTGGTCCAACGACGACCGCTTCACCTGGGGCGCGCGCACCGGATTGACGTGGCAGATGACTCCTTCGACCGCGCTGCGGCTCGAAGGTCGGTGGGAGGCAGGCGAAGTGCTTGCCGGACAGACGCGCGACTTCACTCTGGTCGGCGGCACCGCCGGACTGCAACTGACGTACTGAGCCACGGCTCGTTTTCGCCCCCCCCCTCGGAGGTTTCCATGGAGCTGCGCCGCTACCTGCCCCTCGCATTCGCCGCCGCCGCCGTCGTGGCTTTGTTCGCCTTTGCCTGCCCTGGGTTTGCCCAGCCGGTCGACAAGGCCGAGCGGTTCGAGTCGTCGTTCGCCCACGAAGCGTCCGGCGACTACGCCAAGTCGTTCGCAGACATGCAGAAGATCCTCGAGCAGGACCCGACGGACTACGTCGCCACCCTGCGCGCCGGCTGGCTGACGTACCTGCGCAAGCGCTACACGGAGTCAGCGGCGTTCTACCAGCAGGCCGTCAAGCTGGCGCCGAAAGCGATCGAGCCGCAGTTGGGCCTGATGCTGCCCCTGATGGCTGCGGGGCGCTGGGCCGATGCCGAGCGGGCGGGGCGCGCGATCGTCGCCAAGGCCCCCGGCGATTATCTGGCGACGAGTCGCCTTGCGTTCATCCTGTTTAGCCAGGCGCGGTTCAAGGAGGCCGAGGTGCTGTACCGCCAGGTGCTGGACAACTATCCCAGCGACACCGAGATGATGCTGGGGCTGGGCTGGACGTGGCTGCGGCAGGGGCGCAAGGACGAGGCGCGGCAGATGTTCGACGCCGTGCTGGCGATCCGGCGGCAGAATGCGAGCGCGAAGGCTGGGCGTGGTGCGTTGTAGTCGCTTGGATCACGGTCGGCCCTGTCCGCAACGACCTTGACCTCCCGCAAAAACCGCCCAAAGCGCCCCATCGCCCCCGAGTGGCAAGGGGGTCAGGTATTTCCAGTTACCACCTTCGGCCGCGGGGACTCGGCCGCCAACGAGGCCTGCGGAGCGCGACCTTGCTCCCAATACGGGAACAGAGTACGCTGCTCCCGTCCTGGGATCGCTGGCCCCGGGGAGACAAGGTGGTGGGTCATGCGGATCATCGCTCGCCGCACCCTGCAGGTGTTCTGGGAGGCAGGCCACGCCGAGGCCGAACAGCCCCTGCGGGCCTGGTTTGCCGAGGTCAGCCAGGCGGTCTGGTCGTCGATGGCCGACATCAAGGCGCGCTATCCGCACGCCAGCGTCATCGACGCCGAGCGCGTCGTGTTCAACGTCGGCGGCAACAAGTTCCGCCTGATCGTCAAGGTGTGGTTTGCCGGGCAGACCGTGTTCGTGAAATTCATCGGAACCCACGCGCAGTACGACAAGATCGATGCGCGGACGTTGTAGGGAGAACGCCATGGACATCCACCCGATCCACGACGACGCCGACCACGCCCATGCCCTGGTCCGCATCGATGCGCTGTGGGGCGCCCTGCCGGACACGCCCGAGGGCGAGGAACTCGAGGTGCTGGTCACGCTGGTCGACGCCTACGAGGCCCGGCACCACGCGATTGCGCCGCCGGACCCAATCGAGGCGATTCGCTTTCGCATGGAGCAGCTCGGGCTGACCCGCAAGGACCTTGAACCCCTGCTCGGCAGTCGCGCCCGGGTCTCGGAGGTGCTGTCGCGCAAGCGGCCGCTGACCCTGGCCATGATTCACCGGCTGCGCCAAGGGTTGGGGCTGTCGGCGGACGTGCTGTTGGGGCCGGACGGCTTGGCGGCGTAGCGCAGATTGTGGGGCAGGTGGTTCCAGTTACCAGATTCGAGCCCAGGACCGTGGGAACTGGTACCTGGAAATACCTGACCCTCAGCCCGACCATCCCGCCTCAGACTTCTCGCCCCTCGCCAGCCTCCTCATACGTCCGCCCGTCGCGGATCTGATAGATGCGCTTGAAGGTCGGGATGATCTTCTCGTCGTGCGTCACCACGATGATGGCCGTCTGGAACTCATGCGCCAGGCGGTGAAGGATCCGCACCACGCCCAGCGCCCGCTCGCTATCCAGCGGCGCCGTCGGTTCATCCGCCAAAATGATCGGCGGCTTGTTGGCCAACGCCCGCGCAATCGCCACGCGCTGTTGCTCGCCCCCCGACAGCTCGGACACGCGCGCGTGCGCCCTGTGTTGCACGTCCAACGCCGTCAGCATGTCCACGGCCGTCTTGCGGGCGACCGCATTGTCCACGCCCGCCAGCATCGGCAGCAGCGCCACGTTGTCGGTCGCGTTCAAGAACGGGATCAGGTAGGGCGCCTGGAACACGAAGCCGATGCGGTCGCGGCGAAGGGCCCGCAGGTCCTTGCGTTTCCACGCGTTGTCATAGATCACGTCGCCGGCCAGCGTGAAGCGTCCCGACGTCGGCTCGATCACCGCGCCCAGGCACTTCAGCAGCGTCGTCTTTCCCGAGCCCGAGGGGCCGATCAGGCCGACCACCTCGCCCGGAAAGATCTGCATGTCCACGCCCTTCAGCGCGTCCACCGCAGTCGGGCCGCTGCCGTACCGCTTGGTCAGGTTTTCGATCAGGATGGCGGGGCGATTCGGGGTCATGGGGTTATCCACTGATCGCCTCCGCGGGGTCGATGTTCAGGGCGGCGCGGATGGCCAGCACGGACGCAAGCGAGCAGATCACCAGCGTGATGGCAAAGGCCGCCACCGCATCGTTCGTTTCGAGCAGCACGTGCTTGGGAAAGACGGGAACCCACAGCGTCGCGGCGAACTTGCCGACGAAGAAGCCGATGACGCCCAGGCCCAACGCCTCTTGCAGGATCATCGCGGCGATGGTGCGGTCGCGGGTGCCAATGAGCTTGAGGACCGCGATCTCTTTGATCTTTCCCATGGTCATCGTGTAGATGATGAAGGCGACAATCGCCGCGCTGACGATCGCCAGGATCACCAGAAACAGCGCGATTTGCTTGGCCGCCGTGGCGATCAGCTTGGCCACCAAAATCTCTTCCATATCCGCACTGGTATAGGCCGTCAGGTGCTTCCAACGCTGGATGTGGTCGGCGACCTCGCGTGCGTCGTAGCCGTCCGACAGTCGCAGCAGCACGGCATTCACACGGTGGCTGGACGTCTGGATCGCTTCGACCGCTTGCAACACGCCTGCTTGCCCAGGACGGTTGACGGCCGGGTTCACGGCCAGCCGCTGCCGGTCGTTGACGATGGACGCGTTGTCCTTCAGAAACTGCGCCTCTTGCGCGTCTTTCAGCGGAATGAACACCATCGGGTCGCCCCCCGACGACACCATGCGGCGCGTCAGGCCCACCACCGTAAACTCGTGCCGCCGGATGCGGATGCGGTCGCCCACGGCGAAACCCGTCTTCACGTCGGCCACCGCTTCGTAGTGTGATTGGGCGATCGGCCTTCCGGCGGCCAGAAACGCAGGCCCCCCCATGCTTCCCGGCGTGTAGCCCGCCACCATCACCCGCACGTCCTGTCCCGCGTGCTTCACCTGCATCGTCAGGTAGGCGACGTTGCCCGCCTCGGCCACCCCCGGCGTGCCCAACAGGC
>CAZION010000174.1:0-14069 GCA_964540865.1 uncultured Victivallis sp.
TTCTTCTCCTGCCAGATAAACTGGCAGGGGGAATGAATAAACACCCAGCTTAACGGTTACATTTATAAGGCCAAAAAGGTAACCGTTAAGCTGGGTAGTTTGAGTTCAAGAGTAGGGCAACTCTCGACCTGTCCGCCATAGCATCTTTGCGACGGCGGGTGAGAGAGCCTCTAGAATCCGCGCTCATCGAGAGCTTTTCCTATTTCAGTTTCAATCCTATTTATGAACAGCAAATAACTGTTGTTGCCTATTAATCAATTACATCTGCTTATTTATAAGTATCTGACCCCTGTAAGATAATAACCATTTACGACATTGGACATGGTATTCCTTCACAAAGGAGATAGCTTCATTGTTATGAGATACCTGAAATCAATACTCACCTTCTTGAAGGACGTATTTCTTGACATCAATCAATATGCCGCTGGCAAGCATTAACTACCGGCTTTCCCCCGAGGCAGTCTTCCCGGCCCAAATACAGGACTGCAAAGCTTCAATCAGGTTCCTTCGCGCAAACGCCGTTGAATACAATATCGATCCCGACCACATCGGTGTCTGGGGCGGCTCGGCAGGCGGACATCTCGCCGCGCTCATGGGAGTCAGCGACGGCATCATGGAACTGGAAGGCAACGGTGGCAATCCTGGCATGTCAAGCAGGGTCCAGGCAGTCTGCGACTTCTTCGGCCCGACCGATTTCACAGTCATCAAGGACTTGAGATTGTCGATAGATCCTAAAGTCCAACAGAGACTCAATGATTTCCAACTGGCCGACAACGTCGTAACCAAGTTCCTCGGTGTCCCTGTCGAGCAGAACACGGAAAAGGCGGAACAGGCCAGTCCGATAACCTATGTCAAGAATATAAGGGCGGACAAGAAGGACTTCCCCCCCTTCCTTATCATGCACGGCGACAATGACCCTGTTGTTCCCGTAGAACAGAGCATCAAATTCCACGATGCGCTGAAGGCGACGGGCTTTGACTCATCCTTGCATGTCTACAAAGGGGCCAAGCATGGATATCTCGGTGGCGACAGTTTGAAAGTTGTTGAAAACTTCTTCAAGAAGACACTGAAGAACCTCAAGCCATAGCTGAAGAGCAAGCGGAAAATAAACTTACAAAACAGCTTTATTCCAGGTATTGATTATTGCTTGGCAGGGCATAATATAATCAATGGATATTTAACACTAAGCATAAGGATGCAGAACGCATGAAAAAATTATTGTTGGTACTATTGCTAGTAACTGCAGCGGCAACATTTCAGGCAAATTCGCAAACTTTTTTTGACCCGACAACTGTTTATCTTGTAGATTATAATCCGAAAAAATCCGTTATGGTATTCCGGGGAAATACGCCTTTAATACCCACTCTCGCTCCCTATCCCGCTCCCACTCCCCCGACGCCTGCGCAGATGGTAGACTTTTCTGGCCTGCATTCGGCATTTAAGGCACAGTTTAAGCTTCAAGTTCCTAAAGGAACTTTTCCCAAGAAATATAATTTTGTAGACATTTCTCTTATCAACTGGGATTCTAGTGAAAACTTTCCCATGGAAGCTGCAAGCTTCATCAATCCGCCACCATTGCTGCCTAGCAGCGCTCAACCCCTCCCAATGTCAACCTGGCAATATACATTACCAATACTAATAGCAAAAAAAACGCCATCATCGATAAAAACACCGCCCAGTTTCATCCCGAATTTTCCGTCGGATATGAAAAGTATAGCATTATACTTGTGGCCTATTAACCCAGGAACAGTATGCCCTCCTCCTCCTCCTCCTCCTGCTCCTCCTCCTCCTCCTTCTTCTGAATACGTCCTGCCCAGTGATGTAAATGTTGTAAATACAGTAAATTTTGCAGATACGCTGGAAAACCTTGTTGACAGTGCCACGTGTACGATTTTCTATGTTCATTGTACAAGTGGGCGTGACAGAACAGGCATGGCCACCTGCGCATATCTTTACAGTCGATATTATGATACCTGGCTAGCAACCCGAAAAACGCAATGCGCTGGGCAACAGCAGATTCCCAATCAGGACATTATTGATGCTGTTTATATTTTCGGGACAACGGTACGCAGCGATTTCGTTGGAATGCAGGAAGGAAATCCTCAATTTGACACTCCTCTGGAAGATTTATATACAGGACAATCTATTCCGGCACTAGATCCTACTGTAGATCCTACTTTGAATTTTGCCAGGCTTTATCCAGGGCCGGGAGGAAGGTTAGACTACATTTTGACTATAGAAGCAATAATTGGATTTATCGATCCTGACACAGCTCCATCGGAATTCCCCAATCCTCCGCTGCCGCCTGTTCCTTATTTCACGAACCCTCCTTTCACGAAAGTACCTAATTGTTTCCAGGGTGGGGCTATTGGGAGTAGCTACTACCCATGGAATTTTAATCCTCCTACACCGCCTCAGCCGCCTCCAACCCGGCGGAAGAGGTAATAATTGGCGAGGTTAGTTCCTATTCAATGAAAAAGCCAATAGGAACGGGAAATGTGACGCCCGCGTAAAGAGCGTTATATTTCCTGCCACATGCGAATTTTTAGAGGTTCCCTATATGTGTAAACTTGAAAACCCTGCCTGAAACGTCCGGATTTATGATTCTAAAATAAATCACGTAAATTTGAAGACAGGAGGGTATTCCATAATTGGCGTCGATATGGCGGCCATAGCGGTTTCGATATCGAGGATGGCAGTGGCCATCTCATGCCCGATTAGGTCCAGTCGGGCCAAAGCGTCAATCCGGGCTTGTGCACGGCTTTCGTATTCTTTAGGCGTGAAGAGGTCTTTCAACAGCCCGCATGCCTTGCCCAGACTTATCAGCACAACATCGCGCGGGTCTGGAATGTCATCGCTGAGAATCAGCTCCCGCAGGCGGACCCGAACCTCTTTGACATCGCGATCATCCATGAGAGAATAGCGGTGCACTTCGAAAACCCATAGGATACGCCGGTTTTCCTGCTTGAGGATGCCTTTCCGGATCAGCTGGGCCAAGACCCGTTCAGCAAGCTGCCCCTCCGGTTCCGTGACCTGTTTCAGCCAGAACGACGTGAGTTGAGGTTCTGGTTTCTCCTGCAGTTTTTGCAACATGTCGTCAAGGAGGGCGTTTCCGGTAGGCTTGGTGGAAATCACCTTAAGGGTCGTCAAGTCCGTATCGATACGATTGCTTAGGGACAGTTCCATAAGCAGGGCCGCTCCCAGCGCATAATCCAGTGCGAATGTAGGTATGGGTTTGATTAGTCCCCGGCTTTCATCTAAGGAGAGCAGTAAAATCTCTTCGGCAGCACTAAGCATGCAGTGAGCCATGTTCACAGGTTCTGTGCGAGGTGCGGGTGAGGTGCAACTGTCTAAGGCATCGTCAATTGTTGCGAAAATTGGAAGAATCGAGGAGAATCCAGCCATGTCAAAAACGTGCTTGACCTGGGGCGACGGACAAGCCAGCTCCAATTTTCCCTGCGCCTGTTTTATGCGTTTGGCGGCGGACAGTAAGACCCGTAGTCCCGCGCTGCTTACGTATTCCATCCCTGACAAGTCTATTAATACTTGGATGGTGCCGCCGTCAATCAGCTTTGATATGCATCGGTCCATGTCCGACGCACTTGTCGAATCCAGTCTTCCCTCTGCCTGCAGAATCGTGATCCCATCCTGTTTTCTTTCATTGATTGTCATGATTGTCCCTTTTCTTGTTGGTGTAAAGATAACCGTAGGAGGTGAAGAATCAAGGAAATGCGGGCATGATTTGAACTTCCGTTTCTGCGCCATAGCGACTTCCGGCGTTCACCGTCAGCTTGGAGAAGCTCGTAACATGCATTACGGGAATGTATCCAGCCATACTCCGACATTCAGGACTGGTCTTGCCATTACCATTAACCTGCGTATATTATCTGATATGTGTACACCGACATGAACAATGGAAAGGGTTGCCATGATGAAATATATCATACTGATTGCAGTCGATCTCATTGCAGTAATCGGCATCATTGCTGTTTTCATGTCCATGAAGCGCAGCAGGGAGCACCGGTTACTTCGGAACCCGGCTCCAAGGCGCTGGGGCTGGAGCCTGGCCTCCGGAAAACCGCGTGTTGCCGAAAACGAGGTCAAGGCCGCGGAGGAGGAGAAAGCGTCACATCCTGATTCCAAACAGGAAGCCGCCGGAACTCCGGTGTGTTCGCTGTGCGGCGCCTTAATGGTTTTGCGAACTTCGCAGAAAGGCGAGCATGCCGGCAAGCCGTTCTATGGCTGCTCCAATTATCCTAAATGCAGAAATACGGCGCAACACATGAGCCTGAGGGATACGCAGGTCATGAAAAATATATTGAGATGAAGGTTTCCTGTAATTGTAAACATTTAAGATCGGTTATGCATGGACACCTGCATAGGTAAAACAAATTACCTGACAGGTGAAGGTGGAAAGTCCTTAATATTTAAAATCTGAGCCTAAAGGAGCGCCAAATGAACAGAAATCCGATGAACCCATTCGTCAATGTCCTTGTTTTCGCCATGTTGGTACTTGCGCTGACAGCTGAGCGTTGTGCATATGCACGGGACTCCGCGGCTGATGTCAAGGGTAAGATGGATTTCTATCAAATCGAGCCAATTGATTTCAGTTTTCAAGCCAGCATGCGTTTCACACGGAGCTACCAATCATCCACCAACCGCCTCTGGTACGCATATTTCCAGGCAGAGGAGAATTACACGGCAAAACCTCTGTTTGTGTTTTTAAATGGCGGCCCCGGATGTGGAACATCCATGAATTTATTTGCGATGAACACGGCTCCGTACACCCTTGACAGGTCAAGGCTCGCGGGAGGCAGCCTGTCGGCGTTGAACGAATACAGCTGGACGGCCATGGGGAACCTTCTTTATATTGACGCGCCCAACACCGGATTTTCCTACATGGTCTGTCCCGACGGACAATTGCAGGAGAGCGAATTCAGGCTGAGGGAATTCATCTTTGGCGACAACTACAACGCCTTTGTAGATGCCGCACAGGTGTTGAGAGTCGTGCTTAAATTCCTGGAAGAGAACTCCGAGTTGCGCAACAATGAAGTGATTCTGGTAGGGGAAAGTTTCAGCGGCGTCAGGGTCTCCACTATGTTGAACATGCTTTTATACTACAAGCAATATGCCGATGGCAAGAAGGTGTACAAGGACAGTGAGCTTGGCCGCCTGATTGAATCCCAGCTTCTTTCGATAACATCGCATAAGGCGCCATACACTTCGGAAGAGGTCGCGAAGCAATTTAAAAAACAAATACTTATACAGCCTCAGATAGTTGACAAATATCAGCATGTCGACAAAGTAAACGCCTTTAGGAAGCCCAAGTCGCTCATGGATATTCTCGGCAATGAAGCCGGTGCGGAAATAAGCTGGCGGGACTTTTTGGCAAAAGCGATAAAAGATGAAAAGGATATTGGACAGGCAATCACGCGATATTTGCTGTACATCAAAAGAGACCCTTACAACTGCAGAAAAGAATCGGACTGGACGGACAACAACGAATATTCCTCCATGAAGGCGCTTAACAACGTTGAAGAGCTATCAAAAATCACAAGGGTATCCGACATTAAAAGTGTACGTTATCTTCTGCCTGAGGAGAGGAAAAACGCGCTGCGGTTCGCAATGAATTCGCAGATTCCAATCCAGGCAAGTCAGCTCATCAACATGCTGATTTTTGAATTGCCAGACGATATACAGCTGTATATCAGCATGATACCCTTTTGGCGTAAGAATCTTCTTGATATGGACAATCCCCTCAAGTCACTTAATTATAACCTAGGCGCCCTTAATGATTTCGACAGCTATCTGGTTGGCACAAATCCATATGTGTTCCTGGGCTTCTGCATGAACAGCGGAGGTAACTCATTGGCGGATGTAGTATTGGACATAGCATTTGATAGGCATGGCATAAGTCTCACCGATTCAGCCATATATGGCACAATGTTCCTGGAGAATCTGGCTCTCGTCGACACCTTCATGACTGATGCACAGAACGATATTGTTGTTTACTCCCCAACCTTGGTTTCACAATTTGACAACAGAAGATTCAGTAAGCTGGTAAAAGCGATAGAAGTGAATCGTGGAAATAAGAATGCGCGTGCCGGGAATTTTGTGATAAAATATAACCCGTATTCAATAGGAGGGTTGAACAATAAAATACCTGTTACCAGGTCTGTCGACTGGTATTTTTACAGCGATTCCGGTCATTCCGTGTCTTCCACTCAGCCCAAGGAGTTCAGGGAGGATGTCATGAGCTGGCTGGCTCAGAAGCAATAGCCTCGCCGGTTGCTAATTCAGTAAACTATGACAATATCCCCCACGCTTATGCGTGGGGCTACAGCATGTCGCCCTCTGCAAGGGCTGAAAAAAAAAGACAGTTCACTTTATTTAATTATAGCCTCAGCAGGAGGTGTAATAATGTAGCCCAAAGGCGTAAGCCTTGGGATAATGGGATTACATAAAAGACAACAAGCCACCGCAGGATGGCGACACTTAAGTTGGGGGCATTAGGGGCGGATCGTATCTTTGCGCTTGGTTAACTTGATTTATCCACGGCATCTGGCTATCTTCAAGCTAGAATACTGTTAACAGAACTGTAAGGGAATTCACTTTGAAAATACTTGTCGCAGGTGAAGATTCAACATATTGCGCCATGCTGTCAGAAATATTGAAGGGCATTGGCCATGAAGTAGTTGCTGCCGTAAACGGCACCGAAGCCTGGGAGGTGTTGAAACATCCCGATGCTCCAACGCTGGCGATTCTCGACCGGATTATGCCGGGTATGGATGGCTTCGAAATTGTACGGCGGATTCGCAGCCTGAACCTTGTCCGGTCTACATACATAATCATGCTGACGGTCAAAGAGAAGAAGAACGAAATAATAGCTGCACTCGAACCTGGAGCTAACGACTATCTGTCCAAGCCATTTGATTCCTGCGAATTACTCGCCCGAGTCGAAGTTGGCCGGCGAATGATGGAGATGCAGGAAAAACTGAGGGTGAGCGAGTCCCAGAAAAATACAATTCTGAATGGCATTACGACTAATATCGCCCTGCTTGACAAAGAACTGAAAATACTTTGGGCAAACAAAGCGTCCGCAAGATCCGTCAACAAGCGGGCAGAAGACATGATTGGCCACCCCTGTTACTCTTTCTGGGGTGATCTCGCCAACCCATGCGTAGACTGTCCTGCCTTCACGGCGATTCAGACAGGGAAATCGGAACATAAAACAGTGCAGACCCCCGATGGTAGAATTTGGGATGAAGGTGCCGAGCCGGTGTTCGACACGGCAGGCAATGTGATCGCCGTAATAGAGATCGCCCAGGACATCACCGAACGGAAGCGTGCTGAGGATGCGCTACATGAGAGCGAGGCGCTTTTGAGGAAAACGCAGGAGATTGCCCATCTCGGCAGCTGGGAGCTGACCATTTCCAAGAATCAGCTTGTCTGGTCGGACGAGGTCTATCGCATCTTCGGATTGGAGCCACAGGAATTCGCCGCTACCTACGAGGCGTTTCTTGATGCGGTGCATCCGGATGATCGCGCCAACGTTCATGTGGCGTATTCAAACTCGCTTAAAGAGGGAAAGGACAACTACGAGATCGAGCACCGGGTAGTTTGCAGGGGCTCCGGCGAGATTCGCCATGTTCTTGAGCGCTGTGAGCATATCAAAGATGCTTCAGGGAAAGTTATACGCTCGATCGGCATGGTTCAGGACATTACAGGACGCAAGCTAATGGAAGAAATTCAGACCTTCCTGGCGCAAACCAGCAGTGGCATAGTGAAAGAGCCATTCTTTAATACACTGGCTCGATACCTGGCCCAAAGCCTCGGCATGGATTTTGTATGTATTGACCACTTGGAAGGAGACGGATTGACTGCCCGGACAGTGGCCGTCTGGTGCGACGGACATTTTGAGGACAATGTGACGTATGCCCTAAAAGACACCCCTTGCGGCGATGTAGTTGGAAATACGGTCTGTTGTTTTCCGGCCAATGTCTGTCAATTCTTTCCGCGAGATCAGGCTCTCAGGGATTTGCGCGCGGAGAGCTATGTTGGAGTGACGCTTTGGAGCCATGTGGGCCGGCCGATTGGCCTGATCGCGGTGATTGGACGTACACCGCTCGCAAACAGCCAGATGGCCGAAGCTACATTGAAAATGGTGGCAGTGCGTGCGGCCGGTGAACTTGAATACTTGGAAGCTGAGGAGGCGCTGGCAAAGAGCGAGGAACGATACGCAATTACTCTTGCCGCGGTGAACGACGGATTCTGGGATTGGCATGTTCCTAGCGGTAAAGCGTTTTTCAGCACCCTATACTATGCCATACTGGGTTATCGGGATGGAGAATTTCCAGCCACATATAATGCATGGAGACTCCTTGTCCATCCGGAGGACATTGAGAGGGTTGAATGTGATATTCGGAAAAGTATCGAGACCGGCAGAGGCTTTGCAATCGATCTTAGGATGAGGGAAAAGTCTGGAGATTGGCTCTGGGTTTCAACCCGAGGCAAGGCGATAGAGCTGGATGTGGACGGGAATACGCTCCGGATGGTCGGCACATTGAGCGACATCACTGAGCGCAAGAAGATAGAAAATGAGCGTGAATCCCTTATTGTCCAGCTTCATGAAGCTCTTGATGAAGTAAAACAGTTAAGCGGAATCCTGCCGATTTGCATGTATTGCAAGAAGATCCGTAATGACAAAGGCTACTGGAACCAGTTGGAAACATACATATCAGAACATTCAGAGGCCAAGTTCAGCCATGGATTATGTTCTGACTGTGCAAAGAAGCATTACCCTGACTTATATCAGGAGTCTAAAAAGTAATTGGGAATGCCTCAACGTATCCACGGTTTGCCGCATATAAACCCAGGTTGCGAAATTGGGTTGTACATAATGTTGATTCTTGCCATATGAAGCCTCCGTGGACTGGCCTCATCGTTTTGCGGCAAACTCAGTCTTGGCACCGGCCTTGAGATGGATGGAGATGGTCTGTGTTGCAGGATCTCTCTCAACTGCAGCTGGACCAATCCGCTTTTCCACCATATCGGTCCTGAGTCTGGAAAGGCGCTCCTGGAGCGCAGTTTCTGTGCTGATGACCGATTTCAGGCGATCGACATCCTCCTGATCCCAGAGCGTGCAGGGATGTCCTTTGTATATTCTCGGACTGCCAACGACTTTTACGGTTTCCTGGTAGCTGGTGGATAACGTCTGTTCAATATATGCATGCAAAGTCACAACCTCATAGACGGGTACTGCAGCATCACCTGCAAGGAGGGTGATTGGGCTTGGCCCGGCTAGGAGAGCCAGCAGCAGATATCTATATAATAAGTGCTCTGTCATGATTTTACATCAATGGTCAGTGCCATAGAGCATGCTGAAAGGAATTCTTGTTCTAAAGATGGCCGGAGACAGCGAATCATCAAGGTTCTACTTTTGTGCTTTGAAGACTGATGCTCGGACGAGCTGTTCTCCGCTTGCTTTTAATGTATGACATTTTATATTAATTTAACGCTCAAAACTAAAGTGAAAGGTGTTGACAATGAAAAAGCTATGCTCGCTGATCCTTATCGGTGTCTGCCTGTCGGTCTTGGCCTACGATGCCGTGGCTGCTCCGCGCCGCGTGATTCTGTTGCGGCACGGAGAGAAGGCCAACCCCTTTGAAATGAGCCCGACGGGTGACTTGCGGGCGCAGGCGCTGGCGCACCAGTTCCTGGGGGCTGGGGCATCTCAGTCGCTGTTCGGCTTGAAGGAGAAACCGGTGGCCTTTTTGAGCACAACCCTGCATACGATCGAGTTGATCACACCCGCCGCCGCGACCTGGAATTTGCCGACGGTGGCGTACAGCTCTGTGCCCAGTTCCGCCGTGGTACAGGACGAGGTGCTGGTGCTGAATAAGCGCACCCAGGAGGCGGCGTATGACCTCTTCAATAATTCCAAATGGGACGGACGCACCGTGGTGATTTGCTGGGAGCACGATCACCTCGCCAGCGAGACGCTTGAACAACAGTTCCCCGGGGAACTTGTCACTTGGCGACAACTGCTGCATCTCGATAAGCTGCCCGAGTCGTATCGATCCCTGGTGCCGGCGAGCTGGGATAGCGATAATTACGACTATTTCTGGATCGTGACGTTCAGGGGGGCGCGTCCGATTTCCTTCGAGTCGAAGTTGCAGGCGTTCGAGGCACCGTACGAAAGCTTGCCCCAAAACCTTTGGGGATACCCCGAGCAAGGGAATTGAAGAAGGAGCCTTCTTCCAGTCTATGACCTCTTCGGATGCAGCTAAGGCTTCAGTCTCCAGTGAGACGGCTATTCTATAGGAAAAACCATAAGATGCTTGATTTTAAGTAGAATTCTTGAATAGGCATTTGGGATTTTTCTCATGTGATTTATCTCGCATAAGCTGTGAACAACTTTATCAATCAGCTCTAAAGAGGCAATCTTGCAATTGCCGCGAAATATAAGGATTAAAAAAGAGACTATGAAACTGCGCTGCAACTGCATGTCGTCACTGTTTGTCTTCTGTCTGTTTTTTGTTTTCTCCGCTGTAGTTACAGGGGAATCCGATAATGCGGATCCGAAAATCAAAGCTTTGATAAAGGAACTTGAAAGCAATTCGCCGGAGGCGCAGGTGGCGGCGGCCGACTCTCTCGGGCGCATGGGGAAGGGGGCCATATCTGCAATCCCGGCTTTGCTCAAGGCATCTGATAACGATAAGGCATGGGTGGTGACCGCAATGATGGGAGCCATAAATGAGATTGGCCCGGACGCTACGCCGGTTCTAATCGAGATTCTCAATAACGGCAAGGATGGCATCAGAGGCCGCGCCGCCACTGTTCTGTGGATCATGGATGCCTCTTCGGATGAAGTGCTCTCTGCGGCTCGTAAGGCATTGGAGGACAAGGATCCAAAACTCCGCCAGTCCGCCGCGAGGATTGTCAAGAAGATAGAAGAGGGAAGGGAGAAAATTGTCGAAGCCGAAACCGGCAAAAAAATCGCTGATACGGCGGTTGCGATATCTGTGAAGCCTCTGATTTCCGCTACTGTCGGTGACTGGCCTCAGTTCCACGGTCCAAACCGCGATTCGCTGTGTCCTGAGACCGGCCTGTTGAAACAATGGCCGGAGGGTGGTCCGCAACTCCTGTGGAAACTTGATGGACTTGGAAGCGGAATGTCCTCAATCTCAATCGCCAACGGCAAATTTTTCACGATTGGCGACAAAAAAGAAGGTCAGTTCGTCATGTGTTATGACCTGAATAACCGCAAGAGACTTTGGGAGACGAGACTAGGTGATCCATACAAGGAGTTCGGAGCGTTGTCGACCCCGACGGTAGACGGAAATTTCCTCTATGCCATTGGCACCGCGGGAGACTTGGTGTGTCTCGACGTCGAAACAGGAACCGTATGTTGGAGGAAGAGCCTGGCGAAGGATTTCGGCGGGAAGATGATGAGTGTCTGGAAGTTCAGCGAGTCGCCGCTGATAGATGGAGACCGGCTTGTTTGTACGCCTGGCGGCAATGATGCCGTAATGGTCGCCCTGGACAAGAAAAGCGGCCAGCTCATATGGAAATGCGCTATGCCCGATCTGGGTGCCAAGGGTAAGGAAGGTGCCGGATACTCATCCGCGGTAGTTGCCGAGATCGGAGGTGTTCGCCAGTACGTCCAGGTTGTCGGACGAGGTGTCATTGCCGTGTCCGCCGACACCGGGAGGTTTTTATGGGGCTACAACAAACTTGCCAGCGAAGTGGCTAACATCACGCATCCGATTGTAAGGGGGGCCTATGTCTTCGTGACCAATGGATACAATACCGGAAGCGCGCTGCTCAAGGTCAGCCGCGAAGGAGAATCTTTCAAAGTGGAGGAACTTTACTCCATGCCTGCCAAGCAATTCCAGAACCATCACGGCGGGGTCGTCCTGGTGGACGAGAAGGTCTACGGCGGAAGCGGCCTCAACAGAGGGGAGCCGACCTGTCTCGACTTCGCCTCCGGCAAGATAGAATGGAAGACGAAGCCGGCGGATGGGGGATCGGCCTCAGTACTCTATGCCGACGGGCATGTGATATACCGATATGACCGGGGGCAGGTCCTGCTGGTCGAGGCTACTCCCAAGGAATTCCGATTGAAAGGCAGCTTCATTCCGCCATTGTCAGCCGGCCCGGCATGGGCCCATCCTGTGATCCATGACAAAAAGCTCTACCTCAGACATGACGATATTCTGCTCTGCTACAACCTGTCAGAATAACAGTAGCATCAGATCCTAGCCTGATTAATTCATGAGCGGATGCCGTTCATGAATTAATTTTGTGAAAAACGTGCAGAAACTACTTGCCCTTTACATCGTAACAGAGCAGGGTGCCCTGGTCACGGATGTAAAGCTTGCCATTAACGATGACCGGATGCGTCCAGCTGTTCTTATCGCTGCGGTCAACTTGATCAAAGCGCCCTTTTTCGATGTATTTAGCCGGATTCGCTTCGATTAGGGCAACCGCGCCTTTTCCTGATTCGCTACGGATATAGAAATGTCCGTCGGCGTATGATATTGCCCCCTTGCCGACACCTTTGTTGGTCCAGGCAATTTCGCCGGTCTTGAAATTCAGGCAGATCCAACCCTTGGAATCAGAAAAGCCATAGACATAGCCGTTCAGCAGAATGACACCGCCATGGTGATTGACCATGTTCGTGTTGGCGTAAATCTGTTCAGCATTGAAACCCTTCTCATCCTTGGATATTTTGAATGCATTGCAGCCGACGCCGTAACCTGAGGTTACAAAGACTTGGTTGTCGGCGTAAACAGGTGTCGGAACTACGGCGGTATTGCCCGGGCGGTTGGCGCGCCACAGCACTTTGCCTTCTGCCACAGCTACGCCCACGACGCTAGCGGAGGTCAGTTGAATGACCTGTTTCTGGCCGAATACGGTTTCCAGGATCATCGATGAATGGTGCGGGGCGTCGGTATAGTCCTTGGTGCGCCAGAGCAATGCACCGGTCTTTGCGTCCAGGGCCATAATGGTTCCCTGTCTGCCTCCAGGTGTGCAAATCAGCTTTCCGTCGTCGACGAGAGGTGACTCGGAGTAACCCCATTGCGGTTTTGCTCCGCCGAAATCCTTGACGCAGTTTTTGCGCCACACTTCATTGCCTGTTGTGGCATCCGCACAGAGCAGATCGCCGAATTGGCCGAGGGCGTAGACGCGTCCTCCGGCAACCGTAGGATTGCTGCGTGGCCCTGGGTAGCCGTCACCACCGCCCGCCTCTCCAAGCCTAGTCGACCACAGCTTCTTTCCGTTGGCCTCGTCAAACGCCATTAACTGGCTGGCGCCATCAAGATCGCCCATGGTGAAAATCTTGCCGCCAACCACTGAAATCCCGGAAAACCCCCCGCCAAGTTCCGTTGCTTTCCACTTCAGCTCCGGGCCGCCTGCCGGCCACTGCTTCAGGAGGCCTGTTTCCTTGGACAAATCGTCCCTGTTTGCGCCGCGCCACTGGGACCATTCATTGACATCCGCCGCCTGAATTTGCGAAAAGGCCAGAAGCAAACCTGTAACTCCGATTGCGATCTTTGATCTTGCACGCATCCTTTATCCTCCTGATAAACATAAGGTTATTTATGAATTTTATTATTCAATCCTGGAAAAGTAATCGGATTTGACGAATAAATCAAGTATGCCAGCGCTTAACTTGAACGTTAAGGAATTTCAAAGTTGGAACGCCGGCACCCTTGCCGGCATTCTTAATTAAACGTTAAGGACATGAACATCCAACATCGAATTAAAACTGAATTCATTCGAAGTTGGAAGTTGGATGTTCAGTGTTCGATGTTCAAATTATTTAAAGTTGCGGCCCCTGGACGCCTAATTTGACGTTAAGGAATTTCAAAAATTGAACACCCAATATCCAACACTCAATTTCCAATATCCATCGGAATTGAATCCAGAAAAATCTTAACTTGGACATTGGATATTCCGTGTTGGCTATTGGATATTCAGAGTTGCGGCCTTTTTGGCCGCCTAATTCAACGTTAAGGAATTTCAAAGTTGCGTACAAAAAATAAAAAAGTTAATCCTTATGA